>NZ_KV830898.1:350436-362310 GCF_001836905.1 Rothia sp. HMSC062F03 | reverse complement strand
GTAGGACTGCTTCAAAACAGGGGCCTGGATGTTGGTGTTAGCGAATTGGTCCTCGATTTCTTGGAGCATTTCTTCGATAGTGGGTCCCTTGGGGGTTTCTTTGGGGTTGGTGGGGGTGAGGGTTTTAGTGTCGTTGGGTTGGCAGTATGTTGAGAACCCGGTTTTTAGGTTGTAGTTTGCAGCTTCGCCGGTTGCGGGTTGTTCTAGGATGCGTATGGGTTTACCCGGACGCTGGTCCTCGGAGTAGCATTCAGCATCGCCCGCTCTGCGCGCGGCGTGGGAGGTCATATGGTAGACCTGCCCCATACCGTCAACTGTTTTAGGATGTTCTTTATCCCAGGCCTGCCGCGATGCTTCCACTGAAGTCGTGGAGGCAGTATTACCGTCTGAAATGTCTACCTGTCGAGAATGGTCAGTAGTTCTGGAACGCTTCGTGTGGTTATCTTTCGATGGGGGATTCTCCCCGGGTACCTTAATGCAATGGCCATTAGAATTTTGACTCGTACATTCAGCTGCCATTGCAATCGGAGCGCTACACGTCATATTTACTGCAAAAATAGAAGCGTACAGAATAATATTTATATTCTTAATATTCTTCATGAAGGATTTCATTTTTGCTCCACATCTTCAGAACCTACAATCTTCCAATATCCATTAGAATACGTAAACAGAAAGTAAAAAGAATCGTTTTTCGTATCCGTATTAGCATCCATTTCGAGATGGCCATCAGGATTTACATATGTGACTGTTGACCACAGGATACGAAACTTCATTCGGTAATTTTTCTTCTGGCTATCATAAATCAGAGAACCTTCAGACTGATAAGATTCCAGTCCTCCAATAATCCATCCTCCGCGACTATAAAGAGATTCCAAATATTTGTATGATTTATATTCTTCTGTTTCTTGCGTAATATATTTATAGGCATAAGAACAGTCACCGGTTTGTGTACCGTAGTTGTGGGCAACCAGCCAGTCTTCCATCATGTGAATGAGACCCTCTTCGGTTTCAGGGTACTGCGCAGGCTCATTGCGGGGCTTGGGGACATTTTGGGCTGGGCCGTAACCGTCCGCCTTGCGGTACTCACCATCGGGGGCTTTCGAGCCACCGGAGTAGCCGCGGGTAATGACAGGGCTCGGAGTAGCTGAGGCCGAAGACGCCTCGGTAGCCGAAGCCGAGGCCGTAGCGGTCTCGCTCGGCGTGGCGGAAGAAGTCGAGCCGGCAGCCTCATTAGCGGCCTGCTGACCGCATGCCGCAAGCAGTCCGGTCAGGCCGAAGAGTGCGCCGCCGCTCAGCAGCGCACGGCGGGTCAAAACGGATTCAGGTCCCATTAGGGGTGCTCCAATCGTCGGTGATGGTGTGTATGTACTAGTCGAGAAGCTTTCTTTAGGTACGGCGACGTGCCTCGAAAGTGTTCTGGCTAGGTATTCCATGCTGTCGATGCACCGGTGCATCGCTTTGGGTCCTGAGACCACCTTACAGGATGTTTGCCATATTTTGCAGTCTTTTGTAGTTTGTGAAGTTTAGATATAGATATTGGAATACTTTCGCTATCAAGTAGGTCTTCGGAGTGTGTTGATTGAGAGAAGTGTTGGTTCAGAGGGTATTGGGGGAGGGGGCGAGGCAACCTCGACCTCTCAGACCTGCCAACTGCATCCGGCGCATCGCCTTACTCATAATGTGGCGGGCAACTCATGCGGCTCACGCGGGGTGTTAGGCAGTACTACACTTAAAACGAAAGTCACATCGCCGTCACTGAAGAAAAGAGTTTTTGTGCCCACCACGACCGTACATTTGACCGACCGCATCCCGCGCGTGTCTGCCGATGAGCTGCTGGCAGGTTTCCGCCCGTCAGAGCGTTTTGGAGAGGTTTCGTTCGACACCTATATCCCCGACCCGAACCAGCCTTCGCAGGCTGAAGCGGTGCAGAAGCTCAAGGATTTTGGCGACAAGATTAACGGCGGCGGCTCCGGCGGCGGCTTCTTTGGTCGACTCTTTGGCGGTAAGAAGAAGGACACTTCGAAGGCCGGCCTGTACCTTGACGGCGGTTTTGGTGTGGGTAAGACCCACCTGCTGGCTTCGCTGTGGCATTACGTGGACGGCCCGAAGGCGTTCGGCACGTTCGTGGAGTACACGAACCTGGTGGGCGCGCTGACGTTCCGCAAGACGGTTGAGGCGCTGAGCGGCTACAAGCTGGTGTGCATCGACGAGTTTGAGCTGGACGATCCGGGCGATACGGTGCTCATGTCCCGCCTGATGCGTGAGCTGGCCGATGCCGGCGTGAAGCTTGTGGCGACTTCGAATACTCTGCCGGGTGCCCTGGGTGAGGGTCGCTTCGCGGCGGAGGACTTTAAGCGTGAGATTCAGGTTCTGTCCTCGCAGTTTGAGGTGCACCGCGTGGATGGTGAGGACTTCCGTCACCGTGGCCTGCCCGCCGCACCGGAGCCTGTAGCAGACGCCGAGTTTGACGCGAAGGTTGAGGAGGTGTTCGCCGGTAAGACGGTGGGCGTCGATAACTTCGCGGACCTGGTGGAGCATCTGGCAAAGGTTCACCCCTCGCGTTACCGTCAGCTGATTGACGGTCTGCAGGGTGTTGCGTGGCGTGATGTTCGCCCGATTACTGAGCAGTCGGTGGCGTTGCGTTTTGTGGTGCTGGCCGACCGCCTGTATGACAAGGACCTGCCGATTGTTTCTTCGGGTGTGCCTTTTGACAAGGTGTTTACTGAGGAGATGCTGGCTGGTGGTTACCAGAAGAAGTATTTCCGTGCGGTGTCTCGTTTGACCGCGCTGGCTCGTGAGGGTCTGCTCGGCGAATCTGAGTAGCCGCCGCCTGACGCTGCGAAACCCCGCAGTGTGAACTGCGTAGGGTGAATCGCGCCGAAAAGTTTATATAGTAAAGACCCCCGCCGGATGCTCCACGAGAGGATCCGGCGGGGGTCTTTGTTTGTCTTGGCTAGTTTTTATTCTTAGGGCCGATGCTCTGCAGGCCTAGCTTGGTGGTGTACACCAGTTCGTAATCGCAGAGCCTGTACGAGTACACGCCTGCTTCGACCTCTTCAAAAGGCAGGATGAGCTGCCTTTTCAGAACGAATGAGTCCTTCCAACTTTTGATCCGTTCCTCTTCCAGCTGTTTCAATGCGGCGTTAAATCGGGGTGTACCACCCTCGGTGCGGTGATTGGGTGCATCTGAGTACTGGTAGGGGAGTCGAATGGATGAAGCCGCAAGTTGCATGCTCTGCTGGTACTCTGGAGGCGCATTATCTGAAGCATTAAATCGGAGGGAATCAGCTTCGTCTGTGCCGCTGATAGAAGGCAAGAGCCGGTAGCTCTTAATCGCACTCTTGGGATTGTCCGGTTGGCTCCGTTCCACAATGATTGCGATAACTTCTAGGGATGCGTAGGTGCCGCGAACCTTTGCCTCGCCGATTTGGTCGTCAGAGAACCGCCGGTCGACAGGCTCGAGAAGACGTTGCATACAATCTGCCATCGTTCTATCATCTGGGGTACGTACGCGAAGCAGATAATTTGAGGCCCTAGTTATCGCGTTTTTCTGGTTCTGTAGATACTCTTGTTCTGCGCTCATGTAACCACCAGCCCAGCTTTTAGGAATCTCGTCCGACATGCTTTTCTGATAACTCTTCTGCACCAGTGGACTGATGTCTGCCGGAATTCGAATCGGTTCACCGTCGAAGTGGGGGAGTAGCTGCGCGTAGCTACTGAACAGAATCTTCGGCTCATAGACTGCTTTGGACCCATCGGGGAAACGGGGTCTCTTATCTTGTGAGCCGAAAGTTTCAACTCCTCGCACGTAGCACACCGGCTTGCGGTATGCGGGGGTGCGTTCTGAGCTGCTGCGGCTATCGTGACGGTGCAGACGTCCCATACGCTGAAGCACCAGGTCAACCGGCGCGAAGTCGGTAATCATCACGTCAAAGTCCAGGTCAAGCGACTGCTCGATGACCTGCGTACCCACCACAATGAGGCGGTGCGGGCGCGAAGAATCCTCCCCGTCAGCTTCGCTGTAGTGAGCCTTTTTGCCGAGCTTTGAGACAAGGAGTTCTTCTTGCTCGGCGCGATGCGTGGCGGTAAAGCGAGAGTGCGTGAGGATAACATGCTCTTCACCGAACTGTTCACTCAGGAATGCGTGCATTTCCTGGGCTCGTCCAACGGTGTTGCAGATGATTGCGGCGCATCCATGGTCGTTAGCGAGCGGCTCGAGCACATGCAGGACGCTTTCGGGGCTGTCGTCAATGAGCTTCAGCTCAATTTCGGTTTGTTCTGCTGGCTGTTCAACCTTCCATTTCTTGGGAGTTCCGTTATCCTCGGCGGTGAGCGTGTGGATGACGGGGTAATCCAGATCGAGGGTGGGGTGGCTATATGTTGTTAGCTTAAGTGGCTTTGTTCCAATCTTTAGGCCCTTGGCATAGCTCTTCATGAGTTCATTACGAATGTCTGACGGCAGGGTTGCTGACATGAGGATGACGGGTGCGTTCATCTGACCCAGCCAGTAGAGTGCAGTAGAAAGGTACTTGCTCATGTATGCGTCGTAGGCGTGCACCTCATCAATGATGACGACCTTGGATGCAAGGCCAAGGTATCGGAGCATCACATGCCGTGCTTGCAACGCGGTCATGAGCACCTGGTCGATGGTGCACACAACGAAGCTGGAGAGAAGCCCCTTCTTAGTGCCGCTGAGCCAGCTGTGTCGTGCGAGAGACGTTCCGGGGTGTAGCGTTTTTCGATTGTTTTCTCGTCCAGGGGTGGGGGATTCGTCGAAAATATCTGCCTCGGAGAGTGCTTCATAGGATTTGTTGAATCGGTTCTTGGAATGGCCCAGGAACATGGAGCGCGGCTCAATAGCTTCACCCTGTTCTTGCGCCACATCGGCTGTCTGGTATTTCACCCATTCGATAACACGGTCAAAGAGAGCATTAGAAGTCGCCTGGGTTGGTGCCGCGAAGGCTACTCCGGTGCGACCGGTTGCCTGCGCAAGGAACTCTGCAGCGATGAGGCCAGCTTCAGTTTTACCCTGACCCATCGGCGCTTCGATACACATCATGCCGCCGCTTTGCATGGAGCGTGCCGCTTCAACTACGACTTCCTGCATGGGGCGCAGGGTCGGGTTGCTCCACCCAAAACGGGATGCGTAGAGATCAGCTGCAGGGGTGTCGGGGTTAGTATCCAACGCAGCGGTCCAGCGCTGTTCAAGCCCGAGTGCCTGCCAGCCGATGCGCGCTCGCTGTTCTTGTTCAGCTGAGCCGAAGGTCCCCATGGGGAAGAAATCAGGGTTTGAAGCAATCCAGTCTGACATGATGACAAAACCGGTAATGCAGAACTGCGCGGAGACGGGGATAGCCTGTCCGTGCTGCGCTAGCTGCTGTAGTGCCGAGGACGCGCCAAAGCGTTCCAGAGTGATGTCATAGAGTTCCTGCCAAGCAGCACGCCACTTGGACTTGGGGGAGAGGTCATTCAAAATACGGTTACTCAACGAGTCAGACTTGGGGAAATAACCTGCAGGTATGCCGTGGTGTGCACCAGAGATGCTAGCGAGAGTTATAATAACTTCAGGCGGCATGCCTACAACATTTTTAGTGAGTAGGTCAATGAGAATGCTCTGGCTGTACTTGCTGTGAGGGCATTGTGCATCTTTTTTGGAAGGTATGAGTCCCTCGGGGATGTCAAACTTCTCTTGCTCAATACGTTCGCGGTAAACACTAAGATGTTTACCGTTTTCTTGTTTGCCGAATTGACATGCGAATTCGGGGGTAGCCTTGCCCATGTCATGGGTGGCTGCGAGCCAGCAGACGAGCGCGCGCGTATCTTCCGTAGAAAGGTGGAGGTGCTCACTGAACCGCTTCTGCAGACCGGGGGCGAGCCATGTATCCCAGAGCCGGGCGGCAACAGAACCAGTATCGAGCATATGTTGAACGAGTGAGAGTCCTTCGGACATAGATTCTTTATTCTCTTCAGTAGAGGAATCTTGAATCCCGGTTTTAGCCCAGAATGCGGCTGTTGCAGATGTAGAAAGTCGGTCGGATTCAGGCATTACAATTCTCCTTAGACGGTAAACTAGTATAGGCCTTGCTACGGTGCGAGGTGTATGTTCCCCGAAGCAGACGGGGATGAGCCAGTGTACTTATGGTTTGTTAATGTGGTCCCTGCGTTAGCGGGGATTCTGCATCTGTTTCTAGTGTATTGAAAAATTTTTAAATGTGTACTTATAAATTTGTTAATCCATTGACTTAACCTTCTCTTCGGTCCTATGATGAAGTCATCAAGCCTATGAAGGCTCCATAAGAACCTTCTGGCAAGGAGCAGATAATCGATCTACTTTCATTGTGGGTCAGAAACCATATTTGTGCCTGTTTGTTCGTCATTTGACGGCGAGCTGACTTCGAAGGAGAAAGGAGCGCGAGTGGTTGAGCTGGAAGAGCCGCAGTATAACCTGAATAGTGAATGTTGGGTGCCTGTGCTTCTGTCGTCAGGGGAAACAACCGAGGTGTCTTTGAGGGACTTATTCGTTGGTTCCTACGATATCCAGGCGATTGATACCGGTGATCCATTGCAAGATACAGCGATTCTGGGTGTTGCCCTTGTCATCCTTGCGCGTGCAACGCTTAGGAATAATGAAATTGAGAATTTTGGAGGTTCGCCCAACTGGATTCGCCAGATGCGGAAGCCTAATGCCGATAACTTATCCGGAGTTCTGCAGTACCTTGAAGAATTCAATGACCGCTTCTGGTTGTTAGGTGGCGACCGCCCTTTCATGCAGGTATATGACTTGCACACGGCAAGGGGGGTTACGAAGCCTGTAAGCCGCTTGCTCTTGGATTCGGAGAGTGAGCATTATTCGTTGTGCGCTGAGAAAACTTTGAAATCTCTAAGCTATGCCGAAGCTGCGCGGCGTTTGGTTACTATTCAGGCTTACGATTACTCGGGTATTAAATCGGGCGCGGTAGGTGACCCCCGCGTTAGGGGAGGTAGAGGGTACCCCCTGGGCGTTGGCTGGTACGGTACGACTGGCAAGGTGATTATTCATGGTGCGAATTTGATGGAGACTTTGCTGTACAACATCGAGTACGCGCAGCTGACTGAAGAGTCATTGGAATACGATAAGCCAGTGTGGGAACGTGATAAGCCTGATACTGCGGCACCGCGTGCGTACACTGGTGGTCCTGCAGCTCAATATAAGGATCAGCCGGTACCCGCGAGTGGTATGTGCGAGATTCTGACCTGGCAGTCGCGTCGTGTCCGTCTATATCATGACGGCGAGCGAGTTACCTCGGTACTTATCTCTAACGGTGATAAGTGGTTTGACCGCAATACCTATGCTGACCCTCTGACCGGGTATCGGTACAGCAAGAATCAGTCGTCGAAAACCGAACAGGTGTGGATGCCTCAGGCTCATTCGACTGAACGTACCCTGTGGCGTGGTGCTGATGCTCTGCTGACTCGTCTCACCCCGGAATCGGAGAAGCAGAATAAGCCTGCTCCTGTGATTCGTCAGCTGGGTTTGGGAAGACATTTCCCGGCTGATGCTGAGGTGAAGGTTCAGCTAGTAGGTGTTGAATATGGCAACCAAAATGCTGTGATTGAGAATGTCATTTCTGATTCTATGACTCTTGAGCTTTCCTTACTGGCTGACGAAGGACTGAGTGTGTCTCATATGGTGCGTGAGAGTATTCGAGCCACTATGGACGCGGCAATTGCTCTTGGGCAGTTTGCTGGGCAGCTTCTGCAAGCTGCGGGTCGGGAATATGAGTTCCGGGCGGATGCTACCGAAGCTCTTCTGAACCGTATGGAAGATGCTTTCCGCCTCTGGCTCGCAGACCAGCGAGCAACAGAGGATATCACTGAGAAGAAGAAGGAATGGCAACGCCATGTACATGCCGTAATCAAGCATGAAGCGGACCTGCTTAAAGACAATGCAGGCCCTAAAGCTATGGTGGGTACTTTCGGTAAGGACTCATCAGGTAACGACGTTCTTTACAACGTCGCACGTGCAGAACGGTTGCTGTTTAGACAGCTACTAAAGATTATTCCTCTGGCATACCAAGACTCCGCTTCTCGCTCTAACAGGGAGGAACCTTATGAGTGATATGACTAAACAAGATGCACTGCAACGTTTTGTTAGCACTAAGATTAATCGTCTTTATCTTCAGAAAGACGCTGGCGTCTCCGCCGCTATTGCTGAGCTTGCACAGCTTCGTCGAGGTGCTGGAAAAGTTCCAACGGGCTATCCCCACCTAATGGGCATGGTGTTGGTGTTGGAGAATGAGGATAAAGAAGATAAGCAAGCATTTCCCGAGCAATGTCGTGGTAAGGGTGACAAGCCTAATGACGCGGAGATTGCTGCATATACTGCTCTAACGCTTTTTGCCCTGCACCAGCAGTCGCAGAATCAGCCCATGCATGATGCTAAGGTTTCCTTTGGTCGTGCTGTTGGCAAGCTGGTTGGTAATACCACGAGCTCAATGAAGAAGCGTTTTGATTCTCTACTGACCGCTCAGACGGAGAATGCTCGCCAGCATTACCTGCGTAGCCTTATTACTCTTCTCCGCTCTAAAAGTATTGCCTTTAATTACGGCCAATTTGCGGTGGACTACATGTACCTGCAGAATCCCTCGACCCGTAAGAATGTGCTTTACCGGTGGAACAGTGAATTCTCCTATGGTTTGGTACCTCCGCGCTCTGAAGACTCTAAAACGACTGAGTAACTATTACTTCTAACTGATAAGGACAAAATCATGACTACCTTTATCGATATTCATGCCCTGCAGACCATCCCTCCGTCGAATATTAACCGTGATGATACCGGCAGCCCGAAGTCTGCTTTCTTCGGTGGTATTCAGCGTCAGCGTGTTTCCAGCCAGGCTTGGAAGTCTGTTATTCGCCGCTATTTTGAATCGCACCTTGACCGTTCAAAGCTGGGTGTACGTACTCGCCTGATTGCCGACGAAGTAGTAGCACGCATCCTGAGTTCTGCACCCGAATTCGACGCGGATTCGGCCGAGGACGCTGTTGTCCAGGCTTTTACTGCTGTAGGAAATTCTAAGAAGCACGTTAAGCTTGAAAAGCAGGAAGGCGACAAGAGGATTTCAGATCGTGCTGTTTCAAATGCTGCTTTGTTTTTGAGCAACCAGCAGATTGATAAGCTCGCGCAGGCAATTATTGAGGCAAACGGTGAGAAGATTCCTCCGAAGCAGGTCAAGGAGATTCTTAATACCGAACATGGTATTGAAATTGCGCTCTTTGGCCGTATGGTGGCAGAAGCAGCCGACTTCAACGTTGACGCAGCATGTCAGGTAGCACACGCTTTGAGCGTTCACGGTTCTGAACCTGATTTTGATTACTACACCGCTGTGGATGATGTAGTTCGCGCCTCCGATGACGCTACCGGCGCTGGCATGATTGGCACCGTTGAGATGTCTTCAAGTACCTTCTACCGCTACGCCAATATCAACCTGGATGCACTGAACGCTAACCTGGGCGATGCTTCTGTAAGCGTTGAAGCAACCCTGGCTTTTGTGCGTGCATTCATTGAATCTATGCCTACCGGTAAGCAGAACTCTTTTGCTGCACGCACCCTGCCTGATGCGGTTATCGTAACCGTTCGCAACGACCGCCCCATCTCCTATGTGAATGCCTTTGAGAAGGCTATCACCGAGGTTGAGGGCCGCCGCCTGGCTGCTGCTCGTGCGCTCGCATCTGAGGCTAAGAACATTGAAGAAGCATACGGTTACGAGCCGGTTGCTTCGTATGTTCTGGCTTTGGGTGACCTCAAGGAAGAACTGGCTGGTCTGGGCGAGTCTGTCACTCTGAAGGGTTTGCTGGAATCCCTGGAAGCTCAGCTGACTGCTCTCACCTCTCAGGAGTCCTAATGCCTACCCTGCTCTTGAAGATGAGCGGGCCGTTGCAATCATGGGGCACTCAGAGCCGTTTCCGTCGCCGTGATGCTGGACATGAGCCGAGCAAATCTGGCGTGATTGGAATGGTCGCTGCTGCCCTGGGGCGCTCGCGTAACGAGCCGGTTGATGATTTGGTTTCGCTGAAGTTCGCGGTGCGTACGGATGCTCCTGGCACCTTGATTCGTGACTATCAGACCGCTAAGAATTGGGTTAAGAATCCTAAGGGAGATGCGCTTCTCTCTGCTCGTATGTACCTTTCAGATGCTGTTTTTGTGGTGGCCCTGGAAAGCGAACGTGAACAGATTGAGGCTATCGAATCTGCGCTGAAGAAGCCCGTATATCCGCTGTATCTTGGGCGGCGTTCATGCCCGGCTGGTTACGACCTTGTTCTGGGCATCCGTGAGGAATCTGCTGAGGAGGCTCTGCGTTCGTTGGAGTGGCAGGTTCCTGAGTATCGCCGTAAAGATTTTATTGATGCTGTGGAGCTCCCTATTTTGCGAGATGCTCAGCCAGGTGAACGTGGAGATCGAGTGCAGGATATTCCGGTGAGCTTCAGCCCGGAGCATCGTCAGTATACTTCACGTGAGGTTGTGTTGGTCAAACCTGTTCAAGTTGATAATCCCCAGGGATGGAAACCTCCTTGGAAGAAGAAAACTAAGGGACACGAATCTTCTGACGCTTTCTCTGAAAATAAGATTATGAAGGTAGTAAAGGACGCATGACATACTTTTCTTGTTTCATGATTAATCCTCAGCATCGTGGTGCATGGAAGTTATTGCGTAGCCCGCAGGCGATGCATGCAGCTGTGATGGCGACTTTGCCGCCGGATACGGATTATTCTGAGGGTCGCATTCTGTGGCGTTTGGATGAGTCTAAGCATGCTCCGGTTCTGTATATGCTGAGCCCTGAGGAGCCTGATTTTTCGGCTCTTGTGGAGCAGGCTGGTTGGCAGACTCGCCCTGGTGAGAGCGTTCATTATGGTCGTTTGTTGGCGAAGCTGGAGAACGGTCAGGAGTGGGCTTTCCGTCTTGCCGCGAACCCGGTGAAGCGTCATACGAATCAGCAGACGGGTAAGCGTGAGGTGTTCCCGCACGTGACTGTTGCCCAGCAGCGGGCGTGGATTCGTGAGCGTGCTCCGCAGTGGGGATTTGAAGTAATTCCTACTGTTGAGGGTCAGGATATTGAGGAGTGCCCGATGGTTTCTTCTCGTCAGGACCTTGCGTTTGCCCGCCGTAATGCTGAGGGTAAGGTCGGTAAGGTGACTCACCGTAAGGCTCAGTTTGACGGCGTTCTTCGCATCACTGATGTTGAGCTGTTCCGTAAGTCTCTGCTTTCCGGTATGGGCAGGGGCAAGGCGTACGGTATGGGCCTTCTAACGTTGGTGCCTCTGTCCCGATGAGTGCTGTGGAGCAGAGGGGGAGCTAATCTGTGCGGGACAATGTTTTGCTTGTGTTCCCCGCACGAGCGGGGATGAGCCTGACCCTCAGGCAGCTATCCGTGCGATGGGAGAGTGTTCCCCGCGCGAGTGGGGATGATCCCGGGGTACCCTCCGCTATACCAGCGATGTCAGTGTGTTCCCCGCGCGAGCGGGGATGAGCCGTACGGTTTCTACGTTGGGTCCTATGGCTCTACGTGCTCCCCGCGCGAGCGGGGATGAGCCGGGCGACGACTGGTTCGGCCGCGTCGGACTGGTATGTTCCCCGCAGTAGCTGGGATGAGCCGACCTTACCCCAGAAATCTGCAAGGGCAGTAGGATGTTCCCCGCGCGAGCGGGGATGAGCCCCACTTGGGAAAACGCGGGCCTGTACCCCTTCGGTGTTCCCCGTGCGAGCGGGGATGAGCCCGAGGACAATCACTGGGGGCGCGTGCTCGGCATGTGTTCCCCGCGCGAGCGGGGATGAGCCCGCTTCAGGGGTGGAATTTTGGAGAAGGTCGGTGTGTTCCCCGCGCGAGCGGGGATGAGCCC
>NZ_KV830898.1:344817-350336 GCF_001836905.1 Rothia sp. HMSC062F03 | reverse complement strand
GTGTTCCCCGCGCGAGCGGGGATGAGCCCGATTTGGCGCAGGCTCATGCCATGGAGCGCGGGTGCTCCCCGCGTGAGCGGGGATGAGCCGACGGTGGCTGCTCACACGATTAATCGTGGTGGGTGTTCCCCGCGCGAGCGGGGATGAGCCGAAATGGTCTGGTGCATCATCCCTACGTGGGTAGTGCTCCCAGCGCGAGCGGGGATGAGCCTCATGCCGGTCATGAGCCAGCCGATAACCCATGGTGCTCCCAGCGCGAGCGGGGATGAGCCTGCGCGAGCGGAGATCAGCAGGTTGTTCCAGAAGTGCTCCCCGTGCGAGCGGGATGAACCGGGCGACGACTGGAGCGGTCGTGTCGGCTTGGTATGTTCCCCGCGTGAGCGGGGATGAGCCGAGCGGCCACCGTTCCGTAGCTGAGGCGTACCGATGTTCCCCGCGTGAGCGGGGATGAGTCTCAGAACTGCCACTGCATCGTGAGATTCAGTGCATATTCCCCGCAGTAGCGGGGATGAGCCCTATATCAAGGGCAATATTGAAAGGCTCTCAACGTATTCCCCGCACTCACGGGGCACAGGTAAAGCCCCTCGATCCGCAGCAGTAAGCTGCAGGCCGAGGGGCCTCCTCATGCATTAGCGTTAGCTGGTAGAAAGGTCAGCGTCCGAAAACTAGGGAACCGCCCCCTACGCCACCACCGCCTCCTTGGCCGCGGTGCCGTTGCGGGTCCACAGCAGGAACGCCGCCACGCTGTTGATGATGTAGAAAATGTACTTGCCGACGTTCGCAAAGTTACCCTGAGTCAGCGCCTTCACGCACTGCACGGTGTTGTACAGAGCCCAGAACTGCCACTGCATCGTCAGCTTCAAGGCGTTCAGAATGTTGGCCGACAGGGACAGGCCAAACACCACGGTCGTGATCCAGAACAGGAACGAGGTCTTGCCGCCGTAGCCAATGTAGTTCGTGACCAGGGAGAACGCGAACGAGCCCGCCACAATACCGCCGATAATCAGCTGACCCTTCGCGCCAGTCGGCGGTTCCATGGCCTTGCCGCGCTCGGAGTTCTGCCACCTACGAATCGCGAAGGTGTACACGATAAAAGTCACCGGATAGGTGATAATCGCTGCCTTATTACCCAGAATGTAGTCGATCGTTCCAGACAGCGCCGTGTTAATAATGCCGAGCACGTTGCCGATGTTTGAGAGGCGGCCGGTCAGGCGGGTGGACATCATCGAAATACCCACGTTAATCACTGAAATAACGCCGAAGGGGATGAGGCTCGTCATCGGGCCCCAGTTAACGTACTTGGCGAGGTTGGTGTTCAGGTATCCAGACCCGATAGCGATGGCAATAACCAGTGCCACGCCGAAGAGGTCGGCGTAACGCGACTTGGCGAAGAAGATAAGTGCCTTATCCACGAAAGCTCCTTTGGGATGGGTGTGTTAGCTCGCCGTTGAGTGGTATCGCAACGGTGATAAGGTTGTAATAACTATAACTCCCGAATCTGAAGACACGCCAAAAACACACCAAACCGGCACTATTTGTAACGCGATTCACTTTTCGGGGGCTACGAGTTGAATCGGGGCTGTGGATTGATCCGGGGGGGGCACGGGTTGATCCGGGGCCTACGGGTTAATGATTCTCACGCCGTCTAGCGTCACATAATTCGCCAAACCCTCGAATAAACCCGAACCTTAAGGTATTCTTGATAGCTGGGTCAGGAACCACGCCGGTCTCACTCACCGCGCATCCGCCCGGCACTCACCCTCCGCGTCTTACTCACGCTCAACAGGGAATCGCGTATCGGCCTCACTCACCGCACACGCTGTTGCCGCGCCTCCTGCCACCCGTAACTCACTCAACTCAAACGACAAGTGAATAGGACAATCATGCCCTTCCTCAATAATCGACTCTCACGACGATTTTTCCTGAAGGGTGCCTCCGCTGCCACCGCAGCAGGCGCCCTCGCACTGCAGGCCCAGGCCGCAAACGCAGATGAAGCCCCCAAGACCGCCGAGTCCCCGGCCGCCGCCGAGGAGACCAAGGGGCCGCGCCTCACCATCCAGCGCGCCACCATCACCGAAGACGGAATGACCGTCAGCTACACCGCGCACGGCCTGCGTGAACTCCTCACCGAAGGCACCACCCTGACCGTGCGCCACGGCTACGTGCGCGATAACTCCTTCGAAACCCTGCGCTCCTGGCCGCTCACCCCCGAATTCAACGGTGACGAAGACACCTTCAGCGGAACCGACCTGTTCCCCATCGAACTCATTCAGCCCGAGGGCGTGGACCACGCCCTGCAGCTGGATATCTGCACCGACCCCTGGGGTCAGGAAATCGCCCACCAGGTCGCCGCACGCATCCCCGTGGTCGAAACCAAGATCCTGAAGACCTCCTTTGAAGATGTGCCCGACAACCACCCCTACGCCGACGACATTCGCGTGGCCAACCAGAAGAAGTGGCTGCTGCCCAACCCGCAGACCGGCGCCTTCGAGCCGGACCGCGCCGTCACCCGCGAAGAGGTCGTAGCCCTGCTCAACCGTGCGGCGGGTCGTCCCGGCGTGAGCGAGAACTCGGAAGTCGCACCCTACGCGGATGCGGTAGACCGCCCCGCCGCGAACGCCCTGCACTGGGCGCGCGACCGCAAGATTGCTGAACCGATCGCTAGCGGCGAGCGTATCGACCCGACTGCCCCGATCTCGCACGAGGAGCTGGCGGCGGTGCTGTACCAGTACAACACCGAGGTGCAGCTCTCCGAGCTGGAGGATGCCTTGGGCTCCCGTTTCCGCGATGTGCTGGGTGCGGGTCCGCTGCACCGTTACGTTGCGTGGGCTGGCGCGAACGATATCGTGCTGGACTCTTCGGGTGAGTTCAAGCCGACCGCCCCGACGACCCGCGCGGAGCTGGCTCGCTTCATTCGCCGCTACAAGCTGCAGAACCTGCTGTTCCCCGATTTCTCGTATGTCTCCTAATTTTTAGCTATCCCTGGCGTTGCGCGCTGGGTAGCGTGAAACCCCCGTCTTCTGGCTTTTGCTGGAGGCGGGGGTTTTGTTGTGCGGGTTTAGCGACAGGCTGTGCCTGGCATGTGAAATTTTTGCGTCATATATACCTGAAATCTTGCAAAAACCTAGGAGCTAAGTAAGTATTACCTAGAAGGTAAATTAATGATTGCCTTACTTAATACTGTGTGAAGGCTAGTTCACTCCTTGTGGGTGCACGAAACACCCGCCGCATAAGGCAGAAAAACACGGCGCCTCACCGCCCCTCAAACAGGGGAGAGGCACCCCTTCACACACCACCCACACGATAAAGGACATACATATGAACCTCGCATCGAGCAAGGTATTCAAGGGCCTCGCCGTTGGCTCGCTGGCACTGGCAATCTCGGGCGTTGCCACCATCCCCGCATCGTTCGCTGCGGACCCCGCCCCGGCGGCAAGCCAGAGCAGTGACGCTCGCACCATTGCAGACAAGGCCATGGCGAAGATTACCCAGGGCCTGCCCGGTCAGTTCCAGGTCGCCTACTCTAAGAAGACCAACAAGATTTGGGTCGCGGGCACCGCGGACCGCGACGAGCACGTTTCTACGATTGCTCGCATTGACGCAAACTCCCTGAAGATTGAGGCTGTCGCCGAGCTGCCCATCGTCAAGAACGACAAGGGCTACTCCTACGAGGGTGCGTACGGTATCACCGTCGATGACGAGGAAGGTACCGTGTGGGTGACCAGCACCCGCGATAACTCCGTTGCCGTGTACGATCAGGCGACCATGAAGCAGCTGTGGACCAATGCGGGTCTGAGCAAGGACGACCCGAACTGGATTGAGCACCCCCGCGAGGTGCGTGTCGATCACGAGTCGGGTAAGGCTTTCGTCACCGGTCGCTTCTTCGTATCCGCAATCGACCTGAAGACCAAGCAGGTTGAGAAGATCCAGCTCGAGGGCGCACCCGACGGCGGTACCCGCTACATCAGCATGAACATCCTGGTGGACGGCGGCAAGCTGTACGTGCCCGAGCGTACCGGCGGCAAGATTTTCGTCATCGACACCAAGACTTTCAAGGTAGAGAGCAGCTTCGACACCAAGGGCAACGCGGAGGGTGAGGTTCGCCCCTCCGACATCGCGATTGACCACTCCCAGAACGAAATCTACGTCTCCTCCCAGGGCGTGAAGGGCGTCAACTCCGGCGTGTCCATCTACGATGCGACCACCTACGAGTTCAAGAAGTTCATCCCCTTCGGCACCCAGGCACTCGCACTGGACAACGACGAGGATAACGACCTGGTGTACGTCTCTGACTTCGGCACCGGCAAGGTCGGCGTGATTGACGGCGGCGCGGCGGACAAGCTGATTGCCGAGGTCGCCATGAACGGCGGCAAGGCAAACGACCTGGTTGTGCTGCCCAACGGCTCCGTGGTTGCTGTGGACAAGCAGGCTGGCGCAACCGCAACCGTGCCCTACGTGCTCGATGGCACCACCGGCACCGTCAGCACCTCGGACAAGGTCACCAGCAAGCCTTCTAAGGACAAGCAGGGCAACGAGGTTCCCGCCAAGACCTCCGAGATTCAGGCGAACTCCATCCTGAAGTTCAAGGTCACCGCAACCGCGGGCGACAACTCCGAGGTCAAGCAGGTCACCCCCGAAACCCGCGAGTTCCAGGGCTACCCGGCAACCGCCACCAAGACCACCAAAGCAACCGACACCACCACCCCCTCCACCGAGGCACACCGCACCGTGGATGCATCCGGTAGCGTCGCAAATATCATTCAGGGCCTGCCCGGTCAGTTCCAGGTTGGCTACTCCAAGAAGAACCATAAGCTCTTCGTGCCCACCGTGGGTGCGCGAGGCAATCTTGCTTCCTCCCTGGCGCGCGTGGATGCAGACACCCTGCAGACCGAGGCCTTCGCCGAGCTGCCCGTCAAGCAGAACGACAAGGGCCAGTACGGCTACACCTCCGCGTACGGCGTGACCGTCGATGACGTGGACGGCACCGTCTGGGTCACCAACACCACCGACAACTCCGTGGCAGTGTACGACCAGCAGACTCTCAAGCTCATCTGGACCAACGAGGGCGTGAAGGAGGGCGACCCGAACTGGATTGAGCACCCCCGTTCCGTGCTCGTCGACCACGAGTCCGGCAAGGCGTTCGTGACCGGTCGCTTCTTCGTTTCCGCTATCGACCTGAAGACCAAGCAGGTTGAGAAGATTCAGCTCGAGGGCGCACCCGACGGCGGCACCCGCTACATCAGCATGAACCTGTTCCTCGACGGCGGCAAGCTGTACGTGCCCGAGCGCACGGGCGGCAAGCTCTTCGTCGTGGACACCAAGACCTTCAAGGTTGAGAAGACCATCCAGACTCAGGGCGAGGATTCCACCGTTGAGGTTCGCCCCTCCGACGTTGCTGTGGACCACTCGCTGAATGAGATTTACGTTTCTTCTCAGGGCGTGAAGGGCGTCAACTCCGGTATCTCCGTGTACGACCTGACCACCGGCGAGTTCAAGAAGTTCGTCAAGTTCGGCACCCA
>NZ_KV830898.1:331590-344717 GCF_001836905.1 Rothia sp. HMSC062F03 | reverse complement strand
CAAGAAGTTCGTCAAGTTCGGCACCCAGGCGCTCGCTCTGGAGCACGATGAGGACCGCGACCTGGTGTACGTGACCGACTTCGGCACCGGTAAGGTTGCGGTCTTTGACGGCCGCGCCGACGAGGTGATCGGCGAGGTCGAGATGAACGGCGCAGCCGCGAACGACGTGACCCTGCTCAAGGACGGCTCCGTGCTGGTCCTCGACAAGAAGGACCGCGACGAGAAGGTGACCCTGCCCTACGTGCTCAACGGCACCACCGGCGAGATTACCACCGCCAGCGAGTACACCACCCTGCCCAGCAAGGACCGCCAGGGTAACGACGTTCCCGCATCGGTTCAGCAGCTGAAGGCTAACTCCATTCTGAAGTTCAAGGTTGGCGTGAAGGACACCGCCGAGAGCGCGGCTCCCGTGACCCTCACCCCGACCGCCCTGCAGTTCGCGGGCTACCCGACGGTGACCGGCGTGAAGGCCGATGAGTCGAAGCCGACTGACCCGAAGGCTGAGGACAAGAAGCCTGAGGACAAGAAGCCTGAGGACAAGAAGGCAGAAGATAAGAAGTCTGAGGACGCTAAGTCCGAGGATAAGAAGTCTGACGCTAAGTCTGAGAACACCGCAGAGGCTAAGGACCAGACCTCCAAGGACCAGGCATCTCAGTCTGACTCCAAGTCTGATTCCAAGCCCGCTCCGGATGCTGTGAAGGCTGATAAGTCCGGTTCGGCTGTGAAGAACGGCGGTTCCTCTGCTGGTGGCTCCGATACTTTGGGCGGTGGCTCCTCGGTAGCTAAGAGCGACGCAGGCTCCTCGAAGGGTGCTCTGGCCAGCACCGGTGCGAGCGGCGTGGCCGGCCTGCTGGCCGTGGGTTCGGTTGCCCTGCTGGGTGGCGCGGCCATTCTGGTTCGCCGTCGCAAGGCCTAAGCTGTAACTGCCGACTTGCCATAAGGAGGCGGTGAGTAGCAACATTCAGCGGCCACTCTGAGCCGCTGCGTGAGGCGGGCTCCCGGCCCCGCCGCAATCGTCGAGATTGCGGCGGGGGAGGGGCCCGCCTTTTGCGCGTATTGGGTGCGTTCGCACGAACGGAAAATCGATATCGTTGAGGTAAGAATAGTGCATCGGAATAATGTACCGAGTGAAGCAAATTTTTACATTGATGTGTAAATATAAGAGCTAATGAATATCAGACTGACCAGGGTTTTTGCCTTTCAGAGAATGTAAATCTTCCTTTGCGGGTTCAACGTTCACGTGATGCTCAAGGTAAATTCGCGGGATAAGCACAAAAACATTGAACACACCCTCGATGTAGCTTGTATTTTCCTGGGAAAACACTGAGGATAAGAGGGTAGGTAAATTTATGCATTGCTTACACTTCTGCTCCCGCTGTCGTTGAGCGTGTCACCGCACGCTCACGAAGTGTCTCGTTAGCACCTCGATGCGGCAGTGGAGTACTTCCGTTACATCTCTACAAGGACACACATTGAACCTCACTCCTTCTTCGGGTAAGGCGCTGAAGGGTATCGTTGCTGGCTCCCTCGCGCTCGCCATTTCCGGCGCGTCCATGATTCCTGCCTCCTTCGCAGCGCAGAACACCGCGCAACCGACCACGACCCAGTCCGCTTCCTCCTCTGACGCAGAAAGCACTGAAAGTCGCGTCGTAGATGTCTCCGCATCCACCGCCCAGATTACTCAGGGCCTGCCCGGCCAGTACCAGGTGGCCTACTCGCAGGCGCACCACAAGATTTGGATGGTTGGCGTGGGTGGCAGTAGCAACCTGGCCTCCACCATCGCGCGTGTCGATGCAGACACCATGAAGATTGAAGAAGTAGCGGTCCTTCCCTTCGAATATGACGCAAACGGCCAGTTCGGCTACGTTTCTGCGTACGGCATCACCGTCGATGACGCCAACGGTACCGTGTGGGTCACCAACACGACCGACAACTCCCTCTCCGTGTTCGACCAGGAGACCATGGAGCAGATTTGGACCAGTCACGGCATGTCCCAGGCCGATCCGAACTGGATTGAGCACCCCCGCGAGGTTCGCGTGGATAACGCATCGGGCAAGGTGTTCGTGACCGGCCGCTACTACGTCTCGGCTATCGACATGAAAACCTTCGAGGTCACCAAGATTCAGCTGCAGGGTGCACCCGACGGCGGCACCCGCTACATCGGCATGAACGTGGCCATCGACGGCGACAAGCTGTATGTGCCCGAGCGTACCAGCGGCAAGCTCTTCGTGATTAACACCAAGACCCTGAAGACCGAGCAGGTCATCCAGACCCGGGGCGAGGACTCTTCGGTTGAGGTTCGCCCCTCCGATGTGTCCATCGATCACTCCCAGAATGAAATTTACGTATCCTCTCAGGGTGTGAAGGGCGTTAACTCCGGCATCTCGGTGTACGACCTGAAGACCGGTGCGTTCAAGAAGTTCGTCAAGTTCGGCACCCAGGCCCTGGCCATGGTCAACGATGAAGAGCGCGACCTCGTGTACGTCTCCGATTTCGGCACCGGTAAGATTGCTATCTTCGATGCCAAGACCGACCGCGTGATTGGCGAGGTCGAGATGAACGGCGGCAAGGCTAACGACCTGACCCTCGCCGACGACGGCTCCGTCGTGGCCGTGGACAAGCAGGACATTGAGGGTGCAACCGCCTCCGTGCCTTACGTTCTTGACCCGAAGACCGGCGACGGTTCGACCACCGACAACTACATGTCCAAGGCTCGGGTTGGCCGCGATGGTAAGACCATCCCCTCCACCCGCGAGGTCCTCAAGCCGAACTCCATCATGAAGTTCCGCGTCGAGCTTGCCGACGGCGAATTCACCTCGCCCGCAACGATTGTTCCTTCCAAGCTGGCCTTCCAGGGTTACCCGAAGGAAGCGCTGCCCGTGATTATCGGCCCCACCCTGAACTTCGCGGAGGGCACGATTGACATCACTCGCCCCTACACCTTCCATGTCACCGGCGCTGATTTTGATAAGCCCCCGGCCGAGGGTATTCGCCTCTTCCTGGTTAAGGACGGCGAGTGGCTTCCCGGCAACGACAAGCTGACCGACAGCGAGCTGCAGAACATCCAGAAGATTTCCACGGTTATTCCGGCCAGCGACTTCGTGTACAACGAGAAGACCGGTAAGTACTCCTTCAGCGGCACCCTGCGCGTACCGGCAAACACCTTGAAGTACGGCCAGGGCTACCTGCTCGGCACCGTGACTGCCGGTTCCGACGTTGCTGTGAACCGCGACTACGATTCGGCTCGTGCGCTGATTGTTAACGATGTTCAGGAAGACGCGGATAAGGCTGATAACCGCGCCACCTCGGATGACTCGAGCAAGCCGAGCCAGCCCGCAGAGTCGCCTGCCGCCCAGCAGCAGGATAACGCTCAGTCCAAGACTGCTGACTCGAACGCCCCTGCCGCACAGGAGCAGATGGGTTCCACCGTGAAGACTCCCGCGAAGAAGAGCTCTTCGTCGCAGCCGGCCTCGAACTCTTCTTCCTCCTCTCAGTCGAAGGGCTCTAACGCTCAGGTAAATGCCTCCGCGACGAAGTCCTCGACCCAGAGTGGTTCGCTGGCTAAGACCGGTGCACAGAGCGTTCTGAGCCTGGCTGCCGTGGGCGCTTTCGTCCTGATTGCCGGCGCCACCCTGGTGGTGCTGCGTCGCCGCAAGTCCTAGCCTGTAACGGTATCTGACCGGTTCTTATTGGTCCTTCCGGATGCGCCCCGTACCGAGTGTGCGGGGCGCATCTGTATGGGGGCGCTGATGTGGGTCGGGGAAGCGGTCGGCAATATCTGTTGTGACGGCAGAAACCAACATTGGATAATGTGTGCCATTTCACTTAATTTCGATTTGGTCGTTTCGTAGAATCTCTGTATAGTAGTATGTGTTGTCAGGGAGACCTGATAAAAGAGATGTAAATCTCACGGCCCCATCGTATAGCGGCCTAGTACTCCGCCCTCTCACGGCGGCAACACCGGTTCAAATCCGGTTGGGGTCACCACTAGGAAAGAAGCTCTCCAGTCGAAAGACTGGGGAGCTTCTTTGTTTATGTCTGTATTCGTTAGAACTCTCTGGCTTTGCGGTGCCGCCGTGAGCCTCTCACGGCGCCGCTCCTTACGTCGCGGCACTCCGGGGCATGATGGATTTCCTCGCGCGCTCGGCATCATGCCCCTCCGTCACCGTTACAAATCCGGTTGGGGTCACCACTAGGAAAAAGCCTTGGTTCTTCGGAATCAAGGCTTTTTTGTTTATCTCTTATTCGTCAAAGGTCTTTAGATTTGCGGTGCCGCCGTGAGCCTCTCAAAGACTAAAAGCGAGAAGCCACATGTGTTTCGAAAAGCAACAAACATGGTGGCTTCTCGAAACACATGTGGCTTCTCAGCGGTATAAGGCGTAGAAACTTTACTGCGCTTGTTGAATCTACTGCGCCGAGGCCTCAGCAGAAGCGGTAGTAGCCTCCGCAGAAGCGCTCGGGCTCACCGAAGCAGCCGGCGAAGGCGAAGCTGTACCGGGAGTACGGCGCACCATACGCCAGGTGCCGTCCTGGTAATGAGCCACAACCTGGCCGGCCACCGGCTTACCCTGGTACTTGAACACATCGGCCAGGGTCTGGGTGCGGTCGTTGGTCTTGCTGTACACGCCAGCACCCTCGGCGGTATCAATCGTCATCTCGGTAGCCCAGGTGTAGTAACCGGTGCGAGTGTCCTTCGTGGGGCGATCCGCGGTCAGCGAGAAGACCAGAGGGCGTTCCGAACCAACCACCCAGCCGCTATCAGAGGCGTACATGCTCTGGAATAGCTCGGCCACCGTGGTGTAGTCACCCGTGTGGTCAATGTTCGTGAAGCGGGCACCGTCGCCGGTGAGCAACAGGTAGTTCAAGGTGGCCTGCCAGTACGCAATGAACGCGTGCAGGCCCTCAACGCTGTTCTCACGCAGCTTCGCGGGCTCCAGGGGAACCGGAACGTTCTGAGCCTTGTGCTCCTTCGTACCGGCCTCAAAGGTACCGGTCGAGGAGTAATCGGCCAGAACGACCTCGCCCTTCAGGCTGGGGCCGGGCTCAACGGTGGTCGTCGCCTCCGGAGAGGGAGCGACGGAGGCGGAAGGAGTCGTGCTTGCGCTCGAAGGTGCGGTAGTCGCACTCGGCGAGGAAGACGACTCAGAAGAGTTAGAAGAGCAAGCGGCCAGCAGGGTAGCGGCCCCCATACCCAACGCAGTTAGCGCGGTACGGCGGGTGTACAGAGTAGACATAAGAATCTTTCTGAGTAATGTACGTGCATGAACAGTTAAAACCAGAATATCGCAGGCTGGTTCTCAACCCAATATGAAGTTATCCGGGAGGCTGACTAGACGTTGAGTCCGCCGCTCTTCCCACTGCCGCTCTTCGGGCTCTTGGAACTGGGGGAGGGGGAACTGCTGGAGCTTCCGGAGCTACCGCTGTCGTCGTCGCTCGTATCTTTGGTGATAACGGTCCAGCCGCCAGACCTGTAGGTCATATCGATGTAGATGTCGTGGCTCTCCGCGGTAAAGGCCGTGTTGGAGCCCCTACCCTGCAGATAAATCTTCAGATTCTGATCGAGAAGCAAACGACCATTCCAACGGTATCGCGGGTTAGAGCCCGAGGACTTCTGGGTAGGAGTATCGGTGGAAAGCGAGATGCCCATCGGAGCATCAGAACCGTACATCCAACCGGACTTGTCCTGGTACATGGTGGAGAAACGCTGGAAAATCTCCACATAATCCTGATCGGACTTGCTCAGTGGTTCGGAGTCGCCGGTAAGCAACAAATAATTAATCGACGAAATCCAGTAGCCGAGGAAAGAGTAGATACCATCGACCGACGGGTCGTGCATGTTGCTCGGGGGGAGGGGCTTCGGCACGTTCTTGGCCTTTTCGGTTTCGGTGGCGGGAACGTAGGTGCCGTTCTTCTCGTAGTTATCGAACTTCAGGGGACCCCTGTAGGACTTACCCGAAGAAGCCGAAGCGGATGCCTTCGAAGAAGCAGACGCACTAGACGAGGAAGCCGCCGACGGAGACGAAGAAGACGAGCCCGAGGCAGAGGAATCAGCTAGGGGGCGTACCTTCGGAGTGCAGGCGCTCAGCGCGACGGTAGCCGCAGCGCCGGTGATAAATAGCGCGGTGCGTCGGGTAACGGGGGCGGAAGAAGGGCCGGTCATCGTAGCCTTTCGAAGTTTGTAGATTATCGGAAGTTGAGTGAGCCACCGCTCCTATCATACCTGTCCTTGCTGAAGGCCCCGTCATCGCGCGTCATGTATGAAATACGCCGCCGGACAGGCGCTTAAACACGAAATCCCGAAAACACAAAGTCCCCCGCACACAACCACAATAGTGCGTACGGGGGAGGGGAGAGAGGAAGTTATGCCGATGCCGAAGAAGCCGATGCGGAAGCCTCAGCCTCGTGACCGGTGAGCATCACCCAGACACCATTCTTATACTCCACACCAACATACGTGCGGCCGCCCTCGCTCTTGGCAATCTTGTGGGGAGCAGAACCGTCTACGTGAGCCTTCAAATCCTGGTTGAAGGTGAGGTTCGCACTCCACGTGTACTGGTTGGGGTTCTTGGTGCTCTGACGGGGAAGATCTGCCAAAAGGCTCATCTCCATCAGGGTATCGGCACCGTAAGCCCAACCATCGTAGTCCTGGTATAGTCGAACGTACTCATCAAACTGCTTAACGTACACATCGGCGGGATCAGCCTTCTTGAGCGGCTCAGAATCGCCGGTGAGCATCAGGTAGTTGATAGCAGCCAGCCAGAAGCCCGTAAACTCGTAGATTCCCTCGGGGCTCCGATCATTCATGTGCTCCGGGGGGAGGGGCTTCGGCACGTTCTTGGCCTTTTCGGTTTCGGTGGCCGGAACGTAGGTGCCGTTTTTCTCGTAGTTATCGAACTTCAGGGGGCCCTTGTAGGACTTGTTCGAAGACGCAGAAGCGCTGGAAGAGGCCGAGGCGCTAGAAGAAGCGGAGGCCGAGGCGCTAGAAGACGCGGACTCACTTGCCGAGGCGGATTCAGAAGCCGACTCGGAAGATTTCGACAGCGGATGCACGGACTGGGCACAGGCGCTCAGCGTCACGGCGGCACCAGCACCGGCGGCCAGCAGGGCGGCGCGACGGGTCACAATGGAAGAAACAGGGAAAGGGCTGTTCATCATAGCCTCTCGGTAGAATTCATCAGAGCTGAGTGAGCTACTGTAATCATCATACCCGGGCTACCCGTTCATCCCACTCACCGTCCGTCACAAAACCGTTCTAACGGAGCAGCTGCGAGAAAGCGCGGCGAGCCTTGGCCACCTTGGGGCTCACCACAAACGTGCAATACCCCTGCGCCGGATTGAGCGCATAGTAGTTCTGGTGAACAGGTTCGGCCTCGTAGAAGATATCGAGCGGCTTAATCTCGGTGACGATGGGTGCGTCAAAGAGCTGCTGGGCGCGCTCCTTAGCTCGCTCCGCCAGCTCGCGCTGCTGCTCGTCCTCGTAGAAAATCACCGAACGGTACTGCGAACCCGTGTCAGCCCCCTGACGGTCCCAACTGGTCGGGTCGTGGCTGATGAAGAAAATATCCAGGACGGTGTCGTAGCTGATTACCTGCGGATCGAAGGTAATCTTCACGGCCTCGTGGTGCCCGGTCGTTCCAGAGCACACCGAACGGTAATCGGGATCGGGCATGTCGCCGCCAGCGTAGCCGCAGACGCTCGCCTCAACCCCGCGGAACTGGCGATAGACGGCGTCCAGGCACCAGAAGCATCCACCGGCAAGAACAATTTCAGCCATAATCTCTCCTTGAACTATAAAACCACACTATCTGAAGAACACCGCCGAGCCGCATAATATTCCTGCGCTACCGCGGGCTTTGGCGTAAACCGCCACCTGCCCTGCCGCGCCACCTGCCACAATAGAGGTATGACTGAAGAACTCGCAACCCCCACCCTCGCAGACGTCGTCGACGCCTTCCATACGCTCTTCCCGCCGCAGCTTGCCGCCGGTTGGGACGCCTCCGGTCTCGTCGCGGGTCGCGCCGCCGCCCCCGTGCACACCGTGCTCTTCGCCGTGGATGCGCTCGCCGCCACCGCCGAGGAAGCCATCGCCGAAGGGGCCCAGCTACTCATCACCCACCACCCGCTACTGCTGCGCGGAGCCCAGTTCATTCCCGACAGCACCTACAAGGGTGAGGTCCTCCACACCCTCATCGAGGGTGGATGCGGCCTGCTCGGCGCCCACACTAACGCCGATGCTGCCGTCGAGGGCGTAAACGAAGCACTCTGCGACGCCATCGGCCTCATCGACCGTGAACCGCTCACCGAAGCGCAAACCCAGGTGCTCGACGGGCAGGAACACGCTGTGGGCACCGGCCGCCTCGGCACCCTGCCCAAAGAACTGACCCTGAAGGAGCTTGCAGAACGCCTCGCGGCGGCCCTGCCTCCCACCGCCGGCGGGTTGCGCATCGCGGGCCGTGCCGACCAGCCGATTCGCCGCGTTGCCCTCTGCGGTGGTGCCGGTGACTCCCTCTTCGACGCGGTGCGCGCCACCGACGCGCAGGTGTACATTACCGCCGACCTGCGCCACCACCCGGCCAGCGAGTTCCGCGAAACCGCACGAGTTACCGGTAGCAACATCGCGCTGATTGATTGCTCCCACCCGGCCAGCGAATCGCTGTGGTTGCGTTCGGCGGCTGACCGCCTGCGCAAGCTGCTCGCCGAGCGCGGCTACGCCATCGAAACGAAGCTGTCCGCGCTCAACACCGACCCGTGGGACTTCACCGTCTCTACCGGCGTGGCAACCGGTCAGGATGCGCACTCGGCAAGCACCGCCGCAGCCCCCGCGTGGGAACTCTAGCGCGAGAACTCTAGGGGCGAGAACTCTAGAAGAATCCGCGCGGATTCCCTCAGCGCGTAAGAGCCCGGGCACCCCGTCTGTTGTGACGAGGTACCCGGGCTAGAACCGGCCCGGCCTACTTAGTTAGCAATGCGATACAGGCCGGTAGTGATAGGGTTCAGCACACGATGCCGGTAATAAAACAACATCCAGTCCAATTCAATGCGGGTCACAGCATGGTTCGGTTCAAACATGCCGGTCTCGGGAGTAATAACATTCTGCTGGGTAGCCCACAGAATCTCACGGTAGAACGCGGAATCCGGCGTAACATCCGGGAAGGACGAAACACCCGAGACTTCCGGTGAACCGGACGCACGGTAGACCATCGCGGCAACGGTTGCATTCGTGAGCCCCTCCTCCGCGTGGAACTTTCCGTCAGGCCCGCCGAAGGTAACACCCTTTTCACGAGCCCAAATGTAGGCGGCGTAGTTTGGGTCGTCCGTCTTCACATCCGGCCACGGGGAGACTTCAGGAAGGTCCACCTTGGGGCTGCCCTTCATCTCATAAAGGGCGGAAGCCAGCTCACCGCGGGTTGCAGGCTGCTTCTGTTCCTCGTCGTTCAGCGATGTCGAAAAGTACATACGTTCCTCTACGGGTACGTAAGCATTCGTGAACCGCTGGACACCCTCAAACTTCAAATCCTGGTGCGCCAAAAGAACGCCGCGGTGCTCCGGGGCAAAACCCACCATCGGGGTGATGAGAGTCTTATCCGTCTTGCTGGGGTAACCGTAGTCGCTCCACGCCTCAATGACGTACTGCTTGGACGGATCCAGCGTGTTCGCGGGAATCTTGAGATTGACGAATGCGAAGCCTCCCTCCAGGCCCGTCTCGTATTCATCATCACCGTGGACGTAACGCTTCATCTCGCTCATAACCAGGACGGGGGAACCCGTGCCCTTCTCGCGAATGACGTACATCATGCCCTCAACGCCGGGGATGTCAGTCCCTACGAAGCCCTGACCCTGAATCAGCAGCTCCTGATCCTTCGTGGTGTCCTTCAAAGCGTCGTATTTCAACTTAGGCGCGAAGGTATCGAAGTGATAATCATTGGTGCTCAGACCGTGATGCGTCACAACGTTCTTGCGAGCCCAGATATCCTGAACGGTCGACTGCGGCTGGCCTTCGGGCTCGGCAAGGATGCCAACCTCGTAACGCACCTTGTCCAGAGTCATATCCGGGAAATACTCCGTGAGAGTGTAGTAACTCGGCAAAGTATTAGCTTCAACCTTCAGCGGGGCGACAAAGGTGCCGTCATCGTCAATGGTGAAGTCCTTGCCCTCTTCAAACCGCAAGAGAGTATCGGTCACCTGATGGGCGTTGTAGGGGACGTTCTCCTCGGGCGCGATGTAGATGACTACCTTGCCGTGCTGCTCGCGCCACTCCTTGGTGAAGCCGGTGCCCAGAACCGTAATTTTACTGTCCTCACCGGTGTACAGGCCGTCGCCCTCTTGCCCGATGTAGTCACGGCCGTCCTGGTAGTAGTAATCCTCATACGTAACGGTGAAAGACGGCTCATCCGCGACATCCTGAGTTGCAGGGGTATTGGCAGTCGGTGCGTTAGCAACGGGCGCGTTTGCGGTGGGCGCTGCGTCCTGGGCTAACGTCGGGGTCATAGGCAGGACCATTGCGCTCGCCAGTACGAGCGCGCTGCAGTTCCGAGCCGCGTGGAAGAATGAAGACTTAGAGTTCGGAAGTGAGGACATAAGACATCCTTAGGGTCATTTCTCCGGGGCTGCGCGAGCTTACCGGCAGGCCGGGAATCTACCGTCGAATCTGCGCGTGCCCCATGAGAAAAGTGGTTGAAAATCCCCCTCGGTTTCGGGGATATCCTCACCCTATCAAAGCGTTGAACGATTGTCAGGAAACACTCAAGGGATACTTGAAGGTTCGTGGAAATCTTACGCAGCGGTTAGCTATTAAAAGCTGAACCCCGTGCTCCCGAACAGAAAACCATTCGGGAGCACGGGGTCATTCAGGTGGCTACGCTGAGCGAGCCTAGAAAGCCATCATCAGAACCTCCAGCTCACCGCGAGTCACCATGTGCTTGGGGTTGAACGTGCCGCTGGTACTCAGTGCAACCTTGTTCTGCCCAGCCCACGCAATCTCACGGAAGAACGCAGAACCCGGGGCCACATCGGTGTACGGGGACCAGTACTGCACGGTGGGGGACCCAGCCGCGCGGTAGGTGAAAGCCGCGACGGTAGCGTTCGAAATTCCGGCATCCGCATGGAACTTGCCATCAGCCCAGCCGAAGGTAATGCCCTTCTGGCGAGCCCAAATGTAGGCGGCATAGTTCGGGTCGGTGGTCTTCACATCCGGCCAGGGAGAGGTCTCGGGGAGGTCCACCTTGGGACTACCAGCCTGAGCGTACAACGCCGCTGTCAGCTCGCCGCGGGTAGCGCGCTCCTTGCGCTGCTCATCGGTCAGACTGGGCTGCTTACCCTCAGTAGCGTCAGATCCCTTGAAGTTCAGGTCTTGAGAAGCCAGTAGGGTACTGCGGCCCTCGGGCGCCTTGCCCACCACAGGGCCGGCAAACTCGCCGTTCTTATAGCCGTCGTTACTCCAAACCTCCACGACGTACTTCTTCGCCGGGTCCAGAGTACTCGCCGGCACCTTCACGACGCCGCGTACCTCGCCGTTCTCGAACTCAGAAAAATGGTGATAGCGGTTATACCAAAAGATGTCACTCGTCGCCAGAACCGGGGTGTTCGAACCCTTCTCACGAATCACATACTGAACACCCCCGGAGGAGGCAAACTTACCGTAGAAGCCGGTACCCAAAAAGTAAATGCTCTGATCAGCGGCGGTGTCACCCAGAGCCTTGTACTCCACCTTGGGGGCAAACGCGCTGGAGCGGAACGCCTGAGTGTCCAGCACAGTACGATACAGCACGTTCTTACCAGCCTGCAGGTCCTCCACAGTCAGCTGGGGCTCACCCTGCATCTCGGTAAACATACCAATCTCGTAACTCACCTCGTAACGCTTCTCGTAACGCGGAATGCCGAGGAAAGGAACGCGAGGCTTGTAGTAGCTCTGCAACGCATCGGGCTTGACCGTCAGCTGAGCGTCCAAGACGCCGTTTTCAGCAATGGTGAAGTCCTTGCCCTCCTCAAAACGGAGTAGAACATCATTGGCGGGCAGAACATCAGCGCCGTCAGGAACACCCTGAGAAGCAACAATGTAAACCACTACCTTGCCATGCTTCTCACGCCACTCCTTGGTGTAGCCCCAACCCTTCACGTGGATGGTGCCGCCCTCGGAGGTGTACAGCAGCTGTTCCTTGTTGTCGTACGAAAACTTGAACGTAGCTTTCTGCGGGGTCTTACCCGGAATATCCGCAGCCGTCGTGCCGTCAGAGCCATCGAAGTCCAGCTCCTGGGTAGCCAGCAGGGTACCGCGACTCTCGGGCGCCTGACCCACGACGGGGGTAATAAACTCGTCGCCCTCGTAGCCGTTGTTACCCCACACCTCGATAACATAATCCTTTGACTTATCCAGGGTGTTCGCCGGAATCTTCACCGTACCGTGGATGTAGCCGTCCTGGTAAGCGAAAGCCAGCTCCTTGTGGTTATATTCAATGATGTCGCTAACCACCAGAACCGGGGCGTTCAAACCCACCTCTCGCACAACAACCTGAACACCCTTCGGGGAGTTAATCTCGCCGCCGAAACCCCAACCCGAGAATTCCAGAATCTGGTCCTCATCAGTGTTCTTCAACGAGTGGTAGCCCAAGTGGGGAGTGAACTCATCAGAAGTGGCAACAGGGTTCTCACGGACGCGATCACCCGACTGAGAACTAGCCGCTGCAGTTGCAGTCGTATCTGCAGTAGCGTTCTGGGCAAGCGCTGGAGACATTGGCAGAACCATCGCGCCGGCCAGCGCCAATGCGCCGCATCCCTGCGCCGCACGGAGGAAAGAAGACTTAGAGTTCGGAAGAGCGGACATAAACATTCCTTATCGGTCATGTCCATTGCGCCGATGCAGGTTCTAAATGGGGGTGAGAAATTTCCGTCGAATCTGCGCTGGCCCAAGGAGAAAGTGGTTGAGTATCCCCGTCGGTTTCGGGGATATTCTCACCCTACCAAACCCTCAATGAGAAGTCCCGAGAACGCTCAAGGGACGAGTAAAAGTCCTGAAATTTTGTGCCTCAACGACCCTGCAAGCACTTAAAAGAGCGCAGAAAAATGGTTCAAACAACGGGGTACAGAAAACGGGCACAGAAAACCCCGTGCTCCCGAACAGAAAACCATTC
>NZ_KV830898.1:276524-331490 GCF_001836905.1 Rothia sp. HMSC062F03 | reverse complement strand
CCGAACAGAAAACCATTCGGGAGCACGGGGAACCAGCGAGCTATCCGATGCGCCGCACACGCCCTCAAGGTAAAACCCGAGGGGGATGCGGGCGCACCGATGCGACGCGCTTAGCGAGCCTGGTATGCCGCGATCAGGGTGGCCAGCTCAGCCTTGGTCACCATGTGCTGAGCATCAAAAGTGCCGTTAGCGTTCAGCACCACCTTGTTCTGCTGAGCCCACAGAATCTCACGGTAGAAGGCCGAACCGGGGGTCACGTCCTTGTAGGAGGAGGTGCCCGTTACCGCAGGCGAACCCGCCGCGCGGTAGGTGAAAGCCGCAACGGTTGCGTTCGAAACGCCGGCGTCAGCGTGGAACTTGCCGTCCGACCAGCCGAAGGTGATGCCCTTCTGACGGGCCCACACGTAGGCGGGGAAGTTCGGGTCGGTGGTCTTCACATCCGGCCACGGGGAAGTCTCGGGGAGCTTCACCTCGGGGGTACCCGCCTGCACGTAGAGGGCAGCCGTGAGCTCACCGCGGGTGGCCTTCTGAAGCTGGTTCTGGTCGGGCTGCGGGGTCGGCTGAGGCTTCGGCTCGGGCTTGGGGGTCGGCTGCGGTGCCGGGTCAGGCTTCTTGTCATTGTCCTGAGCCGTGGGCAGGTTTGCATCCTTGTAGCCGTTAGTGCCGTTCAGATCCAGGTCCTGCCATGCGAGCAGGGTGCCGCGACCCTCGGTGGACTTGCCCACGACCGGCGCGAGCAGCTCGCCGTTCTCGCTGTAACCGTCGTTAGCCCAGACCTCAATCACGTACTTCTTCGAAGCATCCAGGGTGTTTGCCGGAAGATTCACGGTACCGTTCAGGTTGCCGTCACGGTAAGCCGAAGCCTGGGTGGGGTGGTCAAACTCGATAATGTCGCTGGTTGCCAGAACCGGGGTGTTCGAGCCCTTCTCGCGAACCACGAACTGAACGCCCTTAACGGAGTGGATATCGCCGTTGAACCCCTGACCGCCAACGTGCAAAACCTGTGCCTTTGCAGAATCAGCCACAGCGTTGTAGCTCAGGCGCGGCGCGAACGGCTCCGGCTTCTCGCCCAGAGTGTTCAGCACCCGAGTGCTCACTACGTTCTTGCTGGTCCACAGCTCCTGGGCGGTCAGCGGCTTCTGGCCCTTCTGCTCAGCAACTACGTGAATATTGTAGCGGACGTCGTATTTCGTGCCGCCGGTCGGGTCGTGGAAAATGTCGTCGTCAATGAAGTAGTAGGCGGCAAGCTTGTACGCCTCAACCTTCAGATCAGCCTCGAAGGTGCCGTCATCGGCAATGGTAAAGTCCTGACCCTCCACAAAACGCAGCATATCCGAGGTCGGAATCCTGTAGCCAGAGGGTGCGTATTTTGCGGGGGCAATGTATAGCGCCACGGTGCCGTGCTGGGCACGCCATTCCTTGGTGTAGCCCGAACCCTTCACGTGAACGGTGCCGCCCTCGGTCGTGATGAGGAAGGGGACCACGCCGTCGTACTTGTAGCCGTCGGGAACGGATGCCTCAAAAGTGGTGGTCTGCTCCACTGGCTTGGGATCCGGCGTTGGCTCGGGCTTCTTGTCGTTGTCCTGAGCCGTGGGCAGGTTGGCGGCCTGAACGCCGTCCGAACCCTTGAAGTTCAGATCCTGCCAGGCCAACAGAGTGCCGCGGCCCTCGGGGGCCTGACCCACGACGGGAGTGACGAGCTTGTCGCTGCCCTCGTAGCCGTTGTTGCCCCACACCTCGACGGTGTACTGCTTCGCCGAATCCAGGGTGTTAGCGGGAATCTTAACGTTGCCGATGAGGTACCCGTGCTGGTACTGGAACGCATACTCGGGGTCGTTGTACTCGACAATGTCGCTGATAGCCAGGACGGGGGTGTTCGAACCCTTCTCACGAATAAGAATCTGCACGCCCTTGGGGGAGTTAATATCGCCGTTGAAGTCCCAGCCATTGAAGTGAAGATCCTGGTCCTTGGACGTATCGGTAAGGGCACTGTAGCTCCAGTGCGGGGTGAAGGCGTTGGTCTCAGCCTTCTGGTCACCGCCGGCCTTCGGGGTGTGGTCAGCCGGCAGGGAGCCGGCGGCAACGGCCGCGGGTGCTTCCGCAGTCACATTCTGAGCCAGCGCCGGGCTCATGGGAAACACCATGGCACCGGCGAGAACCAGCGCACCGCATCCTTGTGCTGCGCGGGCAAAAGAAGAAGGGGCCTTAGAGTTCGGCAGAGAAGACATCATTATCCCTATCGGTTCTATTGTGTCTCGCACCGCGGTGTGCGGTACCGCGGGAAGCGGCGCGCAACATTGCGGAATACCGCACCGAAAACGGTGAGGCACCCCCGCGCGTATGGGGACGCGGGTGCGATGGGTTGGTTGGTTGTCCCCGTCGGTTTCGGGGATGATTTCACCCTACCAAACCCTCAACCGGAAATCACAGACCCGCTCAATGATGAGTTGAATGTTTCCCTTTATTTCAACCTCTAAGACCCCGTGGGCCATCGGCTACAGCGTGCGGAAGTACAGGTACAGCATCATCGCCATGCGTGCCTTCGACGTGTGCTCCGTCGGGGCGAACGCGTCGCCCTCGGACACGGTCGACACGCCGCGGCGAGACGCCCACACAATCTGGCGATAGAAGGGGGTCGAGGAAGTCACGTCACTAAACGGTGAGGTGCCCGTCAGCTGAATCTTCGAGGAGCCGTCAGCACGGTGCAACAGGGCGACGGTCGAGGCGTTTGACAGGGGTGCCTCCGGGTGGAACTTGCCATCATTCCAGCCGCTCGTAATCTGCTGTTCGCGCGCCCACAGGTAGGCGTCGTAATTCGGGTCGGACTCGTCAACATCCTCGTAGGGGGAATGGTCCGGCCGAGTCACGGACGGCGAGCCCGCCAGACGATAGAAGATGCGAATCAGCTCGCCTCGTGTCACCGTATTATCCGCGCCGAAGAGAGTCTCGGAATCGGGATCCATCACCTGCGCGCGCACGGCCCAGCGCACACCATCGTAGTAGGCAGAACCCTCGGGTACATCCTCGAAAGCGGGCTGGTAATCGGGCGAGGCAATGACCGGACGGTGCAGCTTCGTGTCGGGGGAAGAGAGGCTTAGCGAGGGGCTACCGTCCGCGGAGGCATAAAGGCTGGCCGATGTCGGGACGGTGGCATCTGCCGCCGGAGTATTCGCCTGCGAGGGATCGGTCATCGAGAGAAGGGGAGAGAACGGCAGGTACAGCACACCCGCCAGGATTACCGCGCCCACGCCCAGCTCGATGCGGCGGCGGGAAGTCGACTTCTTCCGCTGCTCGGCGGATGCGTCGGCAGAATCGGCGGGGCTAAGAACCTGTGCGGACTCGTGATGATTAGGTGAAGAATTAGACGTGGCGGAACGCTTCGCGTTGCGGGACATAAATCCTCGATGTGGTTGGTGTGTCGGTGTGTTTCTTGTACCGCGCTACCGCGTGTTCCCCGCCGGAAAAGGGGAATACGCGCACGGATATGCAATAGACCTAGCATAAAACCGCAGGACCCAAAATGCGAACTCAACCCGCTGAAAGGCCTTGGACACGCTGGAATACTGTCGGGGTGGTTTTATGGAAATAGGCTCAACGGTGAGAGATGAGCCAGGTGATCGGCGCGGCTTCCAGCCCCGCAAAAACCTGCCGGGCGGATGCGCGACGCACCTCTCGGTAACATCTGCATCCGCCCGGCAGAAGAAGGCCTTGTCAGCCCTTAGCGGCCCGCGTAGTTCATCAGGAACCCGGCCAGCTCGCCACGGCTTGCCAGAGCCGTGGGGTAGTAGTTGCTGCCCGGGAACACCTGAAGATTACGCTGCTTAGCCCAGGTAATCTCGCGGTAGAACGCCGAACCCACCTTGACGTCCGTGTACGGAGCCTGGGTGACGGTTACGCGCTTCTTGCCGTCGTAACGGTACAGGAAGGCCGCCACGGTGGCGTTCGAGACACCGGCCTCGGCATGGAAATTACCGTCGGCCCAACCGTAGGTAATACCCTTCTGACGAGCCCAAATGTAGGCAGAGTAGTTCGGGTCGGTGGTCTTCACGTCCTTATAAGGGCTGGTCGCGGGAAGGGTGACCTTCGGCGAACCCGCCAGACGGTACAGGGCAACGGTCAGGTCGCCGCGGGTCGCGTTATCGTTCGCCCCGAACCAGGTCTTCTCGTGCGGGTCCAGGAGCTTCTTCTCGTTGGCCCACTGCACGGCCTTGTACAGTGAGTGGGTGGAGGGAACGTCGGCAAAACCGTTCTTCTGCTGCGGCGAGGTTCCGGTCAGGTTCAGGTAGGTGGCCGAGACGCGCTTGCTCTCGCCCTTGGCCGATACCACGTTCACGAAGATCGCGTAGTGGCCATCGGCCTCGAGCTGGGTTCCGTCAATCGACAGGGCAGTCTCGAAGGCACCCTGGGACACACGGTTGGCGGGGAGCACAACCTTCTGGATGGGGTCGCCGGTGGGCTGACCGTCAGCCTCGGCCGCGGAGAAGAGAACCTGGACCGAAGAACCGGCCGGAACATTGAGGTGGGAGCCCTTCACACGAACCGTCGTGGAAGAGCCCAGATCCACCGAATCGGTGCTCAGGGTAACCGAGGGGTCTGCGTGGACGGCGTTCACGCCGGTCACCGGCACGAATGCCTGGGTGCTCAGGGCCTGCTCGTTCGCCTGGTCGTTGTCTTCCGGGACGGTGTACTCGAAGGTCTGCACCACATAGGAAGTGCCAGCCTTCAGGGTGCCCGCGGGGATGTTCAGGTTCGTGCTGAAGCGGCCGTTAACGTAGCCCATGTACTGGCCGAAGAAGGCCGAGTAGTAGGTGAACTTTGCCTCGGACTGAGCCAGCGCGGGGCCGGTCGGCTTGCCGGTGGCCGGGTCAACGGCGCGCACGGCCAGAATCAGAGACTCGTTGCCGTTGTAGGAGATGTCCTGGAATCCAGCGCCGTTCACGGTGATCGAGGTGTTTGCCGAAGCATCCACGGTCGAAGCGCTGTAGCTCAGGGTCGGGGACGAAACCGTGGGAACGGCGGCAACCTTCAGCTCGGTGCGAGTCTCGCCCGCCGGAATCCAACCGTCCTGGTCGGAGTCGCGGTAGCCGAGCACCACGTCGAAGGAGGAGCCTGTTGCCTCAAAGAAGTTGGCGTCCACCGATGCGGTGAGCTTCACGGTGCCGTCCGCAGCAAAGGCGGTGGAGGGCACGTCCTGGGCGTAGTAGGGGTAGCTGCGCGGGTGATGCGGCGGGAAAGCGATGCTCTCACCCTTGGGCACGATGTAAAGACGGAAAGACTTATCGTGCACGAACTCGGGGGAGAATCCGGAGCCGTTAACGGTGATGGTGCCGCCCTTGAGGATGTCGAAGGTGCCGGAGGTGACCTGCAGGTGCTGCGTGTTCTGTGCTTCTCCCTGCTGCACGGCACCGGCTACTGCCGGGGTATTCGCCGTGGGGGCCGCCATGGCCGGGGAGAGAGGCAGGAGCATCGCGCCGGCAAGGGTGAGGGCGCAACCGCCCTTCACCATATTCTTAGAGAATACGAAACGCGGATGGCTCTGAAGTGAGGACATTGGTATCCAATCAGTTTTATCGGTGTGACGCATTGTGTGGAAGTGCGTATCAACACCGTAGCAAATAGATAAGACCTGCCGTAATCGGGGCGGTTGTGGACTTGGAAAAAGTTTCACACCAGAAGGCTGATCTTAAGCTGAAGTATAACTTTAAAAACTATGTGCATGAGGTGGAAAATATGCCTAAATATTGTGCTGATAAGCACAAACACTGAGTCGCGGGCAAAGCTCCATGCTCCAAACGGGGCAGAAAACCCACCGCACAATCGATAAAAACCAAATTATCAACTATATAAAGTTGATAAGTCTCGTCGTGCGGTGGGTTTGATACGCAATTGCAAGATGGGGTATCTAGCGATGAAAAATTAGGGAAAGGCCGGGTGAGGCCCGACCCGCCCTTAATCTCGCATATTGGCACACAGGGTATCCGCGTGCAGCATAATCAGAGCTCGCGCCCATTCCGCACGGGTGACTTCCTGGTCCGGGAAGAAATTTGCGCTCTTGTACGCGAAATTCGGGTCGATATTCGCGCGCGTATGCAACCACACGGATTCCCTAAAGAAGGGAGAACCGGGGTGCATATCCGCAGGCACCACCGGAGTGGGGTGGGTTCCTTCGGTAAGGGCCGGGTACGCCTCGTTGAAGCGATATAGGAAAGCGGCCATCGTGGTGCGGCGAGCCACCGCCTCCGGATGCATCTTGCCGTCGGACCAGCCGCTCGTCAGTCCCTTCTGCACGGCCCAGATGTAGGCGGCGTACCGGGGATCCTGCGGCGAAACATCCGGGTACGGCGAAACTGCGGGGAGAGCTACCTTGGGCGAACCCACCGTGCGGTACAGCGTATCCATAAGGTCGCCGCGCGTGGCCGCGCGGTAAGGGTAGATGCGGCGGTTCTTGTCGATGAGCATCATCTTCTGCTGGCACACGGTGTACACGTCGTAGGAGTACGGATCTTCGTCTTCCAGGTCAATAATGAAAGGCGCCCGCGCGTAATCGGTATTGACGGTAACGTCAGAAACCATCGTGCGCAGAATGGTGTACTGCTTATTGTAGGGGCGCAGGGTAAGGCGAATACCGTACTTTCCCTTCGGGCCGGTCGTCATATCCGTGGGAAGAATGACCGTTTGGCGGTACACATTATCGGTATCCAAGCGATTCTTCTCGAGGGAAATAAAATAGAATACTTTAAATCCCTTATCCTTGGTGTAGTTACCGATTTCAAAATAGGGAGTATATAGCCCGTTTTCAAAAATCGGTTGCAAACCGGAAACTTCGTAGGAGAGGGTAAAGCCGCTGATATCAATCATTGCCTGATTGACCCGCAAATCCAGAGGAACGCTCTGAATGTCCAGGGTTGCGGCCTGTGCACCCTGCAGGGCGAGCTGGCCAGCGCCTAGCGCCCCGGCGATACCGAGGGCGGCGGTGCCCTTCAGGAAGAGGCGACGAGATGACGAGGTAGACATATCGTGTCCAATCGGTGTGTTTCTGAATGAATTGTTATACCGCCGCTAGACCTGTAGCTCGGCCATAATCCGAGCGAGACCTATCGGCGTGCAGGACGTACCGGGCTTCGATAGCGCTGAGTCGAGAGAACGCGAGGTGAATATGCAATCCCTCTCGGTGAGGGGTTAATTAATACTATAAACACATCGAATGGTTAAAGAAAACGGTGCGCTGAGTGATACCTCTGCCGTAGAGCGCATTAGGAAAGCGTCGATGAGAGGAAATGCTAAATCACTGAGAAAGAATGTTATTTCCCGCGACTCTTTTAAAGGTAAAAATTTCTTAATATTTAAATTTTTAGCCGGGCAGCACGATCGCACCGCCCGGCTAAAATCACGACATAAAGCCCGCTGGGATTTATTGCCCCTCGTGCACGAGGAGGGTCAGGACACCCGCCTTACGAGCCGTGGGCAGAGCGCACTCCACCGCCCAATCCTCGCTGACCGCCTCCAAGAATTCGGCGATACCCGCCGTGGAACCATCCAGGGGGCGCGCCGCCAATCCCGACTGAATCAGATACCGAGCAAAGAGGCCGCGGTAATACTTCGCCATGTGTGAGACGACCTTGCGAGAACCATCGGCCGCCACACGCTCCACGCGAACCGCCAGAGTCTGCGACGGGGGAGTCACCCACGACTTCGCGTAGGCTGCAGAACGGCAATCCAGAATCAGCTGGTCCTTCGCGGTTGCCTCCAGGGCGGTGCCCAGCGCACCCTTCCAGAAGTTTGCCAGCGCACCAATCGAACCCAGCTTCACACCCATGGACAGACGGTAGGCGGGAATCGCATCCTCGGGGCGCAGAACACCCCACAGGGCCGAAGAAATCAGCAGCGACCAGTGCGCCGCATCGCGCTCGGCGGGGGAGAAGCTCGCGTAATCCAGCGCCTCAAACAGCACGCCCGTATAGGTGCGAATCGCGGGCTGCGCCGGCTCGGACAGCAGACGCGTGTTGCGCTCCACCTCGGCTTCGAGGGACGCACCCACCTTCAGCTCCGCCAGGGCATCGGGGCCCGAGCTGACCGCGGTCAGCTCCTCCAGGACGCTCTCACGCTCGGCAGTCAGCTCCGGAAAGGAGAGATCGGCAAAAGAAACCGGTGCGTTGCCCGCCGGGGCGGGGGTCTTACCTTCAGACGGGGGAAGAAGAATTAGCATCTACCCAGTATACCTGGCAGGCTGCCAGCGCATCCGCGAGATTCCAGCGTACCCGCGAGACGAACCCGGGAAATAACCGCCCCGAGAGGTATGCGTATAATGAGTGGGGTGAAAACGGGCCGTCCGGGCAATCGCGAGGCACTCGGATGCTTCGAGGAAAGTCCGGGCTCCACAGCACAGGATGGTGGATAACATCCACTCGGGGTAACCTGCAGGCCAGTGCCACAGAAAGTAAACCGCCGCGGTTCGCCGCGGTAAGGGTGAAAGGGTGGTGTAAGAGACCACCAGCGGGCGCGGTGACGTGCCCGGCTAGGTAAACCCCATCCGGAGCAAGGTCAAATAGGATGCGCCATGGTAGGGTAGTGCGCCCGATCCCCGGTTCTCGGGGTGCGTATTCGGGTAGGCTGCTTGAGACGTGCGGCAACGTACGTTCTAGATAGATGATTGCCTCGAAACGCCCCTTCGGGCGGCGTTTTAGACAGAACCCGGCTCATAGGACGACCCGTTTTCATGTCACCATCCGCAGATGGTAAGCGAAGACCGCGAACGCATTTTCTAACGCGTTCGCGGTCTTCGCTTTAAAGCTTCGCGGGAGGCCCGCCCGACCTTTGGGAAGGCTCTAGGGGAGCCCGCGATTAGTGGCCGAAGGGATCGGGATCTACGCCCGGCATCCACGAGTTGCCGTCCACGGTCCAGCCTTCCTTCTTGACGACCTTCTTCATCTTGCTGGTCCACTTCTTGTTCAGGCGGTTCACGTACAGCTTGCCGTCCAGGTGGTCGGTCTCGTGCTGCATGCAGCGTGCGAACCAGCCGGTCGCCTCGAAGTGGACGGGGTTGCCGTGCTCGTCAAGGCCGTTCACAGTGACCCACTCGGCGCGCTTGAGGGGGAAGCCGTAACCGGGGAAGGACAGGCAGCCCTCTTCCTCCTCGTAGGGGTCCGGGTCGGCGGTAGAAATCTTGCCCAGGGTCAGCACCGGGTTGATGATGCAGCCGCGCGGGGGAACGCCGTCCTCGTTCTCCATCTTGTAGGTGAAGATGCGCAGGCCCACACCGATCTGCGGTGCCGCCAGACCCACGCCGTTGGATGCGTCCATGGTCTCGTACATGTCAGCCACGAGCTCCTTGAGCTCATCATTAAACTCGGTGACGGGTGCCGCGGGGCGGTGCAGAACGGGGTTGCCGTGAATAACGATGGGGCGAATAGCCACAGAATCATCCTTTGCTTGTGTTGAACGGGGACCTATCGGGTGCGCCTGCCGCATGAAGTCGCGGGGCATGCTGTTCTCGTTCGAAGGGTTGAAAATGCTGGTGTAAAAGTTTTTGCTCCGGTAAACCTTGTACGGGTAAACCGAGGTGAGGGTAAAGCGAAAGGGCCGTTACGGATAACCATAACGACCCTTTCCATCGGGGTGATCGACGGGGGTTGAACCCGCGACCTCCTGGACCACAACCAGGCGCTCTGCCAACTGAGCTACGACCACCATGTGCTTCGCTTGGTTTCCCTTGCGATGTGCAACGGATACTACTGTACATGAGTTCACGAACCCTGCCAAGCTGAGATCGGGTGATGCTCGTTACAGTTTGAGATAGGGGTTGGGGGGCGCCGGACGCACGCCCCGGGACCCCCTCGAGGGCCCGGAGGACGCGCATCCCGGTGCACAGCTACATCGCGCTCAGGCGCCGTTGCATAGCGCTCGGCTACTGCTCGGCAGGTTCGGCGGCCTTCGCCTCCAGCTCGACGCGCTCCGCCTCAACCTCGCGGGCAATCTTAGCGGCGGCCACGGCATCCGGACCCTGCTCCACAAAAATTGCGCGACGGTAGTACTTCAGCTCGTCAATCGAATCCTTAATATCGCCCAGCGCGCGGTGGTGACCGGTCTTCACCGGGGCGCTGTGACGGGCGGCGGGGTACCAGCGCGAAGCCAGCTCCTTAATCGTGGACACATCAATCACGCGGTAGTGCAGATGGTCCATCACCTGCGGCATGTAACGTTCCAGGAAGCGCTTATCCATGCCCACCGAGTTACCACCCAGCTGCGCCTTGCCCGCCACAGGAACATACTTCTTCACGTAGCGGAGCACCTGCTCCTGGGCGTAATCCATCGACACGCCGTTCTCGAGGTCGTCCAGCAGACCCGAGGACTCGTGCATCGAACGCACGAAGTCGTTCATGTTCTCCACCGCACCCGCGGGGGACTCGTCGCCGGGCTTAATGACGAACTCCACGCCCGAACCCAAAATGTTGAGGTCGGCATCGGTGACCAGAACGCCCACCTCAATCAGGGCGTCATTGGCCACGTCGAGGCCGGTCATCTCGCAGTCAATCCATACAATACGTTCACTAGAAATACTCACACTCCAACTCTACCCTCATTCGCGCCCGCCCGCCCCTCCGCGCGTCGGAACATAGTCGGAACGTATAAGAACGCTCAGGTGTGTGCAGAGGCGCTGTCCACACCGCGCGCTCGCACCCGAATCCGCCGAGCTCCGGTGAAGCGCTCGGGTATGATAAAAGCCAAAGAGACGACGCATACAGAAAGGGAGTAATGCGCTCACTGAAAGAGCCCGCACACCGGCTCGCCGCCACCAGAGCACACGACGCACCCCTCTCACCCCGGCTGCTGGATTACGTCAATAACCACCGTCTGCGAACGCTCGTCATTGGCACCATCGGCTCAATCATGGTCACCCTGGGGTCCTACACCGTCGGATGGCTCTCGGATAGCTCCAACTTTTGGCGCTACGACCTGATTCGCGCCATCAGGTTTGACGCCGTATGGGTCATCGCCGGCATTATCCTGCTGGCCCTCGGCGCCATGATTATGTGCCGTGAATGGCTGCGCATCTACCAGAAGATGGGCGATTGGAACGAACCCAACACCATGCGTTGGATGATTGCCGTCATCACCAGCTGGTCCCTGCCGCAGATCTTCGCCTTCACCATCTACAGCCGCGATATGTTCTCTTACTACGGTCAGGGCATGGTCATGGCGCACGGCCTCAACCCGTACAAGCACGGAGTCTCCGAAATCTCGAACTTCATGCAGAACGGTGCGGACCCCATGTGGGCGGAATCCCCGCCCCCGTACGGCCCGGTCTCCCTCAAGCTTGAAGAGTGGATCGTGCGCCTGGCGGGGGAGAACATCGACCTCTCCCTCTTCTACTTCCGCCTGCTCTCCGTGCTCGCGGTCATCGGTATTCTCTTCTACGTGGCAAAACTCGCCAAGGCACACGGCTTCAACCAGGTCCGCGCCCTCTGGCAGATCGGCCCGAACCCGCTGTTCATCGCATCGTTCATCGCCAGCGGCCACAACGACTCGCTCATGACCATGTTCATGCTCGGCGGCCTCTACTACGCCAAGCGCTACCGTCACACCCTCTGGGGCGGCCCGCTCGGCGTGACCTTCGTAGCCCTTGGCGTTGCCGTCAAGCCGCTCGCCCTCGTGGTGCTGCCCTTCGTGGGTCTGCTCTGGGCGGGCAAGAACGCCTCCTGGCCGCGCAAGTTCATCTTCTGGGTGCTCTCCGGTGTGCTGTTGCTCGCCGAAATGGCGCTCATGGGCTGGGTGACCGGACTGGAATTCGGTTGGATCAAGGCACTGTCCACCACCGGCGGCCAGTACATCTGGTACACCCCCTTCGGCCTGGTGATTGGCGCGGCATCCCTCTTCACGCAGGGGGATACCTTCGAGGTCATTCGCAAACTCATCGAGACCGTCGGCAAAGGCATCGGTATGCTCGGAGCGGTAGCAATGGCATTCGTTGGACGCGACCGCAACATCGTGCGCCACGCCGGCCTGGCCATCCTGTTCATGCTCCTGTGTAGCCCCATGATTCAGCCGTGGTACCTGCTCTGGGCTATCCCAATGCTTGCCGCGACCGGTCTGCGCTCGCACTTTCAGCTCATGTGGTACTTCATCACTACGCTGTTCTTCATGGCCTACGGCGTGAGCGACCAGCTGAACGTTTCGCCCTATCTGCGCGATTTCAACCAGGATATGGGCCGACTTATCGCAACGGTGGTCTGCCTGGGCTACATTGTGTACCTCATGGTCCTCGACCCGGCAACCCGCCGCATGGTGTACGTGAGCTTCCGCCCCACGCAGGTGCGCCGCACCGCGATTCGCCTGTGGTGGCAGCTGTTCCCCGGCGCATCGAGCCGCCGTGCACGCCGCCGCGAGGCGAAGAAGCAGGATCGCGAGGTGCTGACCGGCTCCACGCGGAGCTAACCCCCTCGAGTGTTCCGCCCCGACGGTTCCTCTGGGCGTCCAAACGTGCGGGGAACAGCTAGGACTCGTGTACCCTAGAGGAAGGCCCCAGTAGCTCAGAGGATAGAGCAGGAGCCTTCTAATCTCTTGGTCGGGGGTTCGATTCCCTCCTGGGGCGCCGTAACGAAAACCGCCCCGCACCCTTCAACGGGGGTGCGGGGCGGTTTTCTTTATACCCTTGAGCTACCGCAAAGATGCGGGGCGCGTTACTTCTTGGTCGGGTTCGTGTCCTTGCACGAGTTGAGGGTGCGCTCCATGACCTTCTTCTCGTCGGCGGTCACCCACAGCTTGTACTTGGCCTTCACGTGCACCTGGCGAGCCACGTAGGTGCAGCGGTAGGAGGCGTTGCTCGGCAACCATTCGGAGGCATCCGCATCGGACTTCTGCTGGTTGGCCGGGCCGTCCACGGCGAGTAGGTTCTCGGGGTCGTTTGCCAGCTGGCGACGCTGCTCGGCGCTCAGGTCCTGCGCGCCGGTCTGCCATGCGTTCGATAGGGCGACCACGTGGTCAATCTGTACGGCCGCGGAGGTCTTCTTGCCGCGCTTGAACTCGATGGTCTTACCGGTGTACGGGTCTGCAAGCGTGCCGGTAATGACGGTGCACGCGTGGGTCTTGACCTTGAAACGAATATTGGTCAGGTCGCGGCGCAGAATGTCGTCGCGGGTATTGCACTTGTTGCCGTCAACGTCATCCCAGGCGGGGCCGAACTGATCACGAGAGTAGCCAGCCTTCGACGCGCGTTCCTTCACCTGCAGGGACGCCAGCTCGCTCTTCGCGGTGGCCAGATCCGGCGCGAGCGCGGTGGCGGGATCAACCGCCTTGTACGGGTTCTTGACCTCGGAGAGCGTCTCGGTTGCTACGTTGGCGTCATCGTCGTCGGTAGCGGAGGTCGAAGACTCCGAACCGAAGAGGCCGCCCTCGCCGTGCTTGCTCACGTAGATCATGCCGACAATCAGCAGAATGATGGCCAGAAAGGCCAGCAGGCCGTAGATGAGGCGCTTCTTCTGCGGGTCCATGGACTCGGGGAGCCTGGGTAGGTTGCGTTGAATCCGCTGAAGATCCTGCAGCGTGGGCAGGTCGTTGCTGTTCATGGGCTTTTTGCTCACGGAAACTCCGGGGGTAGCACGGTGTATCGGTCAAGTATTGGTCAAAGCAGCGGGTCGCCGCTCCATCAAGGATAGAGGGCTTGCGGTGTAAAAGGTAACTCGCTCGCCGTGAATTAGCTCGCCTCTGCGAGGAGGGGAGCGAGGATGCGGATGGCGTCATAATTCGTTCCAATGACGGTTCCTCGCGTCGGTTTTTTGAAAAAACTACCCCAAACGTTCAAATATTTCGTCCACAGGCGGGATGATAGCGCGATAAGACCGTGAATTATCCACAGATGCGCGAGGGGCGGGCACCCGGTGGCGGCGCACGCGGCACAGTAGAAGAAACCTACCCTAAGAACCGACTGGGTAACCTGCCGGCCCAACTTGACCGAGGCTGATCAACCGGCCCAACCCAACCTGGGGCAACCGACCGGGAGCCCGAACGGAGGCGCCTCAACCGGTTCGGGCCAGCCGGTGCAGAGGCTTTAGCCCGGGGTTAACCCCAAGAAATCATAGGAGATATCGTGAGCGACACCATCGTAATCCGCGGATTCACCGCATCCAACCCGACCTTGGCGGCCCTGCCGAACGGCGTGCCCGTCGTGAACTTCCGCCTGGCCAGCACACCGCGCTGGCAGGACGCTACCGGAACCTGGAAGGAGGGCACGACCAATTGGTACACCATTAAGGCCTACCGCCGCCTGGCGCAGAACATCGCTGTCTCGGTGCAGAAGGGGCAGCCGCTCGTCATCAGCGGGCGCCAGCGCATCAACCGCTGGAACCGTGAGGACGGCACGCAGGGAACTACCGTGGAGATTGACGCGCAGGGCATCGGCCACGACCTGAACTACGGCACAAGTTCCTTTGCCCGCACCGTGGAGAAGCGCGCGCTCCACGAGGATGCCCCGCTGGGCGCGCTGCCGAATACGCCGCAGGGCGCGCCGGATGCGGTATTGCATGTGCCCCAGAACGCCGAGTTGCCGAGCACGGTGGCTCAGAGCGCTGGAGTGCAGGTTGCGGGAGCACCGGGCGGAGGAACGCCGGGCGGCGCATCCCAGGGTGGGGGCGTGCAGGGCAGCGCATCCCAGGGTGGGGGAGCTCAGAGTGACGAACCCCCCTTCTAAAAGTGCTCCCCGGATGCTTGCATAAACGCGGGTGCATTGGGATAATGGAGCATTGTGTTGACATTGGGCACGCCCCTGCCGCAGGGGGGAGAGCGACCAACGATGTCAACCTTCGGGCACCAATCCTGTCCGAAGCATGAAGTTTTCTGTCCCGCTGTGGGGCAGAGCAATCTGAGTCTATTTGACCTGCGGCAGATGGCTCTGGAGATCTACAACTATGCAGACTCTTGACTTCCTCGACAAGAAGTCCCTCCGTGACGACGTCCCCGCCTTCGGCCCCGGTGACACCCTGAACGTTCACGTTAAGATCGTTGAAGGTAAGAACCACCGTATCCAGGTCTTCAAGGGCTTCGTCGTTGGCCGCCAGGGTGCAGGCGTTCGCGAGACCTTCACCGTCCGCAAGGTTTCCTTCGGCGTTGGTGTTGAGCGTACCTTCCCCGTTCACTCTCCCTCCATCGAGAAGATCGAGGTTGTGACCCGCGGTGACGTCCGTCGTGCAAAGCTGTACTACATGCGCGACCGCCACGGTAAGGCTGCTCGTATCCGCGAGAAGCGCGAGTTCTAATCTTTATCGATTCAGAATTCTGTTGCAAACCGCTCCCATCCGCACCCGTGCGGAGTGTGGGGCGGTTTTTGCGTATCCGGGCGAGCACCCCGAATACGGTGATGCGCTGTCTAGAAGCGGGGGAGGCGAACGGAGGAGCACTCCCGCGGCCCCTGCTGTCGGCGAGCTGTAGGGCTCGGAGGGGCTTCGCTATACGAGTCAAAGAGGCGGCGGCACGGGTGCTCTCGTTACAATAGCTAGGTACCGCCTCACTCAGGTTGGCCTACATGTCTCTCAAACGAAAGGCTCTTCAGCATGGCAGATGACAAGACGACTGCGAACAACAGCCCCTATCCCGAGGGATATAAGCCCCAATCCCGTCGCGAGCGCCGTGAGATGGAGGAGTACGCCGCGCGTCTGGCTGAAGAGAAGAAGCGTGAACAGGCCGAGCTGGCCTCCTCCGAACAGGGCGAGGAATCCCACGTAGGCGACGCTCGACCCGCCGCTGCCGAGGCGGCGAGCGCATCCGCTCAGCCCGCGGAAGCACCTGATACCAAGGGCTCGGAAGAAGAGGGCGCCGCAACCACCGCCGATAAGAGCGCCGAGAAGGACGAGGAGAAGCCCGAAGATCCCTCGACCATGACCGCCAAGGAGCGCCGCAAGGCCAAGCGCGCCGAGCAGGCCGAGCTGACTTTCGCTAAGGCCCGCGAGGAGGACCGCCTGGGTGAATGGGCCTGGGTTCAGGTGCGTGAGGGCGGTACCGTGGTTCTCTACGCTCTGATTATTGCGTTCCTGATTAAGACCTTCCTGCTGCGCGGTTTCTACATTCCCTCCGGTTCGATGGAGCAGACCCTGCAGGTCAACGACCGCGTGTTCATCAACGTGGCGGGTTCCTATTTCAACGAGCCCAAGCGCGGTGACGTCATCGTGTTCAAGGATTCGCAGGGCTGGATTCCTTCGACCCAGAAGAGCAGCAACCCCATTAAGGAAGGCCTCTCCTTCGTGGGTGTTCTGCCCGATACCTCTTCGAACTACCTGGTCAAGCGCGTTATCGGTACCCCCGGTGACGTGGTGGAGAGCGACGGCTCCGGTAAGATCAAGGTCAATGGCGTGGAGATTAACGAGCCGTACCTGTACCCGGGTAACCAGCCCTCCGAGCTGGCCTTCAAGGTGACCGTGCCCAAGGACAAGTACTTCGTGATGGGCGACCACCGTAGCAACTCTGCGGATTCCCGCTACCACATCTCTGACGGCACCGCCTTCATCTCGAAGGATGACGTTCAGGGTAACGTCTTCGTGGTGGCCTGGCCGCTGAACCACTTCGGCCTGCTGACCGACGAGAGTTCCGTGTTCTCCTCGGTTCCCTCTCCGACCTCGACCCCCGAGCAGTAGGAGAGAGGCCGTGACGGTGAGCGCACAGGCTGGGGAACCCACAAAAGCGGAGAAATCCAAGGCTGCGAAGCCTCGGGCGCCAAAGCCCGCCGCCGACCTGGAGCATGAGAAGCGACTCTTCGAGGCGGGGGCTCGCGCGGTGGCGGGTATCGACGAGGTGGGACGCGGCTCCATGGCTGGCCCTGTCAGCGTGGGCGTCGCAATTCTTAGCCCGGACGCCACTCTTGAGGTGGGCGGGCTGATTGACTCCAAGGCCCTCTCGCCTGCGCGCCGCGAATCCATGGTCCCCGAGATTCGCCGCTGGTGCGCCGTTGAAGTGGGCCACGTGGACCCGCAGGACGTGGATGCGCTGGGCATGACCCTGTCGTTGCGGCTTGCCGCCCAGCGGGCCCTGGCCGCTCTGGCACGCCGAGGCTACCGTGCCGATGCCGCCCTACTCGATGGTAAGCACGACTGGTTCACCCCTCCGCAGGAGGACCTGTTCAGCGCGCTGGTACCGGACCCGGCACAGGCGCGCTACGACGCTCTGCTGGCCGAGGCCTGGGAAGGAGTGGGAGAACCCGCGGCTATGCCCGTGACCATGGTCATCAAGGGCGACTACAAGTGCGCCTCGATTGCGGCTGCCTCTGTGGTGGCGAAGGTTGAGCGAGACGAGCTGATGGTGGCCCTCGACGGGGTTCACCCGGGGTACGGCTGGGCGAAGAACAAAGGCTACGGCTCGGCCGCCCACCGTGAGGCAATCAGCGCGCGGGGCCCCAGCCCGATGCACCGCCTGTCCTGGTCGCTACCGGCCACCGCCGAGCAGATAGCGGCTGCGCAGCGGGCCCGCGTATTCGGGGAGAAGAGCCCCGAACGCTAGGGGAGAGCGCCGTTGAGGAGGCCTGAGTCTTGCTTGGAGCACCCCGCAATGCTGGTGAGGTACCCGCTGAGAGACACCCGAGTTGCACGCGCAGCAGAGAATGACTATAGGAGGAAGAATGAGCGCAGAAGACCTCGAAAACTACGAGACGGACGCCCAGATGGCGCTGTACCGCGAGTACAAGGACGTCATGTCGCTCTTTAGCTACGCGGTGGAAACCGACCGGCGCTTCTACCTGGCGAATCAGGTGGACGTGACCCCGCACGTGCAGGACGGCACCCTCTACTTTGAGGTGCTCATGAGCGATGTCTGGGTATGGGACGTGTTCCGCTCCAACCGCTTTGTGAAGAAGGTGCACGCCTACTCGGTGCGCGATGTGAACGTAGAGGAGCGCCTGCCCAACCAGGAATTCACGGTCCCCGAGATGCCGGATTTCAGCGCCTAGTGTTCCGGTAGCCGGTGTGTATATGACATTCCCCTCGACCGGTTTTTGAAAAAACACCCCCAAAATTTCAAATAAGAAGCTGTGGATAACCTCCCTGACCGCGATGCGGCCGAGGTTATCCACAGTTTTTTCTTTCCGATTCCTCGGCCCGGTTCGCCTGGGCACAGTAGAAGCACGACCAAGCCATCTACCGTGGGAGGGAATCGTGACCCCCGAACATCAGAGCATCGCAACGCAGACAACCGCACAGGCACCCCGAACGAACGAACCTGGTGGCTCGCCCCGCAGAGGCGCGCGACGCGCCCGGAAGAACCCCGCCGCGGTCACGCGGGCCCTGCCCCGAGCTCACGGCGTCGGACGCTGGGGCGAAGAGGTGGTCAGCCACATCCTTGAGGCGAACGGCTACCGCATCGTCGACCGCAATTGGCGACCGCCCGCCGGGCTGGAGCACGAACAGATTCGCGGCGAAATCGATATTGTCGCAATCGACCCCGACGATGAGCTCGTCTTTATCGAGGTCAAAACCCGAAGCACCGAGGACTTTGGGCACCCCTTCGCCGCCATCGACCGCGACAAGACGCGCCGCACCCGTTCACTGGCGATTCTCTGGTGCCGCCTGCGCGAGAGCCTGGACTTCGCGCGTTTTCGCATAGACGCGATTGCGGTGACCGGAACCTGCGAAACCTTTACCTTCGAACACCTGAAGGGGGTGGCGTAATGGGCTTCTCACGCACCTACTCCGTAGCCCTCGTGGGGCTGAGCGGGCACATCGTGGACGTCGAGGCCGATATCTCGCAGGGACTTCCAGGCTTCGTGCTGCTGGGACTGCCAGATACCGCCCTCAACGAATCCAAGGAGCGCGTTCGCTCCGCAGCCAAGAACACCGGAATTACCCTGACCCAGCATCGGCTCACCGTCAACCTGACCCCGGCGACCCTGCCTAAGCGCGGATCGGCCTTCGACCTGGCTATCGTGGTGGCCGCGCTGCAGGCAGAGAAGAAGCTACACCCGAGCGGGGACAGCGTGTTCCTGGGGGAGCTGGGCCTCGACGGGACGATTCGCCCGGTTCCGGGCATCCTGCCCGCCGTGAAGGCCGCGGTTGCCGCCGGGCACCGCAGGGTCATCGTCCCCGCCGAAAATGCGGAGGAGGCGGCCCTCATCCCCGGCGCGCAGGTGAGCGGATTCCGCTGTCTGGCCGAGGTGTTCGCGGCTCTGGGGGCACAGACGCAGAAGCTAACCTACCCGCCCGCCCCGAACCTCGAGGAGAAGGCCCTCCCCAAGAAAAACGCGGGTATTCCTTCGGACATGAGCGACGTAGCCGGTCAAGCGCAGGGCCGCTTCGCCCTGGAAATCGCGGCAGCCGGTGGGCACCACATGCTCCTCACCGGCCCTCCCGGATCGGGCAAAACCATGCTGGCCGAGCGGTTGCCGAGCATCCTGCCGCCCCTGGACGACGATGCGGCGATGGAAGTGACCGCCATCCGCTCCCTCTGCTCGGCGGGTGAGGCGCTCAGCGAACTGGTACGTGAGCCTCCCTTCGAGGCCCCGCATCACAGCGCATCCGCGCCGGCAATTTTGGGAGGCGGCAGCGGTATTCCTCGGCCCGGATGCGTCTCTAAAGCACACCGCGGCGTGCTCTTTCTCGACGAGGCCCCCGAATTCAAACGCACGGTCCTCGACTCCCTGCGCCAGCCCCTCGAATCCGGGGTCGTAACCCTGGACCGTTCCACCGCATCCGCCACGTATCCCGCGCGTTTTCAGCTGATTCTGGCCGCCAACCCGTGCCCCTGCGGCATGAACGTGGGGCTCGGTACCGAGTGCACCTGCGCGCCCCGGGAGCGACGCGCCTACTTCGGGCGTCTTTCCGGGCCGCTCGTGGACCGCATCGACGTCAACGTGACGGTCCCGAAGGTCTCGTCCACGGAGCTTGCGGGAGGTCAGATGAATGAGAGCTCGGCGCAGATTCGCAAGCGCGTGCTGGCTGCCCGTGAGGCTCAGTGCGAGCGATTAGAACCCTACGGCCTGAAGACGAACGCGGAGATGAACGGCAAGATTCTGCGCGGCCCGCTGCGCCTGGACGCGAAACTCACCGGCGAGCTCAACGCCGCTGTCGACCGGGGAAACCTGACGGCGCGCGGCTACGACCGGGTGCTGCGCATCGCCTGGACGCTGGCCGACCTGGAGGGAGCCGCCTACCCGAGCCGGGAGCACCTGGACGTGGCCCTGTTCCTACGCCAACAGGGCCAGCTGCACTAACGCGCGATGCACGCGAACCAAAGCGTTTCAAGACATGAAAATCAATGATGATAGGGGAAAACGATAATGACCTCAACCACAAACCGCCGCTCAGCCTCCACTCGTCACGGTACGAAGCGGAGTAAGGGGAACGCCCGAGAGGGGACGTCACACGCCGCGACCGGAACGAAACCGAAGGGGCAAGGGTACGTGCAGGGAGAGCTTGCCCTAGAGGCAGACTTTGACCTGCGGGCCCTGACCCGCTGGCGGGCCCGGCACATCCTTTCCCTGGGGAACGAGCCCTCGCCGAGTCCCTATAGCGCCGCGCGCGAGCCGGGGTACCTCGCCGCGTGCCTCAACCCGGTGTACCTGCCCGACCCGCAGGACGGGCAAGAAGATTCGGCAGACTCCGGTACGTTGAGGGCCGACCCTTCGATGAACGCTGAGCCTTCGGCAAATGCGGAGCCCTCGGCGGTCCCTGAGCCTTCGGCGGTCGCGGGGGAGCGGGGCGCGGAGGAGACTATCGGCGACCCTCAAAAGACTGATGCAGGGGAGGAAAAATCCGGGGCTGAGAAACTCGACGGAGTTTTAACGAACGAGGAACCCGGCGGGCTACCTCCGCTCTTCAATCCTGGCCTCAGTCCCGAAGAGCTTGCCGCCGCGTGCCGCGAATACGTGCGCTGTTGCACCGCCCAGCTGATGCGCTGCGCAGAACCCGCCGATGAGCTCGTGGTTGAGGCGCTCGCCTGCCTGGGAACGCCCCTCGCGGTGTACTACCTGCTCACCGGCGAAAGGGTGCCGTCCGAGATCTGGGAGCTGGGCGAACCGGACCCGCAGATTGGTGATTTTCTACGCGGGGTCGCGGGCGACGAGAAGAGCCCCCGACTCATGACGAATACGTGCGACTACTACCGCCCCGGAGAGCATCAGATGAACCGCGATACCTTCCATACGGAACTCGCAACCCGCCGTCTGCGCTGGCACCGCCGCATGGAACGCACCCTGGCCTCCGAGGCCCATATGGCCGCCACCTTCGGCGCGTGGCTCGTTACCCCCGCCGACCCGCTCTGGCCCGAACAGCTCCGCGACCTGGGCCCGGCCCAACCCTACGGACTGTGGTGTCTGGGGGATTCACGGCACCTGCTCGACCTCGCTAACCTGCCGAGTGCTGCCCTGGTGGGTTCGCGAGACCCCAGCATCTACGGTAGCGAGGCGACCACGCACCTGGCCGCTGAGCTCGCCCGCCGGGGGTACCTCGTGATCTCCGGGGGTGCGATGGGCATCGACATCACGGCTCATCGCGCGGCCCTCACCCACAGCACCGCTGAGCTACCCACCGTCGCATTCATGGCCGGAGGCCTGGACCGTCTCTACCCCGCTCAGAACGGCGATACGCTCAGAGACATCGTCGAGCGCGGGCTCATCATGAGCGAAGTGAGCATTGGCAACACCCCGACCCGCTGGCGTTTTCTGGAACGCAATCGCCTCATCGCGGGGCTGGCTAGGCACACGGTCGTGATTGAAGCCCGTTGGCGCTCCGGGGCGCTCAACACCGCACGCCACGCTCTTGAAATAGGTCGCCCCCTCTGGGCTGTTCCCGGGCAGATTAACTCTCCCAACTCGGTGGGCACGAACCGCCTGTTGCGCGATGGGCTCGCCCAGATTTTGACGGAGGCCTCCGACCTGTTGGAGTACGATGCCGCAGCGGGATACGAGCTCGGCGCAGAGCACGCCGGAGACTGGGACGCCGAGGAGTCGGCGGCCTCCACCGTTCTTGACGACCTTACGGAACGGCAGGGAAGGGTGTGGGACGATTTGGGTTTGCGTTCTTACCGCGGTGTGGACGATATCGCCAGCGCTCTGGGGCTGGGCGCTCGAGAGGTCATGATGGATCTTGCTCAACTGGAACGGCTGGGCCTGGCCGAGAGCAACGGCACCGGCTGGCGTAAGATGCGCCCGAAGAAGGGAGCATGAGAAGACAGCCGGGGAGAGCCCACCCCGGCTCCACCTCAACGCGGGGATGCACCTTGCCTCACCGCCAACTGGGGTTTAGGTCTCGTGTAGGCCCGTGGAGCACGCCAACGCTTAGAATGGGGAGAACCGGTTTGTGCCGCCGTTGCACCCCGACGCATCGTGCCACCCCTGGGAGGCGCGCATCGGTACCCGTCCACCGGTACTACGGCAGTTACCCAAGAGGTCGAGAGGAGACGCTATGAACCAGCCGGCGCATCCTGTGCAGTCCGACACGAGCCGGGATGCTCCCTCGACCACGCTTCCCGTTGCCTACACCCGACCGATGGAGGAACCGGAGGGCCGGGCCTCCGGCGAATCGGCAAACGGTGAATCGGCCCTGGGCGTCTCGGGTGAGGTCTTCCGCCCGGTTATCGAGCGGTTCGAACGCTTTCTGCGTTACGAAAAGCACCGTTCCGAGGAGACCATCCGATCCTACGTATCCGATCTGGAGGGGTTCTTCGGCTACGTGGCTCGTCGCGGCGTGCGGCATGTGAACAGCATCGATGCCTCCCTCATTCGCGAATGGTTCGGCTCGCTTCACCTGCGCCGTGCTGCCCGCTCGACCGTGGCCCGTCGAGGCTCGACCCTGCGAACCTTCTTCTCCTGGGCGCAGGAGGAAGAGCTCGTGCAGGCCAACCCCACGCGCGGTATGAGCACCCCCAAGCGTGAGAGCCATCTGCCGCCTGTGCTCAGCCGAGACCAGATGAGCCAGCTCATCGAAAACGTTCAGCGGCAACGGGCCGAAGACCCCCGGAACCCTCGTCTGCTACGCCTGGAAGCCGTCGTTGAGGTTCTCTACGCCTCCGGGATGCGCATCTCCGAACTCACCGGCCTGGACCTGCAGAGCATCGACCGCGTGAATAAGACGGTGCGCGTGCTGGGCAAGGGCAACAAGGAACGAGTGGTTCCGCTGGGAACCCCGGCTCTCAAAGCCCTCAACCGCTGGGTTTCCAAGGGGCGCCCGCAGTGGATTCCCGAGGGCTCGAGCGGGGTGACGGCGCTGTTCATCGGGCCTCGCGGCGGGCGGGCCAATGCCCGTCAGATTCGCGAGGACCTGACGCGCCTGCTGCGCACCGTGGAGAACACTCAGGCCTCCGGCGCGCACGTTCTGCGTCATTCCGCGGCAACCCACCTGGTCGATGGCGGTGCCGACATCCGTTCGGTGCAGGAGCTGCTGGGGCACTCATCGCTTGCGACAACGCAGATTTATACGCACGTGTCGATGCGGCGCCTGGCCGAAACCTACGCTCGTGCCCACCCCCGGGCCTAACCGACGGGGGAGAGGGCCCTGACAATGCGTCGTTGGGCCGCCCGAGGCCGTCTCTCTATATGGGCGGGGCACGTTCGCTCTAAGCTATACACCGTTCAACTTGCGCTGAAACTTTATGCACGGCAGTGGAACGCGGTAGCATAGGTAACAGATTATCCGAGGGTGCCGCACCCGTTGCGGCGCCGCGTACGAGTACCAAAATCAGAAAGGTCGCACCGCATGCGCGCACTCGTTTGCCCCGGTCAGGGATCCCAGAAGAAGGGCTTTCTGAGCCCCTGGCTTGAGATTGAAGGGGTGCGCGAGCACCTGGAACGACTCTCCGAGGCTGCAGGTATCGACCTGATTCACTACGGCACCGAAGCCGAAGAAGAAACCATCAAGGACACCGCCATTGCCCAGCCCCTCATCGTGGCAGCGGGTATCGTGACCGGTCGCCTCGCACTCAAAGATCTCGAGGGTGAAGAGCTCGTCTTCGCCGGACACTCCGTCGGTGAAATCACCGCCGCCGCCCTGGCCGGCGTGCTCAGCGAGGAAGACGCCATGCGCTTCGTGCGCGTGCGCGCCAACGGCATGGCGGAGGCCGCCGCAGCCTCCCCGACCGGCATGGCCGCAGTCCTCGGCGGCGTTGAAGATACCGTTCGCGAAGCCATCGCCGCCGCAGGCCTGGTGGCCGCAAACTCCAACGGCGGCGGCCAGATTGTTGCCGCAGGCCCCATTCCCGCCATCGAGGAATTTGCCGCCAACCCGCCGGCCCGCACCCGCGTGATTCCCCTGAAGGTGGCCGGTGCATTCCACACCGAGGCCATGGCACCCGCCGTCCCCGCCCTCAAGGAATTTGCGGACTCCCTCAAGGTCTCCGACCCGAGCTCGCCGCTTCTGACCAACCGTGACGGCTCCGTCGTCACCTCGGGTGAAGAGTTCGTGCAGACCCTGGTTTCGCAGGTCACCAGCCCCGTGCGCTGGGACCTGTGCATGGCAACCCTGCTCGACCGTAACGTCGAGGGCATTATCGAGGTGGCCCCCGCCGGCACCCTCATCGGCCTGGCCAAGCGCGCCATGCGCGGCGTCCCCGGCACCGCCATCAACACCCCCGAGGACCTCGACGCTCTCAAGGCCTAAATACGGGCACCGACTCAGCTTCACCCCATAGACAGCAGCCCGCAGCCTGCGAGCCGCAACAGTATAAAGGATTGAATACGTGACTACCCTCAAGCAGTACGAGATCAACCGCTACTCCCGCATCCTCGGCTACGGTGCCGCCCGCGGCGAGGTCATCGTGCCCAACGATGACATCGTCGAGGCCATCGACTCCTCCGATGAGTGGATTCGCCAGCGCACTGGCATCATTACTCGTCACCGCGCCAGCGAAAACCAGTCCGTCACCGACCTTGCCATCGGCGCCGCAAAGGACGCCCTGCAGTCCTCCGGCGTATCCGGCGAAGACATCGAAGCGGTCATCATCTCGACCATTTCGCACCCCTACGCAACCCCCTCCCTGGCCACCATCGTCGCTAATGCCATTGGCTCCAAGTGCCCCGCCTACGACATCTCCGCAGCCTGCGCGGGCTTCTGCTACGGCATCGCTCAGGCGGATGCACTTGTGCGCGCCGGTACCGCCAAGAACGTCCTCGTGATCGGCGTTGAAAAACTGTCGAACTTCATCGATAACACCGAGCGCTCCATCTCCTTCCTGCTCGGTGACGGCGCGGGCGCCGCAGTTGTCGGCGTCTCTGACGAGCCCGGCATCGCCCCCACCGTCTGGGGTTCGGACGGCTCCCGCTGGCATACCGTCGGCATGACCCACTCCCTCCTCGACATTCGCAACCGCGACTTCGTTGCCAACCCCGTGCAGGAAGGCGAGAAGATTTGGCCCACCCTGCGCCAGGACGGACCCTCCGTCTTCCGCTGGGCCGTCTGGGAGATGGCCAAGGTCGCTAAGAAGGCCCTTGAAGAAGCCGGCATCACCCCCGACGAGCTCGGTGCCCTCATCCCGCACCAGGCTAACGCCCGCATCATCGACCAGATGGTCAAGACCCTCAAGCTTCCCGACACCGTCGCCGTTGCGCGCGACATCGTCGATGCCGGCAACACCTCCGCCGCATCCGTGCCGCTGGCAGCTCACCGACTGCTCAAGGAAAACCCGGAGCTTTCCGGTAAGTTCGCCCTGCAGATTGGCTTCGGCGCGGGTCTTGCCTTCGCAGCTCAGGTCGTCGTTCTTCCGTAACGGCCCCGAGCCGGATCCACGCGGATCCCCACACACTCCGAGTTGTCACATGCGTTCACAGCGCATACACGATAAACTCGGTAATGCACGCGTACCCCCGTCCGGTGGGTGCGACGACCATCGAAATAACAAAAGGAGCCCCTGAATGGCTAACAAGGAAGAGATCCTCGCAGGTCTGGCAGAGATCGTTAACGAAGAGACCGGCGTTGAGGTTGAGGACGTTCAGCTGGACAAGTCCTTCACCGAGGACCTGGACATCGACTCCATCTCGATGATGACCATCGTCGTGAACGCCGAAGAGAAGTTCGAAGTTACCATCCCCGACGAAGAGGTCAAGAACCTCAAGACCGTTGGCGACGCAGTCGACTTCATCGCAAACGCAGCCTAAGCTGTAACGCGACCGACGCGGCGCGGGCTCTCACCGGTCCGCGCCGCATCACCATACCCCCCCACTGCATACTCCCGGCCCCGCGAACGTGCCCGCGCACCGAAGCTTCCCGGGGACCACAGGTTTTTATCCACACACCACCGGATAGACCACCCACAAAACCACCCAAGAGAAAGTGCCACAATGTCTCGAAAAGTGCTGGTGACCGGCCTCGGCGCAACCACCCCCATCGGCGGCGACGTCCCCACCACCTGGGCAAACGCCACCAAGGGCGTTTCCGGTGTCTCCACGATTGATCAGCCCTGGGTTCAGGAATACGACCTGCCGGTCTACATCGCCGGTCAGCTTGCCGTTGAACCCCTCGAATCCGGCCGCCTCACCAAGGTCGAAGCCAAGCGCCTCGATCCTTCGGGACAGCTCGCCCTCATCGCAGCTCGCGAGGCGTGGGAAGACGCAGGTTTCTCCGGCCTCGACGCTGAATCTGCCGAGGAAGTCGATCCCCTTCGCACCGGTGTCGCCTTCGGTACCGGTATCGGCGGTGTGTGGACCCTCCTGGACGCCTGGGATACCCTCCGCGAAAAGGGTCCCCGCCGCGTCCTGCCCATGACCGTGCCGATGCTCATGCCCAACGGCAACGCAGCCGCGGTTTCTATGAACCTCAAGGCACGCGCGGCAGCCCAGACCGTTGTCTCGGCTTGCGCATCCTCCACCGAGGCCATGCAGATTGGCGCCGAGATGATTCGTAGCGGCAAGGCCGACGTGGTTATCGTTGGCGGCTCCGAGGCTGCCATCCACCCGCTGCCCATGGCGGCATTCGCCAAGATGCAGGCGCTCTCCTCCCGTAACGATGAGCCCGAGAAGGCATCGCGTCCCTATGACGTCGACCGCGACGGCTTCGTCATGGGTGAAGGTGCAGCGGCCCTCATCCTCGAGTCCGAAGAGCACGCCAAGGCTCGCGGCGCACGCGTCTACGCAGAGCTCGCCGGTACCGGCGTCTCCGCAGACTCCTACCACATCACCGCGCCCGACCCCGCAGCGCTCGGCGCAACTCGCGCGCTGCGCGAAGCCCTCGAAGACGGCAACATCGACCCCAAGACCGTGGTGCATATTAACGCCCACGCGACCAGCACCCCCGCCGGTGACCTCCCCGAAGCAACCGCGATCCACGAAACCTTCGGCGAGCACACCAAGGACATTGCTGTCTCCGCAACGAAGTCGATGACCGGCCACCTGCTCGGTGGCGCTGGCGCTCTCGAGGCCGTGCTGACCGTTCTCGCGCTGCACCACCGCACCGCCCCCTGCACCATCAACCTTGACAACAGGGACCCGCAGATTGACCTGAACGTTGTCACCGAGGCACGCGAACTGCCCGCCGGTGAGGTCGTCGCCATCTCGAACTCCTTCGGTTTCGGCGGCCACAACGCTGTCGTGGCATTCCGCTCGGTCGAAAACTAAGCATCCTGGGGCTTTTAGCTCCTGATAGACGTAACGCTCCCTCAGCTACCGTGTGTAGCGGGGGAGCGTTGCGTTTTGAGCAGGATTGCTGGGGCGGGCGTTCCATCTGCACGGTTAACCCTTTAGGGAGTCAGCGTTGTGTACCGAAATCACGTGAATTAGTCTGCGTCATATTTTCCGCGGATATCGCGTTCAACGTCTTAACGGCATAACCTACCGGTATCCTATAGGTAAATTATTTACCAAAGCGCATAACACATAGCAGTTTCAGCACCAGGGTATCCAAAACCCCATCGGACTATACACTCGAGAGCAGTATGGCTAAACATCTGAACCGGGCCGCGCCCTCCTCCACTACCTCAAACATCAGCGATCAAGCGTTGACCCCCGACGAGCCCCGCGTCTCGACGAAGAGTGCGGGGACGGCTCGGTCTGCCCTCCCGGTAACGGCTGGTTCCTCGGATGCTCGTCCTACTCGTCGGCTGCCCGCATACCGTACCTGGGTCCCGGCGCTGCTGATCTGGATTCTTTCCTGCGCGGTTCACTTCGGCATCTTTGCTCTCTCCCTCACCCGAGACCTGCAGCATCCCATGAGCAAGGTCAACCGGAACCTCGACTACCTGTCTTACCTGAACATTTGGGACGCTCTCTTCTACGAGCGCATCCACAAACACGGCTACCCCCAGGAGTTGCCTTTCCTTCCCGACGGAACGGTAAACCACAACACCTGGGCGTTCATGCCCCTGCAGTCGGTGCTCAGCGGTGGGGTATCCAATGTTTTCGGTATTGACTACCGCCTGGCGTCGGTCCTGGTGACTCTTGTGGCCGGGTGCGCGTTGTCCCTCGTGCTCTACCGCCTTTTCGTGGGTTCCCTGAACTGGAGTGCCCGGGGCGTCTTCGACACCCGCCCGCAGGCGGGGGATGAATCCCGCAACCGCCTGGCGCTGTGGGCCCTGGCCGTGTACGCCCTGAGCCCCGCAAGCCCAATATTTGTCACCGGTTACGCTGAAGCCCTCTCGACCCTGTTCCTGGCCCTGTGCGCGTGGTGCGTGGTGCGTAACCGCTACCTTCTGCTGCTCCCCGTGGCCCTTTGCGCGGCCCTGTCCCGGCCGGTGGGTGTGCCGCTGGGTGCCTTCGTGGGTCTGTGGTGGCTCTGGTGCACGGTTGCCGACTACCGCGACCGCACCGGCGGCATCCTGCGGCTATCGCTCTCGGATGCGTGGGCTGCGTTCCGCGGCCGCCTCGGCCAGCTTCTGAGCGCCCTGGTGGTGTGTTCCTTCGCCTTCGTGCACCCTCTGCACGCCGCCCTCCGCACCGGACGCCCCGATGCGTACCTCGCGACGGAACTGGGATGGAGCGGTCGCAAGCCTGAAGAGGGACACCTCATCTTTATCCAGTGGGTCAAGCAATGGGACGAATACCTTGGCGGATCCCTTCCCTGGGAAATCGTGGCGCTATTCTTCGTGGCGCTCATCCTGGGCTTCTACTGGTGGATTTCGCTCAAGGGCAATCGTTCCCTGCTACACCCCGCACTGTGGCTGTGGACGGCCTGCTACGCCGGATACCTCTTCATCTTCTGGCTCCCCATTACCTCCACGCCTCGTATCATCCTGCCGATGTTTACCCTCTCCCTGCTGGTGGCCTCCTATCTGCCCAAGAGTCGCGTCTACCGCCCGGGGCTGGTCCTTTTCGGGGTGTTGGCCTCCGCTGCGTGGGTCCACATGTTCTGGGGAGGTCCGGATACCATTAGGAACATTTGGTTTATCCCCTAGAAATCTATCCCGAGAAATTTATCCCCAAGAAAGCGGGTGCTCCACGGACTAGGTGCTGGGAGCGCGCGCACCGACCCGTACTCGCGGGGGAGTTAGGCTTCCGTGGGTTGGTTGTTTGAGAGTGCATACCGGACGCCGCTCGCGGGGGAGTGCCCCCTCTGCGGCGCCTTAACCTTCAAAGAACCCAGCCGCTTTGAGGAGGGAACCCCGTCGCGTGTCCGGTACGCCCTCTAGGTCGCCTACACCCCTCGGTGAGGTTGATATAGGGGTTGTCTGTGGTTGGGTTTCAGAGGTAGCACACCTAATTTGGGTTGAATAAGGGGTTGTTCTGTCGTTAGGTTGCGCTGTCGGTTTACCTGGGTGCGTGGTTACTAAACGTTTCACAGGTTAAAAACGGGTGGCGTATCCGCTCCGGCACTGCAGATACGCCACCCAAACACACCACACTCCACAAGACAATGCAGAGCGCGCGGGAATAAACCATCCCGCAAGGTTCCCGCGTTCCCTGCCTCGCACCACGGTAGGCGTAGACAGAGAAGACGGGAGTATGCGACCTTCGGGGCGAGGTGCCCGTCCGGAAGATTTATAGAAGCTCCCATACCGGTTCCATCAGGTAGGAATCGGAGTGGTCGCTCCTTCCGATGGTGAAGCATTCCCGTGCGGAGTGAAGACCACAATGGCAGGAGTCAACATCTTGCAGGAAACGCTCGGAGGAGTCCGAAAATAATCGATGCCCTCATGGAACCGGATGATCGGTGATGGGAGCTCCTGTAGATAGAATAACCTTAAAGCGCGCCTAAAGTAAACCTTCAACCAATAATTTAACCTTATTGTTATAATTCCTAGTCATCGCGTTATTGATAGTCGTTCAACACCCTCTGGGGGTTGCATAACTAGACTCCCGGAACTTTGGTCCGTTTGACGCTCTTCATCGTTATTAAATCGTGATAAATTCCATGACGCTGATGTCTAAAAGAGCCTCGGATCGCGCGCGGTCAATCGTCACGGAGCGTCAAAAAACGTCATTTTGTCACGTAATTTATTCCGGCGGCGAGAAAATATGCGCCCCGCCCGCGCTGTGGCATAATCAGAAGCGTCATCGTGCTCCGGGGTCGGTGAAATTCCGAACCGGCGGTCACAGCCCGCGAACCGTTTCGCCCGCATCGAGCAGACTCGCGTTCACCGCCCGACTATTTACGGCGGCGAACCACCGAGCACCCGAGCAGGCAGACGGCCGAACCGGTGAAAATCCGGTGCCGACAGTACAGTCTGGATGGAAGGTAGCACGAGCAGAAAACGGCAGGTCCCGCCCCTCACGGAGGTGTCTGCGACCCCACCGGCGGTACAACGCGGTGGGGGTCGTGTTCGACGTTTCGTCGTGGTATCCCGAAGGGCCCGCGGATCCTGCCCACACACCGGAGCCGGTGCATCCACCCCGTGATGCGCCCGGAATCGATGAGTTCTGTTCCTCTCCCCGGAGCCGCCGCAGATGCGCACACAGCGCATCCGGAATACGTCCACACATGAGAGGAAAGAATCATGGACATTCTGCGGTGGCTCTTCGACGCACAGATCCACGTGGGGGATCAATCCCTCCTCGTGCGCGAAGTCCTCGGCAACGTATTCGGCCTGGCATCGGCGCTGGGTGGCATGCGACGCAAAGTATGGGCATGGCCCGTTGGAATCCTCGGCAATCTGCTGCTCCTCACCGTCTTTCTGGGCACCCTCGTCGGTAGCCCCCACCCCGTGACCATGCTCGGCCAGGCGGGCCGCCAGGTCATGTTTATCGCCGTGTCCATCTGGGGTTGGTACCGTTGGCGCGCAACCCGAGCCTCCGGCGGTAACGCGAGCGCGGGTGTTGCCGTCATCCCGCAGTGGGCAACGAACACCGAACGCGCCGGCCTCGTCGTCGCAATGGTCGCCGGAACCCTGCTGCTCACCCCCGTCTTCCGCGCCCTCGGCTCCTACGAGCCGGTCTGGTCCGACGCCTGGATCTTCACCGGTTCTCTGCTCGCCACCTACGGCATGGCGCGCGGCTGGGTTGAATTCTGGCTCATCTGGGTGGCCGTCGACCTGGTTGGCGTGCCGCTGCTGTGGAGCGCCGGCTACTACGCGACCTCCCTCATGTACGTGTTCTACGGATGCTTCACCCTGGTCGGCTTCTTCGTCTGGTGGCGCACCCGCAACCTGGAGGTGCAGAAGGCCCGCGTGCAGACCCAATTCCCGGACGTGACCGTGGACGTTGCAGACCTGGCTTCCGCGGACTCCGTGGCGGAGTGCGAGGTCGCCACCAAGAGCAACACCGCGCAGAATGTAGCTTCGCAGAACGTAGCATCGTAGAAAGAGGCGTAAGCGAGATGACCCCCATCAGCCGCCAGCACGAGGCCCAGGGCCCGGCGGGTACCCTGCCCGAGCGTATTGGCGCCGTGCACGAGCGACCCATTCCCAAAGACACGGGCTACCTGCCCGCGACCACGCCCTCGACTGTGCCGCTGCCGCACAACGACCTGGACTACTCCGCCGCCGAGTACGGGCACCTCACCGGCGTACCCGCCGCCCGCGCCCTGAACCTGCCGAGTCCCGAGCAGGCCCTCAGCCATGATGAGGCGATGAGCCTGGCCCTCGACGCCGCCCGCCAGGGTATTCGCGGCGCAAACCCGCTCGTCGGAGCCGTCATCACCGACAGTGAGGGACACCTGCTGCACGTGGGCTACCACCGAGGCGCAGGCACCCCGCACGCCGAAGCCGACGCCCTCGCCGCCGCCCGAGCCGCGGGAACCGACCTGACCGGCGCCCGCATGTACGTGAGCCTCGAGCCCTGCAACCACACCGGACGCACCGGCCCCTGCTCCCACGCCGTCGCCGAGGCGGGCATCAGCGAACTCTACTACGCCTACAGCGACGACACCGAAAACGCCGCCGGAGGCGCCGCCTACCTGCGCTCGCAGGGCGTCACCGTGCACGCCATGGAGGAGTTCGCGAACGCCTCCTACCTGCTGAACGAGCGCTGGTTCATTGCCGCCGCCGAACGCCGCCCCTTCATTACCGCAAAGAGCGCCTCCACCCTGGACGGGTTCATCGCGGCTGCTGACGGCACGAGCAAGTGGATTACCGGCCCCGCCGCGCGCATTGACGGGCACCTGATTCGTCACCGCGCCGACGCCGTCATGATCGGCACCCGAACCACCCTCATGGACGACCCGACCCTGGACGCGCGCGACGCCAACGGGGAACGCTTCGAGAAGCAGCCGCTGCGCGTGGTCATGGGCAAGACCGAGATTACGGAGAACTACCGGATTCGCGGCATGAACCCGCCCGAAGGTGTGGAGGCGGACCCGCAGAACTTCCTGCAGGTCTTCACCCACGACCCGCGCGAACTGCTCGACGAGCTGTACGCCCGCGGGGTGCGGCACCTCATGATTGAGGGCGGCCCCGGCATGGTCGGCCTCTTCGCCGGTGAAGACCTCATCGACGAAATGGTCTGGTACCGCGCCCCCATCATCATGGGCCGCGGCAAAAGCGCCGTGTATCGCCTGCTCGTGGACACCCTCGCGCAGGCACCGCGCCTGCAGCTGGACGACCTGGGTATGTTCCCGGCGGTGCGCGTGCTCGGCAATGACACCGCGACGCACATGGTGCCCGAACCACGCGGCACCGCGAAGGATCCGGGGGAGCGGCGCGTGTTGCAGAAGCTGGACGCCTGCCGCGCGCCCGAACCGCGGCTGGATTAGCCCCCGTACGTGCCGGGCAAATCGGGCCCGGTAGAACTGCGTCGGTAGCTTCACTGAACGCTACCGGGTTCGCATACTGGCACGTCCCGCATCCGACTACAGGGAATATTCGAAAAATACGTATAGTTATACGTAGAGCAAACCATCGCCGCCCGTCACCCTCAACGACGACAACCGGCGGATACGGCGAGAAAAGGAAAACACATGTTTACCGGAATTATTGGCGCCCTCGGCACCGTAGAATCCATCACCCCCATCGAGGGCAGCGACGCAGCCTACCTGACCCTCAACGCCGGTGACATCGTCGCCGACCTCGACCACGGCGGCTCCCTCGCCGTCAACGGTGTATGCCTCACCGCTATCGACCTCGACCGTCTGCAGTCCGGCCAGTTCCGCGCCTACGCCATGGGTGAGACTCTGCGCCGCACCAACCTCGGCGACCTGACCCCCGGCGATACCGTCAACCTGGAGCGTTGCCTGCCCGCCGGCGGCCGCTTCGACGGGCACGTGGTGCAGGGTCACGTGGATGCGGTCGGTACCCTCGCATCCGTCACCGCGCACGAGGCATGGAGCACCCTGCGCTTCACCCTGCCCGCCGAGCTGGCACCCCTGCTGGCGGAGAAGGGCTCCATCGCTGTCTCCGGCGTGTCCCTGACCGTCACCGCCGTTTCTGAGCCCGGTGAGAGCCCCGCGTGGTTTGAGGTCGGCCTGATTCCCGAAACCCTGAAGGCAACCAACCTCGGCACGCTCAAGGTCGGCGACAGCGTGAACCTCGAGACCGATGCGCTCGCCAAGTACGTGCAGCGACTGACCGCCTTCGCCGGCGCGCCTCAGACTGCTTCTGAGAAGGTTGCGCCGCGCCGCGCCGACGCCGCAAGCGTGCTCGACAGCGTGCAGACCGCGGTGGACGCCATCGCCGCCGGCCGCGCCGTGGTCGTGGTGGACGACGAGGACCGCGAGAACGAGGGCGACATCATCTTCGCCGCCGAGCACGCAACCCCCGAGCTGATGGGCTTCATGATTCGCTACACCTCCGGCGTGGTGTGCGCCCCCATGAGCAACAAGCGCGCCGACGAGATGAAGCTACCGCCCATGGTCACCAACAACGAGGATCCCAAGGGCACCGCCTACACCGTCTCCTGCGATGCGGCCTCCGGCGTGAGCACCGGCATCTCCGCGGCGGATCGCGCACGCACCGTGCAGATTCTTGCCGATGCCTCCTCCAGTCCGGCGGACATCACCCGCCCCGGCCACATCTTCCCGCTGCGCGCCGTTGACGGCGGCGTGGCTCAGCGCCCCGGCCACACTGAGGCCGCCGTGGAGCTCTCCCGCGCGGCGGGCCTATCCGGCGTGGGCGTCATCGCCGAGGTCGTGCACGACGACGGCTCCATGATGCGTTTCGATGCCCTGCGCGCCTTCGCAACCGAGCACAACCTGCCCATGATTTCCATTGAGGACCTCATCAAGTACGTGGCACAGAACGCTCCGACCGGGGAGAACGCATGAGCGGCGCGATGAACGCGGCCGAGCAGGTGACCGCGAAGGCGACGGGCCCCGAGAGCCTGAGCGCCGAGTCCCGCGCTACGGCCGCGCGTCTCGCGGAGAGCTACCGCGTCAGCCCCCTCGACATGGTGCCCAACCCCAGCCCGCTGCTGGTCGAAAGCACCGAGGAGGTTGCCGTTCCCACCCCGAACGGCCTCTTCGGTCTGCGCGCCTGGCGTTTCGCGGACGGCGCCGAGCACCTCAGCGCCCGGGCCCTCGACCGCGACGGCAACCCCGTACCCTACGAGGGCGGGGGAGCGCCCGCCGTGCGCATCCACTCCGAGTGTGCGACCGGCGATATCTTCGGCTCCTTCCGTTGCGATTGCGGACCCCAGCTGGAGAACGGCCTGCGCATTATCGGCCGCACCGGCGGGTACCTCGTCTACGTGCGCAACCACGAGGGGCGCGGCATCGGCTTGGTTAACAAGCTCCGCGCCTACGCCCTGCAGGATGCCGGGCTCGACACCCTCGACGCGAACCTGGCCCTCGGCCTGGACGGCGACATGCGCGACTACTCGCAGGCGGCGCTGATTCTGCAGGAGCTCGGCGTGCACGAAATGCGTCTGGTCACCAATAACCCCGCCAAGCAGGAGGCCCTCGAAGGCCTTGGCCTGCGCGTGACCGAGCTGATCCCGGACGAGATTCCCGCCCGAGTCGAGAACGCCCACTACCTGCACACCAAGCGGGAGCGCATGCGTCACCTGCTTGAGCGTGCCTAACCCTGCGGGCCAGCAACCCTGCGAACCCCGGAAAACAGACACCCCACTATTTCAAGTCAACCCACCTCAACCCACCAAAAGGAGAACACCATGAGCGGCGTCGGCGCAGCAGACACCTCCCTCAACCCCGAAGACTACAAGGGCTTCAAGCTCGCCATTATCGCGGCCAGCTGGCACACCCGAGTCATGGACGGCCTGATCGACGGCGCGCAGCGCGCCGCCCGCGACGCCGGCCTTGAACCCACCCTCGTGCGCGTTCCGGGCACCTTTGAGCTGCCCGTCGCCGCAACTCGCCTCGCCGATAAGTTCGACGCCATCGTCGCGCTCGGCGTGGTGATTCGCGGCGGCACCCCGCACTTTGAGTACGTCTGCCAGGGCGCAACCGGCGGCCTGACCGACGTTTCTGTGCTCACCGGCCGCCCCATCGGCTTCGGCGTGCTCACCTGCGATAACGAGGAGCAGGCACTCGACCGTGCAGGCCTGGAAGGCTCCAACGAAGACAAGGGCTACGAGGCAACTGCCGCCGCACTGCAGACCGCGGCAACCCTCAAGAACCTCGCCTAACGGCACGTCTACCCCGTAGCGGGGCCGCCCTCGGCGGCTTCACGGCGTTCGCGGATTGGCGCCTCCGGACCCCTTGAGGCTCGGAGGCGCCGGCCCGCATCGTCCCTGCCGTGACCGGCAGGCTCGACGAGGGTCGCACCTGCTGTGCCGGCCACAGACCAATACCACGGGCCAACACGAATTAACACCCCCGCGGGTAGACTGAACACAGAACCCGCCACCTACCCCGACACATCGCGGCACCACCGGCGTCGCCCCACCCCAAAGGAGTACAGTAATGCAGGATTTGGGCACCATCACCCCCTCGCGCGAAGAATTCCGCGCCCGTGCAGCCGGAACCCGCGTGATTCCCGTCCACATTAAAATCCTCGCCGACTCGCTCACCCCCATCGGCATCTACCGTTCCCTCGTACTCCAGGACGACCAGGGCGCGCCCGCCGAGGCAGCCCACGGCACCTTCCTGCTCGAATCCGCCACGATTTCCTCCGAGGGTGAGTCCGCTTCGTGGGCACGTTACTCCTTCATCGGCGCGTCTTCCCGCTCGACCCTCACCACCGTTGACGGCGCCGTCCACTGGCAGGGCCGCACCCCCGCCGGCGCACCCGTCGACGGCGACCCCGTGGAGGCCATCGCCAAGACCCTGCAGATGCTTTACACCGAGCCCGACCCCACCCTGCCGCCGCTCACCTCCGGCCTGGTTGGATACCTCGGCTGGGATGTCGTTCGCCACTGGGAGAACCTGCCCAACCCGCCCGCCGACGACGTAAAGCTGCCCGAGTTCGCGCTCAACATGGTCTCCGACATGGCCATTCACGACAACCAGGACGGCACAGTCCTGCTCGTCGCCAACGCCATTAACTTCAACGGCACCAGCGAAAACGTCGACGGTGCCTACGACGATGCCGTCGCGCGTTTGCACAGCATGCTCCGTCGCCTGCAGTGCGGCGCCGCGGCCACCACCTCCATTCTCTCGGGCGTGGACGAGGTCAACCGCAAGGTTCGCGAGGACGTCACCCTCACCTGGAGCGACCAGGACTTCAAGGACATCATCGCGCGTTCCAAGAAGAACATCATCGATGGCGACGTCTTCCAGCTCGTGCTCTCGCGCCGCTTCGAGGCGCAGACCGACGCCCGCCCCCTCGACGTGTACCGCGTGCTGCGCCAGTCCAACCCCTCGCCGTACATGTACCTCTTCAACTTTGACGACGCTGAGGGAACCCCGTTCCACATTGTCGGCTCCTCCCCGGAGGCGCTCGTTACCCTCAAGCACGGCATCGCCAGCACCCACCCCATCGCCGGCTCCCGCCCGCGCGGCGCAACCCGCGAGGAAGACGTGGCCCTGGCCGAGGAGCTGCTCGCCGACGAAAAGGAACGCTCCGAACACCTCATGCTCGTCGACCTGGCACGCAACGACCTCTCGCGCATCGCCAAGCCCGGCACCGTCTCGGTTGACCAGTTCATGATCATTGAGCGTTTCAGCCACATTATGCACATTTCCTCCGCCGTCAGCGCCGAACTCGACCCGCAGTTCAGCGCCTACGACGTGCTGCGCGTCGCGTTCCCCGCCGGTACCCTCTCCGGCGCGCCCAAGCCCCGCGCGATGCAGCTCATCGACGAATACGAACCCACCCGCCGCGGCGTCTACGGCGGCGTGTGCGGCTACTTCGACTTCGCCGGCAACATGGACATGGCCATCGCCATCCGCACCGCCGTACTCAAGGAAGGCACCGCCTACGTTCAGGCCGGTGCGGGCCTCGTCATGGACTCCAACCCGGACTCCGAAACCCTCGAAACTGTCAACAAGTCCGCCGCCCCGCTGCGCGCCGTGCTGACCGCCTCCGGCCTGGCACCCCTGGACGCAGACGCAGCCGTCAACGCCACCAAGTAACCCAAGGAGACACCATGAGCACCGTTCTCGACGAGATCATCGTCGGCGTCCGCGAAGACCTCGCCGCCCGCGTACAGCAGGTTCCCCTCGAGGAGATGAAGAAGCGAGCCCTCGCCGCCGCACCCGCCCGTGACGCGCTCGCCTCCCTGCGCGGTGAGGTACCCGGCGGCGGCAACGGCTCGACCGCACGTATTATCTCCGAGGTGAAGCGCTCCTCACCCTCCAAGGGCGCCCTCGGCGAGATTCCGGACCCCGCCGCGCTCGCCGCACACTACGAGGCGGGTGGCGCCGCAGCAATCTCCGTGCTCACCGAACAGCGTCGCTTCAACGGCTCCCTCGCCGACCTGGACGCTGTGCGCGCCGCCGTGAACATCCCCGTGCTTCGCAAGGACTTCACCGTCGACGAGTACCAGATTTGGGAGGCCCGCGCGCACGGCGCCGACCTGGTGCTGCTCATCGTCGCGGCCCTCGACGAGAAGACCCTGCGCGAGTTCCTGGAACTCACCGAGTCGCTCGGCATGAACGCCCTCGTCGAGACCCACACCCCCGAAGAGATTGAGGTCGCCCAGCGCATCGGCGCCAAGATCGTGGGCATCAACGTGCGCAACCTCAAGACCCTTGAGGTCAATAACGAGCACTACGCATCCCTCGCAGCGCACCTGCCCAACTCGGTCATCAAGGTTGCCGAGTCCGGTGTCGCCGGCATCGAGGATGTGCGCGCCTACGCCGGTGCCGGTGCGGATGCGGTACTCATCGGTGAAGCGCTGGTTCGCTCCGGCGACCCCGAAGGTACCGTGCGCGAATTCTCCAAGGTGCCTGTGACCCGATAAAGGTTTTCTCTGGTTGTGAAGCCGGTGTCTGCTCCCACGCAGGCACCGGCTTTTCTGCGGTCTTTTAACAAGCCACCAGGTGCCCTGTGACATAAATCTATGGGTAGATTACAGGTGGAGAGTTTGTTATACGTGCCTGGTGGGTTAGTGGCTGGTATTCTATGGGGGACATTTCCCTAAAGTACAGTGCATACCCCCGGCCCATGACCCATGACATGCTCTAAAAAGTCTGGGAGTAGCGCCGAAACACACCAACTATTTCACTCATTCATACACACGGAACACCATGGCTGAACATCATGGACGGGTCGTGCCGTCCTTCAACTTACGTAACTTTTTTTATGGCTTCCTCTCCGGTCCTGTACCGACTCTAGAAGCACTCCGAACCTCCACAAAGAGTGGAAGCGGAGATTCTCCCTCCTCTGAGGCCGGCGCCAACCGACCTGAGCTACTGCCCGCTCGCCGCACCTGGATTGCTGCCCTGCTCATCTGGGCTGTAGCATGTATCCTCCACCTGGGTATGTTCTCCATCGCTCTTGAACAGCACAGGACCCACCCGCTCATTGACTTCGGTCAGCACAATGACCTCCTTGGGTTCCTGAACAGATGGGACGCTCTGTTCTACGAACGCATTTATACCGAATGGTATCCTCAGAACCTGCCGCTCCGCGCTGACGGCTCTGTGGATTACAATGCTTGGGCGTTCATGCCGCTGCAATCCCTTATTGCCGGTGGAATCGCCAATACGTTCGGTATTGAGTATCGCGTCGCAACACTTGTTCTGACCTTCGCCGCGGGCTTCGCTTTGGCTTACGTACTGTATCGCCTATTCATCGGCTGCCTGAACTGGCGTGACCGCGGCGTCTTCGACACTCGTGCGTTCGTAGGGGATGAATCTCGCAACCGCCTGGCGCTATGGGCTGTTGCCGTGTACGCATTCAGCATGGCTAGCCCCGTGTTCATTACCGGTTATGCTGAGGCACTGTCCATCCTGCTCATTGCTTTGAGTGTGTGGTGTGTGCTCCGGGGACGGTATGTATTGCTTCTGCCTGTGGCGCTTCTAGCGGCTCTTTCCCGCCCTGTGGGCGTGCCCCTCGGAGCTTTTGTCGGTTTGTGGTGGCTGTGGTGTACGGTGAACGACTATCGTCGCCGTCGTATCGAGGATGCATCGCACTCTGCGCTATCGGATACGTGGGCTGCCTTCCGCGGACGCTTTGGACAGCTCCTCAGCGCTCTGCTCGTCTGTTCCTTCGCGTTCGTACACCCCCTGCATGCCGCCCTATACACGGGTCGTATAGACGCCTACTTCGCAACGGAACTGGGCTGGTCTAAGCGTAAACCCAGTGAAGGACACCAATACTTTATTCAGTGGATCAACCAGCATTATTACTACTTCGGCGGAATGATTCCCAAGATTGTTGTGGCAATCTTATTTGTGGTAGCAATGGTGGGTTTCTACTACTGGATTTCCCGTAAATTCAGCCGCACTCTCATCCACCCCGCCCTCTGGCTGTGGACCGCTTGCTACATGGGATACCTGTTCATTTTCTGGCTCCCGATTTCTTCTACGAATCGTATTCTGTTGCCACTGTTCCCTCTGGCGTTGCTGGTAGCGGCATATTTGCCGAAGAGCCGATGGTACCGCCCCTCGCTAGTGGCATTTGGGATTCTGATTTCTATTCCTTGGGTCTTATTACTCTGGGGAGACCCCGCGATGATGGGCAATATTGTGCTCGTCCCCTAAATCTCATATAGGTTAAAAGCCGGTGCCCGGTCCTGCCAATAGCAGGAACCGGGCACCGGCTTTTCACGTGTCAGAGGGAGCTTTAGCGACCCGTGTAGTCGGCGTCCGCAATATCCTTCGGCCAACGCGCCTTCTGGAACGGAGCCCACGTGAAGGCCGCCGCCACCAGCAGTAAACCACTTAACATGAACGCCGGGACGAAGCCCCACGCATCCGCAATCATGCCGGCCACCAGCGGGCCCAGAATCATGCCGAAATCGCTGCACATCTGGTACACCGCCAACACCTGGCCGCCACTGCGGCGGGTGCCAATCACATCAGAAACCGCGGCCTGAATCGACGGGCCCATAAACGCCGCACCAATACCCAGGCACGCCGTCAACGAGACAAACACCCAGGCCACAGGCGCGAAGCCCATGAAAGTCACCGCAGAGCCCGAAAGCAGCAGACCGGAGAACGCCATGACGCGGCGGCCGAAACGGTCCGAGAAACGACCAGAGAACGTCTGCGTCAGCGCGTTACCCAGCGAGTTCGTCGCCATCGCCAACGAGGCCAGCAGAGTACCCGCCACGGCGTTCGACATGTCGCCGCCAGTCGCCAAATATGCCGCGGCCAGCGGAATAATCGAGGACTGCACGCCGAACACCGACCAGCCAATCGCCCAATTCGAAACCAGGGCGGAGCGGTAATTCGTGAACTTCAACGCGTCACGAACCGTCATCGCCGGCAGGTTGCTCCTACCCGAAGAATTCTCGGGCGAAGTGGGTTGAGCGGTCTTGTCGGAGGCGTCAGCCTGGGCCTCGGCGGGGGAGTTAGCCTCGGAGCGCTCGGCGCTGTCAGAAGTGGGGGAGGGAGCCTCCGACGGCAGAGTCCCGGTGCCCTTACCCTCAGCCAGCCGCGCCGCCTCGGCAATCGCGTCACGCTCAGCCTCCAGGGTCGCCTGCGACGGCATCAAGAACCACACAATCAGGCCCGCCACCAGCAACGAAAAACCGTACACGATAAACGGTGCGCGCAGACCAAACGGAGCCAGGGCGCTCGCAATGACCGGGCCCAGCAGGTTGCCCAGCAGGAAGGCCGTCGCGTAATAACCGGAAATACGGCCGCGCATATGGGGAGGGGAGAGACGCACCAGCAAGCCCATCGCGGAGACCGTGAACATGACCGAGCCAATGCCGGCTACCGCGCGGGCAGCCAATAGCACCCAGTAATCCCAGGCGAACGCAATCATAAACGAGGTCACGGACACAATCAGCATGCCGATCGTGTACACCGGGCGCTCACCGAAACGGGTAATAATCTTGCCCGCCGTCGGCGCAAACAGCAGACGCGTAATCGCCAGCGCAGACACCACCATCGTCGCCATAGTGACCGTTGCGTTAAAATTCTGCGCGTAATTCGGCAACACCGGCGCGACCAGGCCGAAACCCACCGCAATCATGAACGAGGCAACGATCAGAACCTTCAGACCGGTCGGCACGCGGTTCGGGTTAATCGTGCGAGGGTCAAAAACGGGCGGTGTTATGGCAGGTTTCCTCATGCGCATCCTCGTGTGTGTGGGCTGATGCAGCCGCGGGGCCCCACCCCTAAACACCGGCTGCGCTCAGCTAGAAAACTTCAATAGTGTCCAGTCTACTCCGGGCCGGGCCGGGCACGCGCGTCAACTAGACCGACGAAACCTCCCAAGCCGGTAAGCTAGTAGTGTGAATGAAACGATGATAATCTGCGCGATTGTGCTGGGCGTACTGGTAATTGCCGGTGTGCTTTTCGCCGTTCTGCGTCGACCCAAGAAGACCGCGAACCTGCAGTCTTTGCGCCAGGAGGCGGCCGCCGCCTCCGGAGAGTCGGCACCGGAAGCTGAGAGCTCGGCACCTCGCTCCATTGAAATTGAGATGCCCGACCCCTCCGCGGGTCGCCTGGTTCGTCTGCGTGCCCGCCTGGCCCGTTCGAACAATATGCTCGGTCAGGGCCTGCTTTCCCTGCTGTCTCGCGACCGCATCGACCAGGACGTGTGGGACGAGGTTGAGGAGACCCTGCTGCTAGCTGACCTGGGTTCCGAGCCGACCACCCGCCTGGTTGAGGCCCTGCAGAAGCGCGTGCGCGTCGAGGGTACGAACAACCCCGCCGCCGTGAAGAAGATGCTTCGCGAGGAGCTCGTGAAGATTGTCGGCCCCGACATGGACCGCGAGCTGAAGACCGCCGGCAGCGACGGCAACCCCGGCGTGGTGCTGGTCGTTGGCGTGAACGGCGTGGGTAAGACCACGACCGTCGGTAAGATTGCCCGCGTGATGGTTGCGGACGGTCAGTCCCTGATTCTGGGCGCCGCCGATACCTTCCGCGCCGCCGCTTCGGAGCAGCTGACCACCTGGGGTGACCGCGTGGGCGTGAAGACGGTGCGTTCCGAGAAGGAGGGCGCCGACCCCGCTTCGGTCGCCTTTGACGCGGTTAAGACCGGCAAGGAGGAAGGCGTCGACACCGTGCTGGTGGATACCGCGGGCCGCCTGCAGAACAAGGCCGGCCTGATGGATCAGCTCGGTAAGATCAAGCGTGTGATTGAGAAGGAAGCCCCGGTGACCGAGGTGCTCCTGGTCATCGACGCGACGACCGGCCAGAACGGCATGATTCAGGCGAAGGTCTTTGGCGAGATCGTGGACGTGACCGGTATTGTGCTGACTAAGCTGGACGGCACCGCGAAGGGCGGTATCGTCGTGGCCATTCAGGAGGAGCTGGGCGTTCCCGTCAAGCTCATCGGCCTGGGTGAGGGCCCGGACGACCTGGCACCGTTCGACCCGGAAGCATTCGTGGACGCGCTGCTGGACTAACATTCGCTGCATCTACGCCATTACGCCGAGAAGCCACATGTGTTGCGAACACATGTGGCTTCTCGGCGGAATTGGTCTGATACATTTTGAGGACGCACAGAGAAGCCTCGAGGGAGTGTAGAAATTACACCCTCTCGAGGCTTTGCCGTTTATACGCTCACTGGTAGAACAGGACGTCGCGCTGTGATGACTTCAAAATAATGTTGAGGTACGCGCGACTTCTCTCTCAATATCTCAACTGGAATGCCTGACTCCTCGATGAGACTAATCGCGTGAGGAATTAGGGACGGTTCTTCGAGAGAAGAAATAAGACCTGGTTCCTTGGAACGCCATCCGTTACGAGAAACGGTAACCATTGCGTTTCGGTAGGCATCGTCTGAAAGGCGACCCAGTTCTTTAGCCCTATACAAAAGAGCCTGCATACTGATGCCCCAATATTCCTTAAGCTCCTTCAGCTTCATCCAGCCTTGACCATTCATGACTGTAGGCAATTCATCCTGAATGCATGCACTTGGTGCCAAAAATTCTGCGGCAAATGCATGAGCCTGAGCCTCAAGAACCTTATGACCAGGATCAGCATCAGCATGCATTACTAGGTGGCCTAGTTCATGGGCGGCATCAAAGCGTTGACGGTAGTAATCACCCTTTGTCGGGTTCAGAACTACTACTGGAGCCTCGCTACCAAAAGTGGAGTATGCATCAATTGCTGCACTATGGAATGGTGCAAAGACAACGACGATACCATGGTTCTCCATGGCGCGGACAACATGTTGGACAGGCTTATTTCCTAAACCCCAATCTTTACGAACCTGCTCAGCTGCTAGACGAGGAATCTCAGAACCGGGAAGGTCAGAATCAGTCAAGATGTTGGGAAGTACCAGGTCCGGGAAATCGACGTACTCATTCATTGTATGAACAACATCCTGGACAACCTGCGTATACGCTTGAGCCTGGTTGCGGCTAAGCTGAGTTGTCGAGCGTAAGGACCTAAAGTGAGGTGCGCCAGAAATTAATGGGGCTTCTGAGAACTGACTTTCAAGAAAAGATGGAGCAACGCCAAGAGTCAAAGCTAGTGCGTAGACATTATCTTTAGTTGGGTTTCGGTTACCCGACTCCCAATGAGTGATAGTGACAGCACTAACTCCAAGACTCCTAGCCAAATCGCTCTTGCGGACACCTTGAAGTTCTCGAGCTAACGTGAGCCTCCTTGGGTCAAAGGAGAGTATGGGGGAAGAATCTTGTACAGACATAATGCTTTCGCGGACAAAGAGTGTGGTGTATGAGTCATAACAGCTCCTACTCGGCTGCCTTCTTCAGCTTAACATGAGCGTCAGGAACTGCCGGGGCCTCAGGATGGGTCGTAGACTGAACTTCTTCCTGCGCGGAATCGATGGCGGCAAGGAATTTCGGCGATGCTGCATGATCGAGTACATCAATGGTCCATACCCAAGGGCTCTGGTTGCGACGTTCGACCGGAGCAGGTAGACCAAGGGCAAACTCCTTGAGTTCACCTTCGGGGGAAATATTATACGCTACTACCAAAATGGGGAGACGCAACGGCAAATCTTCGACGAGATCATCCAACCCCGGAATATCGAGAGTGTCCTGAACGTAGTGATTCGTTGCTGAAATAATTCGCTTTTTCGTGCTGCTCTCCCAACGAATCTTGTCAATGCCACCGAAGCGGTTAGCGCTTTGCATTACCAAGGAGCAACAGGTGCTGACCTCCCAATAGGGCATGTTCTTGTACGAATCACTGCGGTAAAGACCACGCCGACGGCTCAACGCAGTGAGAAGCGGATATGCTTCCTGCGGAAGGTCAGTTGCCAAAGCGTTGAGATTCTTAGTGATAGGTTCATTTTGAAATGAGACAAACTTATCACCGGTAAGGGTGACACGATTAAGATTTTCAGCAACAAGCTCGTAGTGGTTCATGCCCTTGCTGGCGTTCCGTGCATGTTCAGGGTAGTCCGGGTTATTCGCCGCAAGCTGGATAATCTTTGCCGCAGTGGCCAGAGTATCCAAAACCCCGAGGTCTTTAAGCCAGTCCTCCATGACCTTCTTGTTGCTATAGGGAGAGTGGGACATTATTAACTCCTTTGAAAAATGTTGTTTGAAAATTAACTAAATAATACACTGCGATTCTATCATTAACAACTGGTGGGTGCTTGTATGTGTCGATGGAGGGTATGGCGAAGGCGATAAAAAGCACTCCGAAGCCCATAATGACGACGGGCAGCACACGATGCGAGGCTCTGGGATATTCTGAAATCAGAAGATGCTCCGGGCCCTCAACCGAGCATCGCACACCATACAACCCAATTCACCCCATAATTCAGCGAAGGAACCACCATGGCAGCCACCAACCTCCCCGGCACTCTTCCCGGAACCCTCCCCAGTGCCAACTACCAGCCCGCCTACCGTTCCAACGGCGCCTGTGACGACCTCGCCGAGCTCGTTGCACCGTACAGCCTTTCGCGCGCCCAGCTGGCTGAGGCTACCGGCATTGCCGACGAGGCTACCGTGAACGGCTGGGTTGAGCTGTGCTGCCCCGACCTCGCCGCGCCCGCGCCCGCGCCCCTCGAGCCCGTGCTGCGCTACCTGGACGAAACCTACCTGCCCGACCCCGCCAACTGGCCCGGCACCAACCCCTACGACGAGTTCATCCTCGAGAACATTGCCGCCCGCATGCTCGCCCGCGTTGTTGCTGACACCTTCGGCGCCGACCGTTCGGATAGTTACCGCGAGCTCCTCGCGCTTATCGCGACCCTCGTGCTGATTGCCCGCTACTGGGATACCCCCGAAGAAACCTTCCTGACCCTGCTCAACGCCGAGCCCACCGCGGAGGCAGGCGAATACCTGCAGGAGGCTATCGCGAACGCCCCCGAGTCCCTGTACCCGCTCCTGACCGAGCTTCTGCTACCCGCCCTGCGCGAGGCGCGCGGCACCTTCACCGCCGACGAGGCACGCCTGCTGACCGGCTACGCTCTTGCCGCCGGATACTACGCGGGTGAGCACCCCTACGAGACTCTGAGCGGCATCCACATTGCGTTTGCCGCGGATGACCGCGCCCTGCCCGATGCCGACCTGATTCGCCGTGTTGAGGATGTCCTCAAGGCTAACTTTTCCGCCGCCCGAGTAGGAGCCGATGCTAGCGCTACGGAGGCTAACCCGGAGCCGCGCAACTTCGTCCTGCCCGGCAACCAGGACGGCTACGAAACCGCCGCGCACCTGGTCGCCGTCCTGCCCCAGGCGCACGACGTTATCGCCTTCAGCACCCGGCCCGGCGAAGGAACCAGCGCGCTCGCTGAGGACGCCCGCGCCGCCTTCACCCTGTACCTGTGCTACCTGATGCTCGGCGACGACGAGTCTTCGGAGGAGCGCGCCGCGGAGCTCTACCGAGCCAATCGCGGGGAGTAGAGCTAGGTTTTCGCGTCCTTAGATATTCAGATATTCCGGCCCAGCAGATACCCTGCCTGGTGCCCCTGCCAGCCACCTGCCGCGGCCGCTAACGCCTAACGTTCTAGCCGGCAGACGCTAAGAAGCCACATGTGTTTGGAACACATGTGGCTTCTTTTGATTATCTGTGGTGGGTGTGGCGTGGTTTGATTATTCTCAATGCCGCGGCTTTACACGGCGACGGGTTCTTCGGCGCGTACCGCATGGTAGGTGGCATCGCTGACCGTCACACCGTACTGGTGCGAAGCGAGCTTGAGGATTTCCTCCACCGTGTAAATACGGAACACGCCGCCGTCGGTGGTCTGCGCGTACTCGCGCAGTAGCTGGCGGTTGGCGAGCTGACGAATCGGTTTACCGCTGGCAGCTGCGGCGCGAACCTCCGCGCTATTGCGCAGCCACAGGTCGCGCACCCCGGCGGTAACGAAAACGCAGTCGGTACCCTTCACTCGGGTTGAAGCCTCGGCGAGGCACTGGGTCCACAGCGCAAAATCGGCGTCAAAATTGGCGCTGGGCAGAAGCGGGTGGCCCTGCTCCGCGGCCTCTGCAAGCTGCTGATTGTAGCGTTCCGGGCTGGGGGCCGCACCCACGTGCCCGGTGAAGAGGCGGTTCAGTCGCGGCAGAATCGTGTCATCTTCGCGGCGGGCCACGTTGATGGAACCGGTATCGGTTGTGGGCTCGAGGATCCTCATGATCTGGGCAATAGAGTGGTCCAGCTGGTGGGTGACGGAACGCAGGGCACTCCAGGGTGAGCCCTTCTCTTCGGGGAGAGTCTCTTTGAAAGACGCGAGGGCCGAGCGAACACGGTCGGCGGCGGCCGGTACGGGGGAGGCGCCGTCTAGGGCCGCCCAGAATTCCTTGAGTGCCTGGTGGGGGAGGAAAGCGTGGCCGCGCAGCTGCGAGAAAGCACGGATGATTTCGTCGCTGGTGCGAGCGGGGTACTGGTAGAGACTGGCCAGTGCGGTGGAGTCAAAGATGACGAGGATTCCGGGGTGAATCGATGATAGGGTGGCGCGATCGAGTTCCTTGTACTCAACGAAGTCGGAGTACAGGGTTCGCGTTTGTCGGGTGATTGACATGTGTCCCCTCCGGGTATGCGGGTATGGTCGGTCAAATGCGAGTGCCGGAGAAGTCGAGGAGAATAATCCATTCCAGTTTATCGACCTCCGGGAGCAGGTGAGGGACTTTCTGGACAAATATTTGGTTTATTACTTGCGTACCTGTCGCAGACGGGTGTTATCGCAGGTCAGGGCCTTCTGGGGAAGACTGTGAACACCTGTGAGATCGGCCGCGTGGGGTGCATTTGAGCAGGTGTGCAGGCCTGTCGCTGTCGCAGGTTTCGGCCTCGCTCTTCTGGCCATCGGAGGAAATATCACAGACCGTCCCATGAGGGTCTATTGGAAGTATAAAACAAAATATGCAATTCAGTGCAAAATGTGGACGTTGTGTTACATCTCTACAGGTCACGCCCACAGGACACACGGCAGAACCCGGGCAGTAGTAGATGAACTTTTGTCTACTCCTGTAGACTTGAGGTGATTGAAATTTAATAAAGGAGATAGAGTAATGTCAGAGCTGACCACTCAGAACCAGGCGGAGGAGCAGGCTCCGGCTCGCACCGTTGTCGTGGCGGAAGACGAGGCACTGATTCGCCTCGATATTGTCGAAATTCTGAAGGACCAGGGTTTCGATGTTGTCGCCGAGACCGATAATGGTAAGACCGCCGTTGAGCTCGCACAGAAGCACCGCCCCGACCTGGTTCTTATGGATGTGAAGATGCCGATCATGGACGGCATCACCGCTGCGGAGGAGATCGCGAAGGAACAGATCGCCCCCGTGGTCCTGCTGACTGCCTTCAGCCAGAAGGAACTCGTGGACCGCGCCGTGGACGCGGGCGCTATGGCATACGTCGTCAAGCCCTTCACCCCCAACGACCTGATCCCGGCCATCGAGGTGGCCATGAGCCGCTACGAGCAGATTCGTGCGCTCGAGAAGGAAGTGGGCACCATCCGCGACCAGTTCGAGACCCGCAAGCTGGTGGACCGCGCCAAGTCCCTGCTCATCACCAAGATGAACCTGACCGAGCCGGAAGCATTCCGCTGGATTCAGAAGACATCCATGGACCGCCGACTGTCCATGCGCGAGGTGTCTGACACCATCATCAAGCAGCTCTCCGCTTAGCGGTTCTCATCTCGCAACTCATCGCAGAGCGATTCGGCGTACGACTTTCGCGATGTGCGAGATAACCAGGCACGAATACGTGTCAGCACCCCTTTGACCGTGCTTTTGAAGACTTCTCAACCGACGAGAAACCAGCTCGAAAGTGCACGCACGACAGGCTAAAGAGATAGGCAAACATTCGGATTTGCCGACACACACGCAAAGCATTAACAAGCGCCCCGCCCCTCACGAAGAAGCTGAGGGACGGGGCGCTTGCGTTGCCTATGACGGATTGCGCTTATGAGTCGCGGCGCGCGATTAGCGCAGGTAACGGTTGAGCTCGTCGTCGGAATCCTGCGGGCCGTTGAGCGGACGCGCGGTGGGCGAACCTGCCCAGAGCATGCCAATGGTGCCCAGCATGACGCCGAGCCACCAGAAGGATCCCGGGTTGTTAATCGCGGTCACCAGGCACACCAGCATCACGCCGATGGCGATGGGCAGAATAATGCGCTTGGCGCGCACAATCTTGGGGTAGCGCTTGAAATAGGGGGTGCGCTCGCGGGCCATGGTCGTCCTTTCGTCGGGGTCGTTCCCTCTACCTTAGCTTAGGCCTTGTTAGCTTAGGCCTTGGGGCGGGGAATGAGCATGTTCGTGATGCGCGCGGTGCAGGTGGTGCGGCCGCGCTCATCCACAATATCGATGGTGTGGATGCACAGCGTACGTCCCAGCTTGACGGCGGTGCAGGTCGCGGTGACCACACCGGATACCGCCGGACGCACGTGGGTTGCGTTGATGTCCACACCCACGGCCACGAGGTCTTCGCCTCCGTGCACGCCGGATGCGAGCGAACCGAGGGTCTCGGCGAGCACAACGTTCGCGCCGCCGTGCAGCAGGCCGATGGGCTGGGTGTTGCCGGCGACCGGCATGGTGGCGACGGCGCGCTCGGCGGTCAGCTCCTTGAACTTGATGCCCATGGCGGGGATAAGTTCGCCCATGCCGCGGGGGAAGTAGGAGTGCAGGTGCTCGGGAACGCCGGTCTCAATCAGCTGTGCTTTGATCTGTTCGGGGGTGAGTGTGGTGGGTGCCGCCGCCCGGACGGGTGCGTGCTGCGTGTTGTTTTCAGTCATGGTCTCCAGTGTACCCCTCGGCGTTTGATGCTTCGGGCGGGTGGTTTTTCGCGAGCGCCCGCGGGCACGCGTGGGCCCCGCCTCCCGAACGGGGGAGACGGGGCCTAAACGTTATGCAAGCGGGGGATGACTAGGCGGAGATGGCCTCTGCCTTTTCGATGTCCTCGTCGCGGATTTCCTTATCGGGGTTCGCTCCGATTGCCTTGGAGATACGCTCGGTCAGAGCTGCGATGGTCGCGTCACCGGTCACGTTGGTTGCGGTGCCGAAGGAGTCCTGAGCCAGGTACAGGGCAATCATCAGGGCAATCATGGAGGCATCGAAACCAAGCATGGACTGCAGCAGACCGATTGCGGTCATCACGCCACCGCCGGGAACGCCGGGGGCTGCCACCATCATCACGCCGAGCACCAGAATCATGGGAATCAATGAACCAAAGTCGGGGTGCTGACCGGTCATGAACAGCACTGCCACCGAGCAGGAGGTAATGGTGATCATGGAGCCGGAGAGGTGAATGGTCGCGCACAGCGGAATCGCGAAGTCCACCACGCGGGGGGAGATGCCAGCCTTCTTCGCCGAACGCACGGTCACCGGGATGGTCGCAGCCGAAGACTGGGTACCGATTGCGGTGAAGTATGCCGGGAGCATGGTCTTGAGCATCTGGATGGGGTTGCGGCGAGAAATCGCGCCAGCCACCGAGTACTGCAGCGCCAGGGTGACCCAATGCAGAATAATCACCATGACGAACACAAGACCGAAGACCGAGAGGATCTTCGCCACCTGACCGGCGAGGGTCATGTTTGCGAACACGCCCACGATGTGCACGGGCAGCAGGGGGATAATCACGTAGCTGAGCAGCTTCTCAACGATGACCTGGAAGTCCTCGAAGAGGTTCAGCATCGTGCGGGTCTTCAGTGCGGTAATGCCCAGACCCAGGATGAAGGAGAGAATCAACGCGCTCAGCACGCCCATAATCGGGGTCAGCTCGAAGGAGATGTAGCCCTTGGACAGCGCGTTTTCGGGGTTATCGAAGGAGGCGAGCTGCTGACCCTGCAGGATGATGGGGTAGAGTAGCAGTGCGCAGGTCAGTGCCAGGAAGCCAGCAAGGATGCTGGAGAGGTACGCCAGACCCACGGTGATGCCGAGCATCTTGCCCGCACCCTGGGCGAGGGAACCGATGCCGGGCACGATGAAGCCGATAATAATCAGCGGGATGGAGAAGCTCAGGAACGCGCTGAACACGGTAGAGAAGGAGACGAAGAGCTGCACAATGAGGTCGGTGGGGATGGCTGCACCGGTGGCGTCGTTAATGCCGCTAATCATTCCGGGGGTGAAGAGACCGATGAGCACACCCGCGCCGATTGCGATTGCAATCCACAGGATCAAGGGGATTTTTTTGAGTACCTTCATGGGTTCCTAAATGAGGGTTCGTTGTGTGTTGAGCGCGGGGGGTGCCCTCACGGTCCGGTGAATCCTGCCGGTGAATTCTGGGTAGAGCTCTGCCTATGAATACACGGGGGTGTGGGGGTTTCCTACGCTGGAGGCGATAATTAAGGTTATATATTATCTGGAAACTGTATTATTATCCACCTCATATAGTGGCTTGGGGCACAATTTTTTAGAGAAAATTCATCAAACGCACCCCACCGGCACCTACATATGAGGTAAAACTCTTTCCCAGCACCCCGTTATTCCGCAATATGGCACGGCGCCGGCACCTCGTGTAGCGGAGGCGACCCGCACCGAAACCCGCGGGACCGGAATCGATACACTAGAGGGGTGACTACTGCGAATAACACCCTCCTGCTCATTGACGGACACTCCCTGGCCCTACGCTCCTTCTTCGGCATCTACACCATGGCCGAAAAGACCGGCCAGCACATTTTCGTGCGTAGCGACGGCCAACACACCGAGGCCGTGCACGCCTTCCTCTCCACGCTGCTGAACATCATCAAAGATAACCAGCCCAGCCACATCGCCGTTGCCTTCGACCTGCCCGGCGGCACCTTCCGCACCGCCGAATACGGTGAATACAAGGGCGGCCGCAACGCCATCCCCGAGGCCTTTGACGGCCAGATCGACCTCATCAAGAAGATGCTCGGCGCGCTGAACATTCCCGCGCTCACCTACGAAAACTACGAGGCTGACGACATCGTCGCCACCCTGACCCGCCGCGGCACCGAAGCCGGATACAAGGTCCTCATCCTCTCGGGCGACCGCGACATCTTCCAGCTCGTCACCGACGAGGTCACCCTGCTCTACCCGGTCACCACCGGCCCCTCCAAGGGTATTCAGCGCATGGACCCCGCCGCCATCGAAAAGAAGACCAAGGTGCCCCCGCACATGTACCCCGACCTGGCCGCCCTCACCGGCGAGCAGGCCGACAACCTGCCCGGCGTACCCGGTGTGGGTCCCGGCTTCGCCGCCAAGTGGCTCGGCGAGTATGGCTCCCTGCAGGGTGTGCTCGACAACCGCGACAAGATTGGCGGCAAGAAGGGCGAGGCGTTGCGTGAGAACGTGGATAACGTGGTGCGTAACCGCCGCCTCAACCAGCTCGTCAACGACCTCGACCTGGGCGTCACCCTCGAAGACACCGCATTCACCCCCGACCTGGACGCTCTGAACGCCTTCTTCGACGAGGTGGAGTTTCGCACCATCCGCAAGCGCGCCGCCGACACCCTCGGCCCCATCGTGCGCGCCGCCGGTTCCGCAGGCGCTACCAGCTCCGCCGCAGAAGCGGGGGAGGAGGGCCCCGCAAAGAAGGCCCCCGCCGGCCCGGTCTACGCGCCCATCCCCGTCGAGGCCCCGCAGGATGCCACGGATGCGGCCGCCTTCCGCGCCTTCTGCGCCGCCGCGGCCGAAGAGAACTACGGCGAAACCCCCGAAGGCGCACCCATCCCCGTGCCCGAACGCCTCGAAGGTGCCGTGACCCTCTACCCGGTCACGAACCTGCCCGTGGCGCGCCCCGCCGTGGGCGACGAACCCGCCGTCAAGGTCACCAAGACGAAGATTCGCGCCGCCGAGGAGAACCCCGAACTACTCGGCGTGCTCCTGACCAGCAAGAGAGCCAGCCTGTGGGTCGACACCCGCAGCATCGACCCGGAGCTTGATACCGCCCTCGCCGCGTGGCTCTCCGACCCCGCCGCCCGCAAAATCGTTATGGACCTCAAGGTTCAGCGCAAGCTTCTTCGCTCCTACGGCTACGAACTGGCCGGCGCCGTCGAGGACCCCGCGCTGTCTTCGTACATGTGCGGCTTCATCCCCACCGCAACCCGCAAGCTCTTTTCCGAACGCATGGAAGACCTCGCCGAACGCTACCTGTGGATTCCCAAGGAACCCTACGCGCAGCTGGTCTTCCAGCCCGAGACGCGCGAAGAACCCTCCCTGTTCAGCCTGCCCGGCGAAACCGAACCCGTCGAGAACCTGCGCTACTTCACGCAAATCAGCCGCATCATCCACGAGCTTGCGCGCCTGCTGCACTACGAAATGGAAGAGCACGGCCAGCTGAAGGTCTACGAAGAAATCGAGCTGCCGCTACTGTACGTGCTCGCAGACATGGAGCAGGCCGGCATCGCCGTCTCCGATGCGCTCCTGACCGAGCTGCACGAAACCTTCTCGGCACGCGCCAACCAGGCGCAGGAATCCGCCCGAGCCATCATCGGTGGGGAGGTCGCCACCGAGGACGGCGAAGAACCCCTCAACCTCGCCTCCGTCAAACAGCTGCAGACCGTGCTCTTCGAGACCCTCGGCCTGCCGCACACCCGCAAGATTAAGTCCGGCTACTCCACCGACGCCGAATCCGTCACCGAGCTGCTCTCCAAGATCTCGCCTGAATCCGACGGCGCAGCCTTCCTTGGTGCGCTCATCGCCTACCGCGACAACATCAAGCTCGCCCAGACCGTCGAGGGCCTGCAGAAGGCCGCCACCGAGGACGGACGCGTGCACACCACCTTCCAGCAGGGCGCCGCATCCACCGGTCGACTCTCCTCGACCGCGCCGAACCTGCAGAACATCCCGATTCGCACCGAGGAGGGCCGCCGCATCCGCGGTGCCTTCATCGTGGCTCCCGAGCCCATCGACGGCGTGGAGTACGAGGGTCTGCTCACCGCCGACTACTCGCAGATCGAAATGCGCATCATGGTGCACCTCGCCGCCGACGAGAAGCTCATCGCAGCCTACGAAGCGGGGGAGGACCTGCACCGTTACGTCGGTTCCGAAGTCTTCGGCGTAGCCCCCGAGGACGTCACCCCCGAGCAGCGCTCCAAGGTCAAGGCCATGTCCTACGGTTTGGCGTACGGCCTGTCCCGCTTCGGCCTCGCCAAGCAGCTGAACATCAGCTCCGACGAAGCAGGCGAACTGCGCACCAACTACTTCAAGCGATTCGGACGCGTGGGCCGCTTCCTGCGCGGCGTGCTCAAGCAGGCACACCAGGACGGCTACACCGAAACCATTTTCGGTCGCCGCCGCGTGCTGCCCGACCTGGACTCGCCCAACCGTGTACGCCGAGAAGCCGCCGAACGCGCCGCCCTCAACGCCCCGATTCAGGGCACCGCCGCGGACATCATCAAGATCGCCATGATTAACATTCACCGCCGCCTGCGCGAAGAGGGCCTGAAGACCCGCATGCTGCTGCAGGTGCACGACGAAATCATCCTCGAAGTCGCCACCGGTGAGCGTGAAGCCGCCGAACGCGTGCTCGTCGAGGAGATGAGCGGTGCCGCCTCCCTGCGTGTTCCTCTGGATGTGCAGGTCGGCTGGGGTAAGTCCTGGCAGGAGGCGGGCCACTAGGCTCAACTCCTCAGTTTCCGCTTGGAAAGACCGGGGACGCTTGGCTCGGCGGGGGATGCACGGTTCCGCTTGAAAAGGCAGTGCTCAGCTTTGCTCCGCTTGGAAAGACGGTTATCGTCCTCGTTCCTACAGGGAACCCGCCCTCGCTTCGCTTCGGGCACCCTGATGTCACTTCGGACGATACCGCCTTTCCGTGCTGGGGTACTGTGCGGATGCGGCCGCGTTTTCCGAACGTGTACTTCGAGTAGCCGCTCTCGGCCCCGCTGCCGGAGCGTGCCGGTGCACCTTCCGGAAGCGACATCAGGGTACCCTCTCGG
>NZ_KV830898.1:65015-276424 GCF_001836905.1 Rothia sp. HMSC062F03 | reverse complement strand
GCGGAGCGCCCGAGAGGGTGGGTTCCCCTGTAGGAGCGCAGGAAGGTGCGCACCGGCTGCTTCCTTGGGCAGGGGGAGAGGAACGAGGACGAGCATCGACCCTCCGCAAAACCCCTCCGCAAACCACAACTCCAAAACCGCAAATAAGTACGGGAATTCCGGGCGCGCATCCATTGACGACACGCCCGGGATTCCCGTACACTGGTAATCGCGTGTACCAACGTACGGGTTTTTGCAACCGTTTTATGGGAATAACTTTCCGGAAAAACGAGTTATATCTTCCGTACACCCGCTGAAGCGTCTTCGCCTCGGCGGCGGTACACATTGTAAGTATCCGTCAGCTCGACGTTTCCTCACTTCGTTCAAAGGCGTTAGCGGTCCTATACCGTGCGCGCCGGAGTGAAACAGTGAGCCGATTAGCGCCTCCAGTCGGGGGTGTTGAACGGTGAACCGGCGGCGTCGACCTATTAGAAATCCAATTGGAGCCCTCACTACATGAGCACCAACATCCCTCAGGTCGCAATTAACGACATCGGCGACGAGCAGGCATTCCTCGAGGCTGTCGACAAGACCATCAAGGTCTTCAACGACGGCGATCTCGTCTCCGGCCAGGTCGTCAAGATCGACCACGATGAGGTTCTGCTCGACATCGGTTACAAGACCGAAGGCGTCATCCCCTCCCGCGAGCTGTCCATCAAGCACGACATCGACCCCTCCGAGGTCGTCGAGCTCGGCTCCGAGGTTGAGGCACTCGTCCTCACCAAGGAGGACAAGGAAGGTCGCCTGATCCTCTCCAAGAAGCGCGCACAGTACGAGCGTGCATGGGGCGACATCGAGAAGATCAAGGAAAACGACGGCGTCGTCACCGGCACCGTTATCGAGGTTGTCAAGGGCGGCCTCATCCTCGACATCGGTCTGCGCGGCTTCCTGCCCGCATCCCTCGTCGAGATGCGCCGTGTCCGCGACCTCGCTCCCTACATCGGCCAGCAGCTCGAAGCTAAGATCATCGAGCTGGACAAGAACCGCAACAACGTTGTTCTGTCTCGCCGTGCATACCTGGAAGAGACCCAGTCCGCAGTCCGCTCCTCCTTCCTCAACGAGCTGGAGAAGGGTCAGGTCCGCGAGGGCGTTGTCTCCTCCATCGTCAACTTCGGTGCATTCGTGGACCTGGGCGGCGTGGACGGTCTGGTTCACGTTTCCGAGCTGTCCTGGAAGCACATCGACCACCCCTCCGAGGTTGTCGAGGTTGGCCAGCCCGTCACCGTCGAGGTTCTCGAGGTGGACCTGGATCGCGAGCGCGTCTCCCTGTCGCTCAAGGCAACCCAGGAAGATCCGTGGCAGGCATTCGCCCGCACCCACGCTCTGGGCCAGATTGTTCCCGGCAAGGTCACCAAGCTCGTTCCCTTCGGTGCATTCGTGCGCGTTGAGGACGGCATCGAGGGCCTCGTCCACATCTCCGAGCTGGCAACCCGCCACGTTGACCTGGCTGAGCAGGTCGTCTCCGTTGGTGAAGAGGTCTTCGTCAAGATCATCGACATCGACATGGACCGCCGCCGCATCTCCCTGTCCCTCAAGCAGGCAAACGAGGGCGTTGACCCCAACGCTACCGAGTTTGACCCGGCTCTGTACGGCATGGCCGCAGAGTACGACGAGGCCGGCAACTACAAGTACCCCGAGGGCTTCGACCCCGAGGCTAACGAGTGGCTGGAAGGCTTCGACGCACAGCGCGAGGCATGGGAAGCACAGTACGCAGAGGCACAGGCTCGCTTCGAGGCTCACAAGGTTCAGGTTGCTAAGGCTCTCGAGGCTGACGCAGAGGCTGCAGCAGCAGCTCCCGCAGCAGCTGAGCCCGCACCGACCTCCTACTCCTCCGAGGAGCCCGCTTCCGCAGGCACCCTCGCATCGGATGAGGCACTGGCTGAGCTCCGCAAGAAGCTGACCGGCAACTAATCTGCCGCTCAGATGAGCACTCATCAGGCGTAATAGCCGATAGGTAACCCCCGCGTGGGGTGCCTAGAGCAGGGGAACCCCCTCATCTCCCGTTTGGGAGGTGAGGGGGTTCTTTGCGTTATTGGGGGTTTAGGTGAGTCAGGGGTGGGGGCGTTGGGATCCGGGGTACGTGCCCGGTGTTGCTGTGCTCTGTATTGCTGTGCCCTGTGTTGCTGGGGAGGATTTTAGGCTGCGGTCATCTGCTCCCAGACGGTGCGCACCTGCTCGGCGGTTTCCTCCAGCGAGCCGCCATTATCAATGATCCAGGTTGCGACCGCCTCACGCTGCTCGTCGGTAGCCTGCGCGGCGATGCGGGCGCGCGCATCCTCCTCGCTCATACCGCGCGAAGACACGAGGCGCTGCAGGCGAGTCGCCAGGGGAGTGCGCACCACGACCACGCCCTCAAAAGCGGACGGGTCGCCGCTCTCCACGAGTAGCGGAATGTCCTCCAGAATAATGCCGCTGAACCCGGGCTCGGACTGCGCCTGCTCCACCAGCTGCGCGGCGCGCTCACGAATAGCGGGGTGCACGATTGCGTTTAGGCGCAGGCGCGCCTGCTCATCATTGAACACGATACGCGCCAGGGCGGGGCGGTTGAGGCGGCCGTCCTCGTCGAGCAGGTGCTCGCCAAACTCCGCGACCGTGCGGGCGAGCACCGCCTCACCGGGCTCCATGAGGGAGCGGGAGATAGCGTCCGCATCCACCAGGAATGCGCCCTGCTCAACGAAGAGGGAGGCGATGGTGCTCTTGCCGCTGCCGATACCGCCGGTGAGGGCGTAACGGCGCAGGGCAGTGGAGGCGGGGGAAGAAGGCTGGGACATGGACGGTGCTCCTGACGGGCTGTGCCACAATAGATAGGTATTGATTAGAGGAGGACACATGCAGGAAGAAACTCGCGCCAATCGCTACCTTGTGCCGCGCGGCGATGAGCCCTATGAGAGCCTCCTCGAAATTAAGCGTAGCGAATTTATTGGTCACATCAAGCGCGTGAGCACCGTTGAGGAGGCGCGCGCCTACATTGAGTCGGTGCGCAAGACCTACCACGACGCCCGCCACGTGTGCTCGGCGTTCGTGATTGGTGCCGACCGCGACGTGCAGCGTTCCTCGGATGACGGCGAGCCCGCCGGTACCGCCGGTGTGCCCATGATGCAGGCGCTGCTGGCGCGCCAGACCCGCGAGGACGGCACCACCGATCTGTCCGATGTGGTTGCGGTGGTCGTGCGCTATTTCGGTGGCATTAAGCTCGGCGCGGGCGGTTTGGTGCGTGCCTACACCGATTCAGTAGTACAGACCCTGGATGGTGCGCTATTCGATTCGCGTGAGCGTCTGCGCGTGGGTGAGGTTCCTAGCTCGCATGCGGATGCGGGCCGTCTGGAGAACGAGATGCGCGCCGCGGGCCTGAACGTGTTGGGTACCGAGTACGGTGCGGAGGGCGCGGTCATCTCGGTGGGCGTGTTTGACCGCGCTGAGGAGCTGTCGCGTGCGGAGGAGCTGGTGGTGAGCCTCAGCTCGGGTGCGGCGAGCGTGACCTGGGGTGACACGCAGTGGGTGAATCTGCCGGTCTAGGTTACCGCCCCTACCGCCACTCGAATTGCCGGGCTCAATCATTCTCATAAAGCCCTCAAAACCCAAAAGGTAGCCAAACCTTAGTTAATAGTTACTCTAACCCTAGTAATTGCCCGTCGTTGTTGATAGGGTAGAGGGAGTGCTAAAAACTCATCCAATATCTGAGGTCGTGATAGTGTGGCGCAGCAGGGCATCATCCCCAATGGAGTAGAGGAACCCGCTAACGCAATGGAAGGGGCGGCAACCCTCACCCGTCGGCAGGGGAGCGCGGGAGCTGCCGCCCAGCTTGAGCCGGCAACCGTCGCGCAGCTCCTCGACGCCTACCGTCAGCAGAACCTCGGCACCCTCCTGGGCGTGCTCACCCGCCGCCCCGGCGAGTTCGCCCGCCAGCTAGGCCGGCTCAGCCGCCTCTTCCCCCAGCACGTGGCGGCCATCGCCGAGGCCTTCGCCTCCGTGGGCCGAACGCTGCCTCTCGACGAGCTCGTGCGCCTGCACAACCGCTACTCAAACGCCGCCCGCGGGGTGGGGGAGAAGCTCAGCCTCGACAATTCGCGGGTGCTGCACCTCATCCAGGCTCCGGCGCTCAACCGTGAGGGGGCCGGGCACCTGCTTATGGCCATCGAACTCTGCATGGCCGGCCGTCTGCGCGGCCTGACCGTCTCCATGCCCTCCACCGAGGCGTTTGCTCCGGCCGAACAATCCTCGAGCCTCGGCTCCTGCAACCCCGCCCTGAACGGTGCCCTCAACGCCTTTGAACCGATCGGGTGGGAGCCTTTCTCCCTAGACGGCAGCGATGTTTTGCTCGCTTCCGGCGTGCGCGATATCCCCGACGGCTACGAGCTGTCCCTCTGGCTCCTCGACGACGACTACCGATGCCGTGCCCGCGTGGAGCGAGGCGCCCCGCAGGTGTGCGTGGCCAGCTTCTACGACGAGGAGCTGACCAGCCGCACCGTGGATGCCTCCGGGGTCACCGAGAACTACCGCATCGAGGAATTTGCCGAGCTGGACTACCTGAACGCCATGGACCGGCAGGTGCGCTACGTGGCCGTGACCGCGAAAACGGGAGAACCCCTCCCAACCTCGCTGGATGTTCCTGAGCCTTCGGGCGCGGCCTCCCTGAGCCCCTTCGTGGGTGGACGCTTCGTCCTGCCCGATGTACGCACGGCAGAGGTGACCTCCGCCGGAGGCCTGCGGACCCTCACCCACAGCGGCATGCTTCCGGTCTTGCGCGCCCCCGGCCGCACCGTATGCGCGGTGATCGACCTGTACAAGCACCGCATTAACACCCCGGGGGTGGGTATTCCCGCGGGCCTGAGCGTGGAAGACGAAGAACGCACAATGCAGCTGATCCTGAGCACCCTGAACGGCTACCTGCCGCTGACGAACCGGGCGCTGATGAGCCTCGCCGGAGCCACCGTGGAGGTGCGCTAAATCCTTACCTGCGAGGTGCCCCACTGGTATGTAGCCACCGGTGGGCTGAGGGTATTGCGAGCGCATTGCGCGTGATTATATTGCGCCAGTAGAAAAGAGTGACCAATTCTGGGGCGTATGGGGCGGCTTTTCCCTAGGATGGATACATGAGTTACGCACCCGAAATTAACCGCATCGTCGCCCCCTTTGAGGTGGTCAGCCCCTTCCAGCCTGCCGGTGATCAGCCGAAGGCTATCGCCGAGCTCACCGAGCGTGTACAGAACGGTGAGAAGGACATTGTGCTGATGGGCGCTACCGGTACCGGTAAGTCCGCGACCGCAGCCTGGCTGATTGAGGCGGTGCAGCGTCCGACCCTGGTGCTCGTGCAGAACAAGACCCTGGCGGCGCAGCTGGCGAATGAGCTGCGCGAGCTGCTGCCGAATAATGCGGTGGAGTACTTCGTCTCGTACTACGACTACTACCAGCCTGAGGCGTACGTGCCGCAGACCGATACGTTCATCGAGAAGGACTCCTCCATCAATGAGGAGGTGGAGCGTCTGCGCCACTCGGCGACGAACTCCCTGCTGACTCGCCGCGACGTGGTGGTGGTTGCGACAGTGTCCTGCATTTACGGTCTGGGCACGCCCGAGGAGTACGTTGAGCAGATGGTGACTCTGCGTCGTGGTGAGGAGGTTGACCGCGACGAGCTACTGCGCCGGTTCGTGGCGATGCAGTACGCGCGTAACGATATGGACTTTCACCGTGGCACGTTCCGTGTGCGCGGCGATACCGTCGAAATCATCCCCATGTACGAGGAGAACGCAATCCGCATTGAGTTCTTCGGTGATGAGATTGAGGCGATTTACACCCTGCACCCGCTGACCGGCGAGGTAATTCGCGAGGAAGAAGAAATGTATGTCTTCCCCGCAAGCCACTACGTTGCCGGTGCTGAGCGCATGGCGAAGGCTATTACCTCCATTGAGGATGAGCTGCGCGAGCGCCTGCAGACCCTCGAATCCCAGGGCAAGCTGCTGGAGGCGCAGCGTCTGCGTATGCGCACCACCTACGACCTGGAAATGATGGAGCAGATGGGCTTCTGCAATGGCATTGAGAACTACTCGCGCCATATTGACGGTCGTGCCCCCGGTAGCGCCCCGAACTGTCTGCTGGATTATTTCCCGGATGACTTCCTGCTGATTATTGACGAGTCGCACGTGACGGTCCCGCAGATTGGTGCCATGTATGAGGGCGATATGTCCCGTAAGCGCACCCTGGTCGAGCACGGTTTCCGTCTGCCGTCGGCGATGGATAACCGCCCGCTGAAGTGGGAGGAGTTCCTGGAGCGTATCGGTCAGACGATTTACCTTTCGGCGACCCCCGGTAAGTATGAGCTGTCGCAGGCTGATGGTTATGTGGAGCAGATTATTCGCCCGACCGGCCTGATTGACCCGGAGATTGTGGTCAAGCCGACCAAGGGGCAGATTGATGATTTGCTTGAGGAGATTCGCGTGCGCGTTGAGCGTGATGAGCGTGTGCTGGTCACGACCCTCACCAAGCGCATGGCGGAGGATCTGACCGAGTACCTGCTACAGCACGGCGTGAAGGTGCAGTACCTGCATTCTGACGTTGACACTCTGCGCCGTGTGGAGCTTCTGCGTGAGCTGCGCCTGGGCACCTTCGATGTGCTGGTCGGTATTAACCTGCTGCGTGAGGGCCTGGACCTGCCCGAGGTGTCCTTGGTTGCGATTCTGGATGCCGATAAGGAAGGCTTCCTGCGTTCGACCACTTCGCTGATTCAGACGATTGGTCGTGCGGCGCGTAACGTGTCCGGCCAGGTGCACATGTACGCCGATAAGATTACGGATTCTATGCGCGTGGCGATTGATGAGACGAACCGCCGCCGCGAGATTCAGCAGGCGTACAACCGCGAGCACGGCATCGACCCGCAGCCGCTGCGTAAGAAGATTGCCGATATTACGGATGTTCTCGCCCGCGAGGAAGAGGACACCCGCGAGCTTCTGCAGCAGCGTAAGAGCGGTAAGAAGGGTGCCCGCACGGTGAGTGCGGGGGTAAAGACCGGTTCTGCGACCTCCTCGAAGATTGCCACGAGCACCCCGGAGTCGGAGGAGCTTCTCGCCCGTGCGGAGGCGCGCGTTCGCGCCGACGGCCTGGCGGCGGCACCCGCCGAGGACCTGCTGGATTTGATTGAGCAGATGAACGAGCAGATGCGCCTGGCCGCGGAGAACCTGCAGTTTGAGTTGGCGGCGCGCCTGCGCGACGAGCTGGCCGACCTGAAGAAGGAGCTGCGTCTGATGAAGGAGGCGGGTCACGCCTAAACCCGGTGTTCTAAGGTGTTCTAAACCCAGCGTTTAGGGGCCGACGTGGGTTTTTCGCCATGAGGTAACTCATTGTTCATGAAGTTCTACTGAGTGCAGATACATGCTGTACACTATCAAGGTGTTTTACGTGTCAAATAACACCTTGATGCTTCCGAACGATAAAGAAAAATCTGTGACTATTTCGAATAACTCTTCAGACGCACACACTACGGGAGCTCGTTCCGTTACCCGCCGCAACCTCACCCGCGGCGCGCTTTGGGCTGTGCCCGCTATTGCCGCCTCCACGGCGGTGCCCGCATTCGCTGCCTCGGCTGATGATTGCAAGACGGTACACGGCCCGGACTTCACCCAGGTCGGCGGCTGGATGATTACCAACCCCGCCAGTGGCGCCCTGCAGTCGCGCACCAAGAACAAGCCCGTGACTGCGCCGGAGACCGGTCAGGCGTGGTGGTCCATGGAGAGTGCAACCTCACCGAACCCCGCAACGATTCGCCTCATGTCCGTGTACGAGGCGACTCACGGCCCCGAGGGCGACCTCAACCTGAACTGCGGTGAGTTCGTGATGACCTACAACGTCTCCGCGTTGGAGGCGACGACCGGCACCACGCACCTGCACCCGTCCATGGACATTTACTTCTTCTCGCCCGAGGGTGAAATCATTGACCGTCAGATCTTCACGACTGACCCGACCAGCAAGGCAACCGTCATGACCCGCAACGGCAAGACTCAGACCGTTCAGGGCCAGGTTATTCCGTTTGCGTCGAGCGTGAATGATAAGGCGACCGGCATCTCCGCGCGTTTTGCGTTGCGTGGCAATACGCTCATGGAAGGCATGTACCAGTTCGAGGTGGTTATTACCGTCCCGACGATTCGTGAGAACGGCACGCTTGATACGAACAAGCAGGTGAACGCGATTGCTTTCACTCCGCCGACCTTCAACATGGTCTCCTAATTGAATGAAAAGTAGCCCTCCCCGTAGTAGTTCACGGGAGGGCTACTTTGATGTGGGCTTGCTGTGCGGTGCTGATCTATGCGGTGCCTCTCTACACTGCGCCGCTCTACATGTTGTCAAACTCATAGCGTCGCCAACTAGACAGCGCGTATTCATCACGCAGAAACGCCGCATCCGATGGGATAACCCCGCCGGATGCGGCGTTTCGACGTGCTTCGCTCTTGAAAAATCCTCCGGAGGGGCTCCTGTGCGAAAACCTCAACCTGCTGTATAATCGTTCACCGAGCAAGGGAGTATCCCACCAATCGACTCGTCGTCAGCACGTTAGCCGAAGGCGCCTAACCGGGGAGTCGAGCCGACCTCCATTCAGGTCGGCGGGAGAGACTTGTGGTCCTGTACGCACACCACAAGAAAGGCTCCCCATGGAAGTTACCGGGTTGCAATGGTTGGTTACTATTCTCATCATCGCTGGCCTGCTGGCCTTTGATTTCTTCGTTCACGTCCGCAAGGCGCACGAACCCACCGTCAAGGAAGCGGCCATTTGGTCGAGTATCTACATCGGCATCGCCGTGTTGTTCGGTCTGTATATCTTCGTGACGAACGGCCCCTCCGCCGCCACCGAATTCTACGCGGGCTACATCACCGAAGAGGCGCTCTCGGTCGATAACCTCTTCGTCTTCATGATCATTATGGGCACCTTCCGCGTCGCCCGTGAGAATCAGCAGAAGGTCCTGCTCTTCGGTATCGTCTTCGCGATCCTGGCGCGCGGCACCTTCATCTTCGCCGGCGCGGCAATCATTAACTCCTTCGCCTGGGTGTTCTACATCTTCGGCCTGGTTCTGCTCATGACCGCGGGTAACCTGCTCAAGGACGAACTCACCGAGGGCGACGGCGACGACGAGGCAGACAACATCATGGTTCGCCTCGCCAAGAAGTACCTGAAGACCAGCGACCACTTCGACGGCGACAAGCTCTTCACCATCGAAAACGGCAAGCGCGTCATGACCCCCATGATGCTCGTCATGGTCGCAATCGCGGGCTCCGATCTGCTCTTCGCGCTCGACTCGATTCCCGCGATCTTCGGCCTCACCCAGTCCGTCTACATTGTGTTCACTGCGACCGCGTTCTCCCTCATGGGCCTGCGCCAGCTGTACTTCCTGATTGACGGCCTGCTGGACCGCCTCGTCTACCTCTCCTACGGCCTGGCAGCCATCCTCGCGTTCATCGGCGTGAAGCTCATCCTGCACGCGATGCACGAGAACAACCTGCCGTTCATCAACCACGGCGAGTCCGTGCACGTGGTTGAGATTACCACCGAGATGTCTCTGTTGGTGATTGTGGGCGTTCTGGTCATCACCGTGCTGGTTTCGCTGCTCAGCCCCAAGGGCCGCGCGCTGCAGACCATTCAGCGCGTGCAGGCGCTCTCCGAGAAGTACCTGGCCCTGCCCGAGGATGCACCCGCCGCCGAGCGTGCGGACATCACCACCCGCTGGCAGAAAGAAACCGAGAAGCTCAAGGCCATCCCGCAGAAGCTGCGTGACGAGCTCATCGAGAAGGAAGACGAGTACCACGCCCTGGTGTTGCGAGCCCGCACCGCCCAGGATGCGCACGCCTCCTCGAAGTAGCGTCGGGCGGCCGTAACGCCTGAGCCGCCGGGACGCTCGCGGCTCGGGCCAAGCGCCCACGCTAAAGCCCCTCACACCGGATCAACCGGGGTGAGGGGCTTTAGCTATATCAAAGATATATTCAGCGAAGAATTACTGGTTGTGAACCTCAGCCAGCATGTTCTTCAGGTGGCCCAGAATGGTCAGCGGGTCGGAACCGAAACCGTCGTGGTGGTGGGTCTTCGAGGTCCACACGTGGGTGTTGCCGACCCAGCGAGCGGTCTCCATGGAGTGCTCGAAGTCCACGTACACGTCCGGGTTGTAGGCGGCGGCCACAACGGGAACCTCGTTCTTGTGCAGCTGCTCGTGGTCGTACAGGCGACCCCAGTCCTTCTTCTCGGCCAGGATATTCGCCACCTCGGCCAGCGGACGCAGCGAGGGATCCTCCTCGTAGTACCAGGGGAAGATGTGCTCGCCGGTGAAGAGCAGACGGTCCGCATCCGGTGCGAACTCGGGGCGGGAAGCCGCCACGCGAGCAGCAGACCAGTTGGTCGGCGCGGGGGAGGGGGACAGTTCGTAGCCGGGGATGCCGGGCAGAACGCCGTCGGCGGGGCCGTCAGCGTAAATGGTCTCGTGCATCAGGGCGTACAGCGGGTTCGCCTGGAAGGTCACCTCGGCACCCATAGCGGTCAGGAACTGATCGGACAGGTGGTCGTTACCCTCGGCGAATGCGTTCTCCAGGAAGTAGTGCAGACCGCGCTCGCGCCAGCGGCCACCCAGGAAATGGCCGGCCATCTGGAAGCGGTGGTCGGTCAGACGCTCACCGGTGGGCAGGTACTCCTTGTGGGTGCGCAGGTGCTCAGCAATGCGGGTAGCGAGCTCAGCGTCCTCGGGGAACCAGCTGTAGTACTCCTCGTTACGTTCCTTCATGCGGTCGAAGGTGTGCTGGTAGACGTTGTCCACGGAGGTGCGAATCGGCGCCAGGCCCGCGGTGATGCGGCAGTCACGCAACGACTGCGGTGCGAACGACAGGTAGGACAGGGTCAGGAAGCCACCGAAGGACTGGCCAATGGTGGACCAGCGCTTATCGGCGCGGTCAGCCAGCAGCACCTCGCGGATAGCCTCCGCGTCAGCGATGATGGAATCGGCGCGGAACAGCTCAGTGTACTCAGCCTGAACCTGCGCGTCACCCACAGCGGTGATGGTGCGAGCGGACAGGGGAGAGGAGAGGCCGGTACCGCGCTGATCCAGCAGAATCACGCGGTGGGTCTTAGCCAGCTCGGCAATCCAGCCGCCGATAGAGCCGGTCTTCGGGGAACCGAAGCCGGGGCCGCCCTGCAGGTACACGATGTAGGGGCGCTTATCAGCCGGGACGGTCAGGGTCTCGCTGGTGTTCACTACCTCGCGGGCGAACACGGTGATGGTCTGGTCCGCGAAACGGGAGGAGAGAGCGGCATCCTTGCCCTTGGAGAAAATCAGACCGTGGGTCAGGGGAACCTGGAACCAGTGGTCGGTAATCTCGTAGCCGTCGTGCTTGACGACCGAACCCTTGCGGTACTCAACCTTGGGAAGCGAAGAAACGGTCAACGGTGAACCTTCTTTCAAATAAATAGATAGATACTCTGTATTCTAGCCCACTTGAGGGGAGATCCGGAGGGGCCCCTAGAACTCGCCAACGCTCAGGATCTTGAGCACCGGGTAGCCCGCCTCATCGGAAGCGGCCAGGTCTACCTCTGCGCGAATACCGAAGTCAAAGTTATCTTCGGGGTCGGCAAAGCTCTGCTGAACCTTCCACACGCCGGGGTGAGCCGCGGTATCCTCGTCCATGCTGACCAGGCGAGGCGAGCGCGCATCGGCGTCCGTGTAGATGTCGTCGTAGACGTCGAAGTAGTCGTCCATGGCGTCGGCCCAGCGGTCGGCGTCCCAGCCGCACCACTCGTCCAGGGCACCCAGGGCGCGGTCACGCTCGTCAGCGAAGAGCTCCACGCGGCGGAAGAGGGCGTTGCGCACCATCACGCGGAAGGCGCGCAGGTTCTTCGTCACGGCGGGAGGCTCTTCCTCCTCAATGGAGGCGTGCTCGGAGGCAATGGTGGCGGTGTCTTCGCCGGCGGCCAGCTTCTCCCATTCGTCCACCAGGGAGGAGTCGGTCTGGCGTACCAGCTCGCCGAGCCACTCGATGATGTCGTCGAGCTCGTCGGTCACGGCAGAATCGGGGATGGTGTGGCGCAGCGCCTTGTATGCGTCAGAGAGGTAGCGCAGGAGCACGCCCTCGGCACGTTCGAGCGAGTAGTACTGCACGAAGTCGTTGAAGCCCATCGCGCGTTCGTACATGTCACGCACGATCGACTTGGGGCGCGGCTCAAAACGAGCCACCCACGGCGCGGACTGCTTGTAGGTCGTGTACGCCTGATCGATGAGCTCAGCCAGGGGCTGCGGGTAGGTGACCTTGTCCAGCTCATTCATGCGTTCGGTGTAGTCCACACCGTCCGCCTTCAACTGTGCCGACAATTCGTTCTTCGCCTTGCGTTCCTGTGCGTACAGCACCTGGTTCGGCGAATCCAGGGTCGCCTCAATGAGGGAGAGCGCGTCCAGTGCGTAGCTGGGGGACTCGGGGTCGAGCAGTTCCAGCGCGGCGACCGCAAAAGCGGACAGCGGCTGGTTCAGGGCAAAGTTATCCTGCAAATCCTCGGTCAGGCGCAGGTAGGAGCCGTGCTCATCCGGGGTGTTGGTTCGCTCAATCACGCCGCCGGTCAGCAGCTCCTTGTAGATGCCGATTGCCTTGCGCAGCAGCTCGCGGCGGCGCGCGGGGCTCTCATGGTTCTCCTGAATGATGCGGTACGCGGCAATGACCGGGTTCTCCGGGCGGTGCATCAGGTTCAGTAGCATCGAATGGGTGATGTCGAAGGAGGAGGTCAGCGGCTCCGGGGCGGCCTCTACCAGTTGCTTGAAGGTCTTCTCGGACCAGCCAACGAAGCCTTCCGGCGCCTTCTTACGCTTGGAGGACAGCGACTGGTTAATGCGCTTGGTATCGTCACCGAACTTCGCCTGCGCCTTAGCCAGCAGGCGAGCGTTCTCAATATCGTGCTCGGGTGCCTGAACCACCACGGTGCCGGCGGTATCAAAACCGGCGCGGCCGGCGCGTCCAGCAATCTGGTGGAACTCGCGGGCACGCAGACGGCGGCTACGGGCACCGTCAAACTTCGACAGCGCCGTAATCAGCACGGTACGAATCGGCACGTTAATACCCACACCCAGGGTGTCGGTACCGCAAATCACCTTGAGCAGACCCTCCTGGGCCAGCTGCTCGACGAGGCGGCGGTACTTGGGCAGCATGCCCGCGTGGTGAATACCGATACCGGCACGCACCAGCTTATTCAGCGCCTTACCGAAGCCCGGACCGAAACGGAACTTCGCAATCAGCTCTGCAATGCGTTCCTTATCTTCCTTCGAGGCAATAGCCACCGACAGCAGCGCGTTCGCCTGCTCCAGCGCCGCCTTCTGCGAGAAGTGCACAATGTAGACCGGAGTCTGCTTGGTCTGCACGAGCTCCTGCACCGTCTCCTGAACCGGGGTGGTGGAGTAGTAGAAATGCAGCGGAATGGGACGCTCGGAATGAGCCACCAGGTCGCTCTCGCGGCCGGTCAGCGCCGTTATCTCCTCCTGGAAGCGGGTCGTGTCGCCCAGGGTTGCGCTCATCAGCAGGAACTGCGCCTGCGGAAGCTCCAGCAAGGGAAGCTGCCACGCCCAGCCGCGCTGCGGGTCGGAGTAGAAGTGGAACTCGTCCATAATGACCTGGCAGAGGTCCGCATCCTTGCCCTCACGCAGGGCAATATTCGCGAGAATCTCCGCGGTGCAGCAGATAATGGGCGCCTCCGTGTTGATGGCGGAGTCGCCGGTAATCATGCCCACGTTCTCGGCACCAAAAATATTAATCAAGTCAAAGAACTTCTCAGACACCAGCGCCTTAATGGGGGCGGTGTAGTAGGATCGCTGACCGGTCGCCAGGCCCGTAAAATGCGCGGCAACAGCTACAGTGGACTTACCCGAACCGGTCGGGGTTGCCAGCACCACGTTATGTCCGGCGGCAATGCTCAGGACGGCCTCGTCCTGGGCGGGGTACAGGGTCATGCCGCGGGTCGAAATCCACTCGGTAAACGCCTCATAGATTTCTTCGGCAGTGAGGGGGTTGCCCTTAAAATCGCGTCGATTGTAGTCGCCGGGATTCTCACCCAGCGTGGGAGAAAGAAAATTCAAAATACTCATGAGAATTCCAGTCTATCGGGAATAGGGCGGGCGCGGGGGCGTTATCGTTACGAGGGAACACGCGGGTACTCGCGGAGTGCTTGCGGGGTGTTCACTGCATCTTTGCGGGACGTTCGCGATTCCTTCGCGGGGTGATTACGGGGCGTTCGGGAGGCGCGGTGCCGCGCTAACGCGGGAATTCCCCAAATTCGTGTAGTGTAGAACAAAGCGCTTTAAATGCAGTGATGCAGAATCCGGCGCTCAGACTTTTTCGAAGGCATGGACCTCCAGGCCGCATAGATTACCGCGTAGATGCAGAATCTGCCGATTGATGTCGGTGCATATTGAGCGGCTGATGCACGCCCCAAAATACATTGCATAAATAACGACACGCCCACCTATGATGTAAATAGTGTTGCGTGCCACATTGATAAAGGAATAGGGTAAGAGAAAGGAGAGACGTTGAATGACTGAATACAACGCTGACAAGGCACAAGAAAACGCCGCGCGTGAAGAAGCCGCGCACGAAGAAGCCCTGCACAACAAAACCACGCAGGAAAAAGCCGCGCAGAAAAAAGCTGCACAGGAAGTAACCGGTAGCGAACAGCGCAAGGCAGAGGAGGAAGCCCTCAAAAAGCGCCTCGCCCTGCGAGTCACCCCGCCAGGACATAAATACCCCTGGCATCGCTGGGCAATCCCTGTCGTGGGTGAAACCACCGCGGGTACCGGTGCGATTCTTATCCCCGTCATGGTGGGCCAGTTCATCAACCAGCACATCGCCGGAAAAGCCCCCGACGCCTGGCCCATGTTCTGGGTGGTCGTCGCAGCCATCACCTTCATCGTGATTAACGAGTTCTTCGGCTGGGGTACCTCCATGACCCTCAGCGCGGAGCTCGGCCGCGACTGGCGCATCTACATCAACCGGCTCATGGGACGCACCCGCGCTGGCGTAGACTCCGGCGAAGCGGTCACCGTCATGAACAAAGACGTACGCCGCATTACGGACGTCTACTTCTCGCTACCGCTATTCGTCAACGCCATGATCATCGCGACCCTCGGTGCCGTGCAGCTCTGGCTCATTAACCCCGTCACCGCGGTCGTCACCCTCATCGGCACGCTCATCGTGGTCGGCGTGATCGCCTGGTACTCGACCTTCCTCGAATCCAAAATCGGCGAATACCGTGAAAAGGACGGCGAAGCCTCCTCACGCGCCTCCGATATCGCCACCGGTCTGCGCACCATCGCCGGCCTCGGCGCCGAAGAACAGATGCGTGAACGCTACCACCGCGGTACCGACGAAGTTTTCGACAGCTACATGCGCTACGAAAAGACGCACCGCTGGATGTTCCTCATCCGCGCGCTGCTCGGTGGCGCCGTGACCCTGCTCGGCATCGGCTTCGCCCTCACCGGCCACGTCGAAAACGGCCGCTGGGTATCCGATACGCCCGCCGCGTCCCTGGTGACCGTCGCCTCCATTATCGCGATGATGGGCGGCCCCATCTGGATTACCCAGAACTTCCTCACCGCCTGGCGTTACGCCAAGATTGCGCTCGCCAAGGTCGCCCGCCTCGAAGGTCACGCCGGCGTGCGTCAGGGCGTGCTGAAGAGCCCGCGCACCGACGAAGAAATGGCGCAGCTGGCACGCGTCGAACAGACAGTCGAGGCGAGCACCCTGAAGGTGCCCGTACCCGTCGCCCCCGCCGGTGCCAGCAACCCGCGCATCGTGTACGTCAACCCGCGCGACTACAACCTCACCGCGCAAGACTACGCCGAGGCGCTTGCCCGCACCCTGCGACGCGGGGGAGAGGACCTCAAGGACGCCTCCGGCCGCCGCGTGCTGCTGAGCGAACCGAACCCCATGATTTTCGCCGGAACCCTGCAGGAGCACCTGCGCCTGGGCACCGTGCCGAACCCCGACGAGGAGCTGGCACAGGCAAAGGATGAGGAGCTGCTGAAGATTACCGACTCCCGCGAAATCGCCTACCGACTGGGCGGACGCAACCCCGAAGACTACTTCGCCGCCCGCATCACCAGCGAAGGCGCGAACCTCTCCGGTGGTCAGCGTCAGCGTCTGGCACTCGCCCGCGCACTCGCACAGGATGCGCAGGTGCTCATCCTGACCGAGCCGCTGAACTCCGTGGACGAACCCAGCCAGCGTTACATCTACGATGCGATGGAAACCCAGATTGGTAGCGACCGCCTGCCCGTCGGCTACCCCGGCCTGCTGCAGGATTTGGAGCAGGTCTACGTTGTCTCCACGACCGCGGAGACGACCCGCCGCATGGAACGCGACGGCTACCCCGTCGCTCAGGCAGAAACCCCCGCAACCACTCAGAATCAGGAGGTGAACTAGCATGGCAAAGCAGCTCCCCATCGAAACCCCCGCCTACGTGGCACGCCGCATGTGGAACTACCTCGCAGCGCATAAGGGGCGAGCCCTCTACACCTTCGTCATCTACATGGTCAGCACCCTCATGGGTGCTGTGGTGCCCCTGCAGATTGGTGCCACCGTGGACGACGTGGTGGCGGGTAAGTTCGCCAGCTACCCGTGGCAGCCGATTCTGATTATTCTGGCGGCGTTCATCGTGCAGGCGATAACCCTTATGGTCTCCTCGTACAGTGCGGCCCGACTGGGTGCGCTCGTCACTCGCGACGCCAACCAGGACACCCTCGACGGCACCCTCGACCTGGACGCACGCACAGTGGAAGAAGCCGGCAGCGGCGACCTGCTCACCCGCGTGACCGACGACCTGTCCTCGGCAGCAAACGCTGTCAGCACAGACCTTCTCGGTGCAATCTACGTGGTCCTGTACTTCCTGGTTTCCACGATCTCCCTGGCGTTTGTGAGCCCCGCAATGGGTCTGATTATGCTGCCCATGATTGCCGGTCTTGCCCTCATCATGTCGAAGATGCTGCCGCTCATGGCGGCACGCAACCAGACCGCCCAGGAGCGCGTGAGCGACCTCAACAGCGTGCTGACCGAGAACATTCGCGGCACCTCCACGATCCGTGAGCTGGGCGTTCACACCGCCCGCGAGGACGCCTTCGCCGGTGAGAACAAGCGCCAGTTCGCCGCGCAGCTGGGCATGGTGCGCATCCGCCAGCTGTACTTCACCGTGGACGCTATCAACGCCTGGATCCCCACGATTCTGTGTATGCTCTGGGGTGCCGCCTGCGTGGCTCTCGGCTGGGCAAGCTGGGGCGCCGTGGCGACCGCCTCGGTCATGGTTTTCAGCCTGCGAGTCCTCGCCGACATGCTGAACCACCACGTCAGCAGCCTGCGCATCATGCTGGTGAACATGGGTCGTGTGTTCGGTGTGGTCTCCCTGGCGAAGAAGCAGCGTGAGGCGCGTGCACAGCACCGTGCCGAAGCGTTCGCCGCCGTATCTGATGAAGCCGTGAAGAACCCGGAGTACGCCATTGACTGCACCGACGTCTCCTACGGCTACTCGCCGGACGCCCTCGTTCTGGAAGGTATCAACCTGAAGATTCGCCGCGGTGAGGCACTTGCCCTGGTGGGTCGTTCCGGTTCGGGTAAGACCACCCTGGCTCGTCTGATTGGTGGTTCGCTGACCGCCCTGGAAGGCACCATCACCGTGATGGGCCGCCCGGTCGGTCACGGCGACTTCCCGACCGATGCCGCCGCCGATGGCCGCCCGCGCCTGCTGGTCTGCACCCAGGAAGCGCACGTCTTCTTCGGTACTCTCGCCGATAACTTTACGGTGGTCGTGCCGGACGCGACCGTCGAGCAGATGGGCGAGGCACTGGACGCTATCGGTGCCCGCTGGTGGCGCGACCTGCCGCAGGGCATGGATACTGTCGTGAGCGGCGCGGATTCGCCGCTGACCCGCGACCAGATTCAGCAGCTGGCGCTGGCACGTATTGTGCTTGCTGACCCGCACGCCGTGATTCTGGACGAGTCCACCACCCAGCTGGAGCTCGCGGACGCAACCGAGTCCCTGAGCGCCGTGCTGGCGAACCGTGCGGTGCTGATCATTTCGCACGATGCGCGTATCGCCTCGCTGGCTGACCGCGCGGTCCTGCTGCACGAGGGTAGGATCATTGCGGAGGGTTCACCGGCAGAGATTTTCGCCCTGACCTAAACCCGGAGGATAAGCCCGGCTGATAGTGCCCGGTACCGTGTGAAGCGGTGCCGGGCACTACGTGTTTAACGGGTGGTTTCCGTACAAGGGTGCACTGAAATCGGCGGCGGGGAGCCCTTGCAGTAACGCAGGACTCAAACGAAAATTTCGGAGAGATTCACTTGTCACCCGCAAAACTTTCAGTTACTAAGAATCATTGTGATAACCTGGCAGAGCGATATGGGGTGCCTTGAGACGCCCGCGACCCGCTAACCTGCCAAACTGACCGCCCAACGAAGGGCTACGGCACAGCGAAGAGCTAAGGCATAGTGGGCGCACGAAACGGCGTACGAACACTCAAGGCTGAGAGAATCACCCATTGAACCTGCTCTAGTTCGAACTAGCGAAGGGATTATCGATGATGGCAGAGCAGCCTACCGCGCCCGCGTGCGCACCCACTACCAACCCTGTACCCGGCGCGAGCGCCTCCGGAACCTCCCGGGCACCCCAGACAGCTCAGGTACCTCAGGCAGCTCGGGTGCCGAGGGTTCTCTCCATTGCCGGAACCGACCCCTCCGGCGGTGCAGGTATTCAGGCGGACCTCAAGTCCATTGCTGCATCCGGCGGTTACGGCATGTGCGTGACCACCTCACTGGTCGCCCAGAACACGTGCGGGGTTCGTGAAGTGTTCACCCCGCCCCTGGAATTTTTGACCGCGCAGCTTGCCGCCGTTTTTGATGACGTCACGGTTGACGCCGTGAAAATCGGCATGCTCGGCGACGCAGACACGATCCGCACGGTTCGTACCTGGCTGAGTGAGCATCCCGTGCCCGTGGTCGTGCTCGACCCGGTCATGATTGCTTCCAGCGGTGACCGCCTGCTGCAGGCGGAAGCGGAGCAGGCGTTGCGCGACCTCGTGCCGCTCGTGAATGTGATTACCCCGAACATTCCGGAGCTCGCCGTACTCTGCCAGAAGGAGCCCGCCCAGACTTTCGATGAGGCACACGAGCAGGCGGCGAACCTTGCTGCGGCGACCGGAACTACCGTGATTGTGAAGGGCGGCCACCTGTGTGGTCAGGACGCCGGTAACACCGCGGTCTTCCCGGACGGCACCTGCGCTCACGTGCGCACCCCGCGCCTGGACAGCCGTAATACGCACGGCACCGGATGCTCCCTGTCCTCCTCGCTGGCAACCCGCCTGGGCGTGGAGCTGCTCCAGCACACCGAAGCCGCAGAGTACACCGCAGAGCAGAGCGTTCTGACCAGCGAAGACACCCACCGCGCCCTGCAGTGGAGCACCCGCTGGCTCCACGAATCCATTGCCGCAGGTGCCGGTCTGCAGGTCGGCTCCGGTGAGGGCCACGGCCCGGTGGACCACGCCGCCCGTGCCCGCCGTCTGGAGGCTGCCGCCTCCGCGTACCCGTGGCATCACCTGCTCGCCACCACCGACTCTGAGGGCAATACTCTGGACGGCACCAGCCCGGAGCGTCTGCTGCCGGTCAGCCCCGTACCCGCCGGTGAAGCCGTCGTAAAGCCCGCCGGTCCCTGGACCGCCGCCCTCTGGGCAGCCGGTGGCGAAACCTGGCACCAGATCCTGGACCTGCCCTTCGTGCGTGCCCTCGGTGACGGAACCCTCGACGAGGACCTGTTCGCCTTCTACCTGGACCAGGACGCCCTCTACCTGCGGGATTATTCGCGTGCGCTCGCGACTCTCTCGGCGCGTGCTGACACCGCTGAGGCGCAGGTGCACTGGGCCGCCGGTGCGCATGAGGCGATTGCCGCCGAATCGCAGCTGCACGAGGGCTGGCTGGCGAACCGTGCGCGTCTGGGTGGGCCCTCACCGATTACGATGGGGTACACTAATTTCCTGCGTGCCTCCGCTGCCGGTGATGATTACGTGGTCGGTGCCGCCGCTATCTTGCCCTGCTACTGGCTGTACGAAGAGGTGGGCGCTGTGCTCTCCTCGCAGAATCATGCGGACCACCCGTACGCGGAGTGGTTGAGCATGTACGGTGGCGAAGAGTTCGCCGCGGAGGTGGCGCGTAGCCTCGCGGAGGTGGAGCGTGCGTTTGAGACGGCTTCACCGGCTCAGCGTGTGCGCGCGGCGCGGGCGTACCTGTCGGCGTGCGTGTACGAGCGTGAGTTCTTTGACCAGGCGCACCGAGCATTGCGTTAGTTTGCCGGGCGCTGCGCTAGATGATAGGCGCCGATTTTTGGGCTGAATACCGCCCCGGCATGGCGTGAGATGGGTGATTGATGCTTCACTCAAGCTACCGACGGTTCGGTGGTTGTGCCGGTTATGCTTAAGGCGTCGGTGAAAACCGTTTGCGGCAGGATTCCGGCCCTCACCCAACTGGCTGATGTCCCTGCCGCACCCGCACCTCTACGGCGTGTAACCGACCAGTTTGGCCCGCCGCAACCACCTCATCCACCCCCCCCGGCGGGCCAAACGCTTTCCTCCCGGGTTTCGGGGCTCCGTGTGAAAGCATTTCGTGTATAAATTCCGCATAGAAATATCCCGTGCAGATACTCTCATCTGCACGGGATATTTTGCTGTTCTGTTTTTCTGATCTGCCGCTGTCTATAGCCGCAGTCGGAGCAAAAGTTTATGCGCTCTGCCCCTCTCGACTCTCCTTCTTCTCCGCCGGGTAGCCGAAGCAGAACGCCACACCGGCCACCAGCGCGGCAAGCCAGATGGAAAATACACCGGCCCATCGGTACACAAGGGCCATGAGAAGCACTCCGGCTATAAAGGAGATGACCACGAGCGAGTAGTCGAGCGCTTTGAGTAGAGCTGCGCGGCGTCGCGCCTTCGCCTCATCTTTTGACGCTCCATCGGGGGTTCTCAGCGGAAGGTACAGGGAGCCGGCGGCGTACCAGGCGCTGAGCATTTTGCGCCAATTGCCGCTGGTCATGAAGAGCGAGAAGGGATTTTCGCCAATGCGCGTGTCCGCGAGGGCGTGAATCATCAGGCCGACCGTGAAGGCCAGCGCGCCCACCTGAAAGCTATTGCTCAGCGTTCTGTCCGTAAAGGGTACCGCGAAGCACACCAGCAGGAACGGCAGGAGCGTGCCAATGCGCCAGTGCCGCATCCGGGCCCGCTGCCCCAGCAGATCATGGATAAGATGCCCTCCCAGGTATCCGCAGCTGAAGAAGATGACGGAGAACCAGCGCAGGTGCACCGCATGGGGAGTATCGCGATGCAAGTCGGCGATGAGCAGAATAAAGTTACCGGTCTGCGTGGCGACGAGGGCCTCGTAGCGCATGTGTGAGAAGACGTCCACCGCGCCGCCCAGGGAGGCGAGGAGTAGCGCCATGATGCGCCCGTAGCGGCGAGGCGCGGGAATACGTCCAAGAGTCTCGCGGAGGTGGTGAAGCATGCGACCGCCCTCATCTGTCGGTGGTAGGTTCTGAAGACCCAGCCGGCGGGGGCCTTCTGGTTCCATGCTACGGCATGGACGGCGGCGGTTAGCGGATCGGGGGAGGAGCCCCGCGGGCCGGCCGCCGTTAAAGCGTAGGCCCCGAGCAGCTATCTGCTCGGGGCCTACGTACTATTCGGTTTTTAGCTTAGGGGGAGTATCCTACTTGCTCTCGCCCTTGAGCGCACCCACGAGCGGACTAATCACGTCCATGGGCAGCGGGAAGACCACGGTCGAGTTCTGGTCGGCGCCCAGCTCCAGCAGGGTCTGCAGGTAACGCAGCTGCAGGGAAGCGGGGGACTGGCTCAGAATGTCGGATGCTTCCTTCAGCTCGCTCGAAGCCTCAAGCTCACCGCGTGCCGAAATGATCTTTGCGCGACGCTCACGCTCGGCCTCAGCCTCACGGGCCATGGCGCGCTGCATGGCCTCGGGAATCTCAACGTCCTTAATTTCGACGAGCTCAACCTGGATGCCCCAGTGCTCGGTGCGGGAGCCGATGATGGAGCGCAGGTCCTCGTTCAGGTCCTCGCGGTGTGCGAGCAGGGTGTCCAGGTCAACACGACCCAGCAGGGAACGCAGGGTGGTCTGGGCGATCTGGCTGGTGGCGATCGGGTAGTTCTCGACCTCAAGCACCGCGTTCTTGGCGTTGGTCACACGGAAGAGGACAACGGCGTTCACGCGGGCGGGAACGTTGTCCTTGGTGATGACTTCCTGCGGGGGAATGGTCAGGGTGATAACACGCATGTCAACGCGCTGCAGGGAGTCGACGAGGGGGAAGACCACGTTCAGGCCGGGCTTCAGCTCGGAACGCAGGTGGCCGAAACGGAAGGAGATACCGCGTTCATATTCGGGGATCACGCGGAACATACGAATCAGAATAAAAAGAACAATAACGGCAACTGGGATGAGGATTGTTGCCAGGGTGACGGGATCCATGGGTTTCCTTCACATCTATTCGGGATGGTTCATTCGGGGCATGTGCACCCATCGACTGCGCCTCGTACAGACTCGACGGGAGGGTGTGTTCGGAAAGTTTGTCAGCGGCACGTGGTGCTCGCGGCGGCCCTTCCGGTGGGGAGGTTCAGGGGGGGGGGATGCGCAATGGGCCTCCGCCCCGGCGGGGGAACGCCGGGACGGAGGGACCATCAGCATTGCTACTTCTTCGCCAGCTTCTCGGCGGCCTCAACTTCGGCCAGGTTCTGCTCCTGCAAGACCTCGTTCGTGGTCTTGTGCAGTCGCTTAACCGAGGCACCGGTACCGCTCCAGGCGGGGCGATCCGGGTCGAGGACCGAGGTGCGAACCGGCAGGGATGCATCCGCAATCATCTGCTTGCGGGCCTGCTCGGTACGGCGCTTACGCTCGTTCGAGACGCCACCCCACTTCGCGGCGAAGCGATCCATCTTCACGTTCATCGACTCTTCGGCGGTGGATGCGTGAATATGCTTCGGGTCACCCTCGAAGTTGGCGGGGGAACGCATGAGCTTAATCGCCAGCGGGTAGGTCAGCGATAGGACGACCACCACTGCGGCTGCCTCCACCAGAAGCTCCAGGGGAGAGTGCCACACGATGGCCGCACCAATCATGACCACAACGCCCAGCAGGGAGACCGCCACGGCCAGGCCGCGGTGGAATCGTCCCGACTCGGAGTAGGGCCACTCGTCCACCTCGCGGGTGAGTTCGCGGCCGTTTGCCGAGACGGTGCAGCTGTCCTTAATCGGGCAGGTGTTGCACACGCTGGGCTTAGCGCGGTAGCGCATGACGCGGTTGTCCGAGTCGAAGGCCGTGGCCCACAGCCACTGGTCTTCGGGGCAGAGCCACGCATCGCTCTCTTCGTGGTAGGTGAACCCGAAGGTTCGCGCCGCCACGACACGCTGGCTGGTGCGCTTAGCGAGAATATCGAAGCACCACCCCACGGCGACCAGGCCGAGCGCGTACACGCAGGCCAGCCACACGAAGAAAGATACTCCAGCAATCTGCTCAGGCATGGTTAGCCTCGACGATCGCTACGGTAGGGGCTGGTCTGCTCGGGCAGCTCCTCAGCAGCCTTGGCACCGGCGAACTCGGCGATACGAGCGTCGTCAACCACCTCGTACAGCGGGGGCTCGGGCAGCTCGAGGACGGTCTCCTTGGAGTTCTTGGAGAAGATCTCCTTGATACCCAGCCATGCCAGCTTGATCAGCGGGAAGATGCCGACCAGGAAGATGACGTCACCGGGCATACGCATCCAACCCATCACGGCGGAAGCGCCGTCGTGGATGAACGCGAAGGAACGAGCCTCGTAGTAGCCTTCACCAACGGACTTGTACAGCTGAGCGATACCCAGCGGCAGCAGCGAGATGAAGGACATCCACAGCAGACCGATGTTCAGGGTCCAGAAGGAGAACTTCAGGCCCTTCTCAGGCCACTTGTTCTCGGGAACCAGGTAGCGCAGACCGAAGACTGCGAACGCGATTGCGAGCATACCGTACACACCCATCATGGAGGCGTGTGCGTGGTTTGCGGTCAGTGCGGTACCGATTTCGAAGTAGGACACGATCGGCAGGTTGATGAGGAAGCCGAAGACACCTGCACCGAGGAAGTTCCAGAAGCCCACGGCGATCAGGAACATCACGGCCCAGCGGTGCGGGAAGGGCTTGGTGCGGTTGGAGTACTGGCGAGCACCCAGCTGCATGAAGCCCCATGCCTCAACGGTCAGGAAGGTCAGCGGGATAACCTCAGCTGCGGAGAAGAACGCACCGAATGCCATCTGCTCGGAGGGGGTACCGACGAAGTAGGTGTGGTGCAGGGTACCGACCACGCCACCGACGGAGTAGAGCACGGCGTCCATCATGATGATGGAGATAGCGATGCGCTCGCGGACAACGCCGAGCAGCACAAAGATGTACGCCACCATCACGGTGGTGAACAGCTCGAGGAAGTCCTCCACCCAGAGGTGAACCACCCAGAAACGCCAGAACTCGGCGACCGTCACGTGAGTGCGCTGGCCGGCGAGCAGACCCACTGCGTAGAACATGGGGATGGCCAGGCCCGAGAACAGGAACAGCCACGGCAGGGAGGTCTTCTTAGAGCCCTTCAGGCGGGCGGTGAGGGTTCGTGCGACGATCACAATCCAGATGAACATGCCCACGATGAGCAGAATCTGGAAGAATCGCGGCAGGTCCAGGAACTCCCACTGCTGCGAGAAGATGGAGTTGGTGGGGACCAGACCCTTCTGCGAGAACCATTCGTTCAGCAGCGAGCCGAGCACCACGAAGACCACGGCACCGATGAGGACGTAGGTCAGCAGACCCTGCTTCTTGGGTTCGCGGCGGGTAATCAGCGGGGCGATGAAGATACCGCCCGCCAGGAACGCGCCTGCGGTCCAGAAGAGGGAGAGCTGCAGGTGCCAGGTTCGGGATACCGTGTAGGGCAGCAGCTGGCCCATATCGATTCCGAAGAAGCCGGTGAGTTCTTCACGGTAGTGCTCGGTGAGCGCACCCACCAGAGCCTGCAGGAGGAAGAGCACCAGGATGGTTGCGAAGAGCAGGCAGGCTGCCTTCTGCGAGGGGGTCAGGCGAACTTCGTCGGGCTGGCGGAAGTCGAGGACGGGTGCCTCTTCAGCGTGCCAACCGATGGAACGGGACCAGCGGCCGTAGATGGCGAACATCAGACCCGTACCACCGATGAGGGTAATCAGGGACAGGGCCGACCAGACCATGAGGTCTGCGGTGGGCTTGTTGTCAACGTTCGGCTCGGAGGGCCAGTTGTTGGTGTAGGAGTAGGGCTGATCGGGGCGATCTGCTGCCGAGGCCCATGCGGTCCAGCCGAAGAAGGCGACGAGGTCGTGCAGTTCTTCGTCGTTCTTAATGGCGTCGGGGAACAGGCCCTGCGAGGTGTCGCCCTTCATCAGGGTGTCGCTGTAGTGCTTGAGCATGAGCTGGAAGCCCTTGGTCTCACCAGCGGACCAGGTCAGGGTCTTGGTCTGCTCATCGTACTTGTTCTCCTTGCGCCACTCGTTCTTGACGAGTTCGCGGGGGTCCTGCTTGCCCTGCTCACGATACTCCTTGATGGCGGCATCGGTGGTCAGGCGCAGGTACTCTGCAGTGTAGTCGGGGCCGAGGTAGGCACCGTGGCCGAGGACGGTTCCGTACTGCTGCAGGCCGCGTGCCTGGAAGAGTTCCTGACCATGCAGGATCTGTTCCTGGGTTGCGATTACTTTGCCGTCGTTGCCGACAATCTTGTCGGGCATCGGCATGGAGAGTGCGTAAGTGCGCATTGCGAGGACTGCCATGATGGTGAAGCCCAGGAGCATCACAAACGCAACAGCCTGTACCCAGCCCTTACCGGCATAGGCACCGACCGTGTCTGTGCGGCGGGCAATCTTAGCTGCCTCAGCACGCGAGACGGGTTTTGTAGCCATAGTGATATGTCTCCAGTGTGCGTGGATTTGCGGTTCGAATGGGACCGACGCACATCCGCTGGAGGGCGGCTCACTGGGTAGCGAATCGTCCGGAGAGGGAGGTGCGACAGCCCACCCTTACCCTATTTTTGCATATTAAATGCGCATTTATAAAACTTTGGTGACGAGGTGTCTCAATGTGACGCCGAGGTCATTCGGGGAGGATACTCCCGGGGCGACAGCGCCCGTACATTCCGTTGTTGTTCCTCGTGTCTACCCTACCAAAATTCACTTCGTGGCAAAAACAAAGGAAAGGCTTATATGCCGCAACCTTAAATATCAACCGGCGGTAAACGCATTATCCCCGCAAAAGCCCGATGCCCCCGCCGCAAAGCGCCGCCGAAGGAACCCTCCTGAACCCCGTTCGACCGGCCCCCGATAAACCCGGGAGGAACGGAGCTACGAGCGGCCCGGGGTATGGAATAATGAAATCGGTAGCGGACGCCAGCGCCCCTTATCTAACACGGTACATACGCGCAGCGGGGGAGTAGCCTCCCTCTGCACCGCGCACCCCACCGCCGGCCCGTCGTCCACCGTCGGTACAGCCTCCAGGAGTTCACATGAAGATTTATCAGGCATCCCAGAAAGCAGTCACCGGAATTCTGCGCACCGTTTTCCGCGCCCGCGTGACCGGTCTCGAGAACTTCCCCGCCACCGGCCCGGTGATTGTCGCCTCCAACCACCTCTCCTTCCTGGACTCCATCATTATTTCCGCCATGATGCCCCGCCGCGTGGCGTTCCTCGCCAAGGCCGAATACGTGAACACCCCCGGCCCGCGCGGCAAGATGATGAAGGCCTTCTTCGAGGCCGTGGACATCATCCCCGTCAACCGCTCCGACCGTTCCGAATCGCTCAAGGCCCTCGATATCGCCCTGGAGAAGCTGAACGAGGGCAAGGTCTTCGGTATCTACCCCGAGGGCACCCGCTCCCGCGACGGCTACCTCTACCGCGGCAAGATTGGCGTGGCCTGGCTGGCACACATGACCGGTGCACCCGTCGTGCCCGTCGGCCTGATCGGTACCGACCGCCTGCAGAAGCCCGGCTCGAACATGATTTACCCGCGCCGCTTCACGATTCGCGTGGGCAAGCCGCTCTACTTTGAGAAGACCGGCGAGAAGATGAGCGGCAAGCAGCGCCGCGCCACCACCGACACGATCATGGATGAGATCGCCCAGCTGTCCGGCCAGGCGCGAAAGAACGAGTACAACGTTTCGCCCTCAGCCGCACGCGACGCCGGCTAAACCTTCTTCCGGCGCGCACCGCGTAGACTTAAACCGCGCATCCACGCATGGGCCCGCACGCGGGGTCGGCGTAGGATGCGCGGTTTGTCGTATGTCCGCCCGCGCCCGAGGAGAAAGCACCCATGGCAGAGCCCTCCAGCTACCGTCCGGCCCCCGGAGAAATTCCCACCGACCCGGGCGTCTACCGGTTCCGTGACGCCGACGGGCGCGTCATCTACGTGGGCAAGGCCAAGAATCTGCGCAACCGCCTCAATAGCTACTTCGCCTCGCCCGAGACGCTACGACCCAAAACCTACGCGATGGTGCACACCGCCGCCAGCGTCGAGTGGACCGTGGTGGCCAGCGAGATGGAGTCCCTGCACCTGGAGTACACCTGGATCAAGGAGTACGCGCCGCGCTTCAACATTGCGTTCCGTGACGATAAGTCCTACCCGTACCTGGCTGTGACCGTCAACGACGTGTACCCGCGCGCTATGGTCACCCGCGGTGAGCGCCGCAAGGGCGTGCGCTACTTTGGCCCGTACTCGCAGGTGTGGGCCATCCGTGAAACCCTGGATGCCCTGCTGACCGTCTTCCCGGTGCGCACCTGCACGAACGGCGTGTTCCAGCGTGCCAAGAACAGCGGACGCCCCTGCCTGCTCGGCTACATCGACAAATGCTCGGCGCCCTGCGTGGGTAAAATCAGCGCCGAAGACCATCGCGAACTGGCCCGCGGCCTGACCCGCTTCATGGGTGGAGGCGCCGAGAAGTACATCGAGCGGCTGACCAAGGAGATGAAGGAAGCCGCCGCCCAGATGGACTTTGAACGCGCCGCGGTGCTCCGCGACGACATCGCGGCACTCACCAAGGCCTTCGAGCGAAACGCCGTGGTGCTCGGCTCGACCGTGGATGCCGACCTCTTCGCCTACGTCGAGGACGACCTCGAGGCATCCGTTCAGGTGTTCTTCGTACGCGGCGGCCGAATCCGAGGCCAGCGCGGCTGGATCGTGGAAAAGGTGGACGACAGCACCGACGCGCAGCTCATCGAGCAGCTGCTCACCCGCGTGTACAGCGATATCGCGGTCAGCCTGGCCGCCCAGAAGGGCAGCGGCACCGAAAGCCTGAACAGCTACGATATTCCGCGTTCCGTGCTCGTGCCGGTGGAGCCCGAGAACAAGGAGCAGCTGGTCTCCTGGTTGGCGGAGGTGCGTGGCGGACCCGTGGAAATCACCGTTCCGCAGCGCGGCGACAAGGCCGAACTCATGAAGACCGTCACCGAAAACGCCCGCCAGGCCCTCACCCTGCACAAGAGCCGGCGCGCCGGCGACCTCACCACCCGTAGCGCCTCCCTCGTGGAGCTGCAGACGGCCCTTGAGCTTCCCGACCCGCTGCTGCGCATCGAATGTTACGACATTTCGCACGTGCAGGGTACGAACGTGGTCGCCTCCATGGTGGTCTTCGAAGACGGCATGCCCGCCAAGAAGGCCTACCGCACCTACAGCATCACCGGGGACGCCGCCCGCGACGATACCGCCAGCATGTACGACGTCATTACGCGCCGCTTCAAGCGGCACCTGGCCCAGCAGGCCGAGCGCGCCGAGGCGCCCGCGCGCTCCGGGGAGATTGACGCCTCCACCCCCGAGCCGCAGACCTTTGCCTACCCGCCGAACCTCGTGCTCGTGGACGGCGGCCCGCCCCAGGTGGCCGCCGCATCCGCCGCCCTGAGTGATTTGGGTATTACCGATGTGTACGTGGCCGGAATCGCCAAGCGCCTGGAGGAGCTGTGGCTGCCGGATGACGACTACCCGGTCGTGCTCCCGCGCACCTCGGAGGCGCTGTACCTGGTGCAGCGCATCCGCGATGAGGCGCACCGCTTCGCCATCACCTTCCACCGCTCCAAGCGAGGCAAGGCCATGGTCGCCTCCGCCCTGGACGAGATACCCGGACTGGGCGAGGTTAAGCGCGCCGCGCTCGTGAAGCATTTTGGTTCGGTGGCGCAGATTAAGCAGGCCACCGAGGAAGAGCTAACACAGGTGCCCGGCATCGGCCCGGCGCTTGCGCAGAAGATTATGGCAGCGCTGGCGTAACGCACCGGTTGGGTCCCGCCGGTGGGCCTCTTGCGTGCGGGCTGCGCGTGACCGGCGTGCGAGGACCGGTGCGTGAACCCGTGAATGGGGCCCGTAACCGGCCGTCATAAACGTGTCATAATTGAAGGAAACCGTCATCATTACGAGCGCGCTACCTTTGCGTGCCCTCAACCAGTAGAGTGGAAACCGTGAGTAATAACCATCTACGCCTATTCACCAGCGAATCGGTGACTGAAGGCCATCCCGACAAAATTTGTGACCAGATTTCCGACGCAATCCTGGACGGCATTATCGCCCAGGATCCCGCAGCGAACGTTGCTGTGGAGACCATGGTGACCACCGGCCAGGTGCACGTCGCCGGTGAGGTGACCACCTCCAGCTACGTCGAGATTCCCTCCATCGTGCGTGAGACCATCCTCGATATCGGTTACGATTCCTCGACCCGCGGTTTCGACGGCGAGTTCTGCGGCGTCTCCGTCTCCATCGGCGAGCAGTCCCCGGACATTAACGCCGGCGTGTACGAGTCCCTCGAAGTTCGTCAGGGCATCGCCGCCGACGATTACGACCGCCAGGGCGCGGGCGACCAGGGCATCATGTTCGGTTACGCATCGAACGAGACCAACGTGCTGATGCCCGCCCCCATCTGGCTGGCACACCGCCTCTCCGAGCGCCTGACCAAGGTGCGCAAGGACGGCCTACTGACCGACCTGCGCCCCGACGGCAAGACCCAGGTGACCCTCGGCTACGACTCGAACAACGTGCCCGTATCCGTTGATACCGTGGTTGTTTCGAGCCAGCACACCGCCAGCTACGATCTGGCCGACCTGCGCGCCGACATTGAGAAGCATGTGATTGCCCCCGTGCTCAGCTCCGTGGACCTGGATTCCTCCAACACCAAGTTCATCGTCAACCCTGCCGGCCGCTTCGTGCAGGGTGGCCCCGTCGGTGACGCTGGCCTGACCGGCCGCAAGATCATCGTTGACACCTACGGCGGTTCCGCACGCCACGGTGGCGGTGCGTTCTCCGGTAAGGACCCCTCGAAGGTGGACCGTTCCGCAGCCTACGCTATGCGCTGGGTCGCCAAGAACATCGTGGGCGCCGGCCTCGCCGATCGCGCCGAGGTTCAGGTGGCGTACGCCATCGGCCAGGCAGCACCCGTTGGCCTGTACATCGAGACCTTCGGCACCGAGAAGGTTGACCCGCTGAAGATTGAGCGCGCCGTGCGCGAGGTCTTTGACCTGCGCCCGCTGGCCATCATTAACGATTTGGACCTGCGCCGCCCCATCTACCGCAAGACCGCGGCTCACGGCCACTTCGGCCGCACCGAGCCGGAGTTCACCTGGGAGCGCCTCAACCGCGTGGATGCACTGCGCTCGGCAGTGTCCTCCTCCTAGAACGAATTCAGCGAACGAGAGCACGATAGCGCGCGTGAGTCAGAACCGTTCTGATGAACCGAAGGTACCCGCGGGTACCCAGCAGGAATCCCTGCAACAGCTTGACCTGTTGCAGGGATTTCCTGCTCTTCGTGATGCCCTGATTCCCGCGACGCCCGAGCCGGTCAGCGTGGCCGCCGAGTTGCGGGCCAGCGGCGTGGTGAACCCCGTGGCGCGCGTGCGTGTGGATAGCACCCTGCCGCAGGTGGACCGCACCTTCGACTATCGCGTGCCCGCCGAGATGAACGAGGATGCGGTGCCCGGCGCCCGCGTGCGCGTCATGTTCAACGGGCACGAGATGAGCGGTTACATTGAGGAGCGCGCGGCCACGACCGATTGGACGCGGTCCTCGCTTGCCCCGCTCAAGGGGGTGCTCTCGCGTGTGCCGGTGGTGGCGCCCGAGATTTTCAGCGTGGCGGAAGCGCTGGCCGATCGCTACGCCTCCACGGTGGCGAACGTGTTGCGCCTGGCGGTTCCTCCGCGCGTGGCCGCCCTGGATAAGAAGTACGCTCCGTTCCTGCCGGGTTACGACCCTTCCCAGGTGGGACCTCATGCTCCGGTTGAGGGCGAATCTGTCGGTAACCCTTCGATTGAAGGTGAGGGTTGCGAATCTCAGGTTCAGGCTGAGGGTGAATTGGCTAAAAACTCTTTGACCGGCGGAAATAGTGCTGAGACCGACCCCTACGCCTGGCTCGCTACCCCCGGCGCACCTGCGCCCTTCACCCTTGAGCCTCCCGCCCCGTTGGAGGACGCACCCGATGCCGCCGCGGTCTTCTCCGATTACGAAAACGGCCCCGAATTTATCGAGGACGTGGCCGCCGGCGTCGCGAGCCGCGCCGTCATGACCGTGCTTCCCGGCCACCTGGAACACACCTGGGCCGATGTGCTCGCCGCGGCCCTGGCCACCGCGGCAACCTCCGGGCGGGGCGCCATCGCCGTGGTTCCCACCGCCAAGAGCCTCGACCTGCTGGAGAGCGCCCTCGCGCGGGTGCTTCCCACCGATTCCTACGCACGCCTGAGCGCCGATTCGGGCCCGCACGCGCGCTACCACGGGTTCCTCAAGGCCCGCCTGGGTCGCGTGCCCGTCGTCATCGGAACCCGCGCGGCCGCCTACGCCCCGGTCGCTAACCTGGGCCTGGTCGTCTGCTGGGACGACGGCGACTCGTCGCTGCTCGAACAGCGCGCCCCCTATTGCCACGCCCGCGACGTGCTACTGTTGCGCGCCTCAGCGGAGAACGCCGCGGCGCTCTTCGCAGGGTTCACGATGAGTAGCGAGGCGGCACGCCTGGTACGCACCCGCTGGGCCACCTACCTGCGGGCTCCTCGCTCGCTCGTGCGTGAGTATTCGCCGCGCATCTTCTCGACCGGTTCGGAGTACGAGCTGGCTCGCGACCCGCTGGCTGCCGTGGCGCGCATCCCGCACCTGGCCTTCGAGCACGCCCGCCGCGCCCTGTCCCGAGGCCCGGTGCTCGTGCAGGTGGCCCGCAGTGGTTACGTGCCCTCGTTCTCGTGCGCACGGTGCCGCATGCCAGCCCGATGCACCGTGTGCAGCGGCCCGCTTTCGCTGGCTTCCGGTTCCTCGGTGCCCTCCTGTGCGTGGTGCGGCCATCTGGCCCAGCAGTGGCGGTGCCCCGAATGTGGGTTTAACCGCTGGCGTTCCTCGACGGTGGGAGCGATGCGCACGGCCGAGGAGCTGGGCCGCGCCTTCCCGAACGTCCCGGTGATTTCCTCCTCGGGCGACCACGTGCGCGCGACGGTCGGCCCGGAACCGGCCCTGGTCGTGGCGACTCCCGGGGCTGAGCCCGTGGCTTTCGGCGGTTACGCGGCGGCCCTGCTTCTGGACGCTGATAAGATGCTTTACTTCGATTCCCTGCGTGCCCCCGAGGCCGCCCTGCGTCGTTGGCTTAACGCGGCGGCCCTGGTGCGTCCGGCGGCGCTGGAGGGGACCGTAGTGACGACCGCCTCGCCCTCGCCCGTGGAGCAGGCCCTCATCCGCTGGGATCCGGCCTGGTTCGCTCGCGAGGAGCTGGAGGAGCGTTCCCAGACGGGCTTGCCTCCGGCGGTGCGCACGGCCGCGGTAACCGGCGCGGAGGCTGACGTGCGCTCCTTTATGGAAATCTTCCTGGGTTCTTCGGCCCTGCCCGAGTCTGTGCGCGAGCAATTGCGGGTGGTCGGTCCGGTTCCGCTGGACCACGGCTATCTCGCCTGGTCCGAGACCCTGGAGAATGATCCGGAGGAATCCCCGATGCGCGGGGACTGGCGCGCCCTGATCTTCTTCTCCTACGGTATTGCCCAGCAGGTGACGCACGAGTTACGCGCCACGCGCGCCACGATGGCCGCCCTCAAGAAAACCGTGGGGGAGCGGCCCGTCCAGGTGCGTTGTGACGGCTTGGACGTGCTTTAAAACCCACAGTCTTGCGGATTTATCTGCAGAAAACGCAGAGGTACAGTGCAGAAAGGGGGCGTCGTGGATCGCCAATTGGTGAAGGGCAGTTCCCTGCCCTCGGACGAGCAGCGGACCCTGCTGGGGTATGCTTCCCGGCACCCCGAGAGCACCCTGCACAGTACGGGTCGCCGGCACGACGCCGCGGTTCTGCTGATCCACGGCATCGGGTACCAGAACTTCGGTGAGACCCTGGACTACTTCGGTAAGCCGGTGGCGCACAGCCTGAAGACGCTGGCCACGATGGCAAGCACGGTCGCACCCGATACCGGTTCCGATGCCGCGGACAGCCCCGAGGAGGCGACCCGGGGGGAGCGTCACGCTCATCCCCGACGGCGATACTCAGCCGCCATCGGGGGAGGTGACCTCGCATAGCGAGCACCGCGAGCTGAGCTACGCGCTCACGCTGGAGTACGTGCAGGCCCCCGAGGCTCCAGAAACCCCCGAAACTCTCGAAGTTTCCGAATCTACCGAAGTACCCGAGTCCCCGGAGGACCGGGAAGCCGTCGACGAGCCGAGCGCCTCGTCGTTGCAGGCGCGTATCTCGGAGGGGCTGCGCGCTCAGGAACGACGCCTGCAGGAGCGCCTCAGCGCCTCGCGTTCGAGCCGTCCGGAACGTCCGGAGCGTTCGGTGGTGCGTCGCAGCATCCTCCTTCAGGAGGGGTTCTGGCGCCCGAAGCACTATCGTCCCCTCAGAGATCACCTGCCCTGGCTGGTCTCGGTGCTGCCGCTTTTCCTCATGTTCTGTCTCTACTACGAGCGTCCGGGCCGAACCTGGACCGATCGCGCCGGGCAGCTGCTCCGGTCGATAGCGCGTTTTGTGAACGTGGCCGGTTGGCTTGTGCTGGCGGTGGTGACAATCGTGACGATGCGCGACGCCTTTGTTGCTTCCCTGAGCACGAGCCGCGGTCTGCTGACGGCGCTGGTGGCCGTGCTCAGCCTGGGTATTTTGGGTTGGGTTTTGGCTCGCCGTGCCCGCGAGCTGTGGGCGCTGGTGAAGGCGATTCCCACGCAGCTGATTCAGACGGCGACCAGCCCCGAGTCTCGGGATTTGGAGCGCATCTACGCGCGTTTGGACCGTCAGCTGGATCTGCTGGCAGCCCGTAGTGATGCCCCGGGTATTATTGCCCATTCGCAGGGCGGGTACCTGGGGTATGAGCTGTTGCGTCGCCGTGCGAAGGCCGGAAAGAAACCCCTGCGTTTCTTCTACGGGCTGGGTAACGGCGTGGTGCCGATCAGCATCATCGCCAGTGACCGCAACGACGTTCCCGCTCCGCTCGATAGCTCCGGCGGGTTCCGTAACCGCCCGACCCTGCTGGCCCTCGGAGCGGTAGCCGGGTTCGCCTGGGTTCAGGAGGCCCTGCTTCTGGTTGGCCCCTACGCCTCACTGCTGCGCCACATGATGCTGATTCCGTTGACGCTGGGCGCGGCCACGGTTGTCTTCGCCGTGCTCTCTGCACTGAAGGGGCGGGGCCGCATTGCGCAGGAGACGGGGGCGATCCCTGCCCTCTGGAATGTCTACGGCACGCGTTCCCTGATTAAGTGGCTTATTCCGACCCTCTTTGTGCACGGGGTGTTCATGATGTTTACCTCCCTCATGCTGGTGCTTGCCTACCTGAGCGGTGAAGCGAGGGTTCCTGCGCCCACCGCATTGGGCGTGGCGTTCTGGTGCGTCGCGATGCTGGCGATAGTCGTATCGGTGCGTAGCTGCTGTCACCTGTTCGTGCGCGCCTATGCGCCCTCGCTGCACGAGATGAACGTGGCGGATCACTGTGAGATTGCGGCGCGCGGTGATAGCATCGGGCGTTCGAACATCACACAGCCGACCGATGTGAAGGTTACCTTCGCGACCCTGCCGGGGCCTTCGGTGAGTAGCCACATGCAGTATTTTGACGCCAGCTCACCGGTTCCGCTCATGCTGTCGCGCCGTTTGCTGCCGCACGTTCTACCGGCCGACACGCACCTGCTGGAGGGCGTGAACGATATCGGCGCCGAGCTCAACCGTGCCTTTGCCCGAGCTAAAAGGGTTGCGCGTGCGGTGCACTACGGCCTGTATGCGGGGTTGACCGCGCTGTTTGTGCTGCTGCTGAATGCGGCGTCGCTTCTGCACGTTTCGGCGCAGGCCGGGCTGGATGTGCCGGTCCTGGATTCCGCGGGGTTTGAGTGGGCGGTGGCCGCGGCCCGGTACCTGCGTGAGCAGGTGGATTCGCCCGGCGGCGGCCTCGCTTTGTTGGCGATTCTGTTCGCGGTGGAGGTGCTGCTCGTGGTGGTGCTGTCTCCTGCGACTCAGCGTCGGTTCCAGCGGTTCATGGTGACGAAGATTGATCGCACTCTGGCGCGAGAGAGCGTCATCGGGGGAGTTGACGATGAGGCGAGCGCGGCCTCTGCGCAAGCGTGGCGTAGCCTGCATAATTAGAGCTTTAGGAAATGCTGTTGCACTCTTGACGAGTGCGGCGGCATTTCTTTTTAAGCTTCTAACGGTGGACTCAAACGGTGGGGAAAAACCGGCGGTCGTCTGCCGCCATTATGCCCCCTGATTTCCGCCTGACAACCGCGGACGTGTCCATTATGAGGTTGTTCCCTAGCGGTTCTTGAACATTGATTGGCTCTTGGGTACTTTAGAGGTATCACAACCACCACCGCGAAGAGGCATCCGGTTATCGCTGCGAACCTATTCGCTGTGTTACTCCGCGTGGCGTTTGCACTGTAGCGACGCCCTGACGAAAGGCTTTCGACGATGAGCCCGGCATACGATTACGAACCCGGATTCGGCGATTCCGCTCCCGAGCGTAGCAACGGTATCACCCACCCCAACCCCGAGCTGCTTTCGGCCATGACGATGGCCCAGCGCGGTGCGGTCTGTCGCTACCTGGCGCGTTTCGCTGAGCTGGATGACGCAAAGATTATTTACGCCTACACCCACGTCAACGATTTGGTGGCGAAGGAAGAGGCCCGCACCGGTAGCTTCACCGCGGTCTAGAGATTTTGCGCCTAGAGGCGGCGAGGCTGCACCTTCCGGAAGCGCCCTCAGGGTGCCCGAGCTCTGCGAGGGCGGGTTCCCTGCGCAGGCGCGGAGGAAGTGTGTAGCGAACCGCCGCTTGTAGACCTTTGCCGCAGGCTGCCCTTGCATACTGCCGCTGTACGTCGCATACGCCTACCGGCGACCATGAATTGAATACGAGAATGCCGCCGCACCCTCCCGAGTTTCGGGGGAGTGCGGTGGCATTCCTGTATCTAGCGCCGCGCTGTATAAGCCGCGCATGCTTTAGAGCCCGCGCACGACCTTCAGCAGCTTGAGCGCCGAGTCGCGCCAGGAGTAGCGGCGCACATCCGACAGGCCATCAATGATGACGCGCTCGCGCACGGCCGGATCCTCCAGGGAACGGATAGCCTTCACCCAATCGGCGGCGTGCGCCTCCGGGGCACCATCCACCGGCGCGAACACGGCGTGCGGCGCAATCTCACGGAAAATCGGGATGTCACTAATCACCGCGGGGCAACCGGCAGCCTGCGCCTCAACCACGGGCAGGCCGTAACCCTCCTCGCGGGAAGCAGTCACCAGGGCGTGCGCCTGGCGGAGCAGCTGCTGGTACTCCTCATCGCTCACGCCGTTGTGCACCTCCACGTTCTCACCGATGAGGCGCTCGTCGGTGAGCTGCACCAGGCGCTGCGGCGGCATCTTCGACAGCAGGTGCAGGCGGTAATCCGGCAGGGAACGCATCGCCAGTAGTAGCGTTTCAACGTTCTTGTACGGCATGAACGAACCCATGTACACCAGGTGCTTGACGGGCTGCTCTTCGCGGGTGGTGGCGCGTTCCAGCGCGGTCTGGCGCGAGACCACGCTGCCGGGCTGCGGGGCGTTGGGCACCACGAACAGCGGCTTGGTGGTCAGCTCGTGCTCACGAATCAGCGAGGCGGTCGACTCAGAAACCGTCACGACCGCGTCGCCGTGATTGAGCAGAAAACGTTGCGGGGTGTAGGTCTTGTGGAAGAGTCGCCAGCCCACGCGCACCGGTGCGGGCAGGAACCCGGGCGGGGTCGGGTGCGAGTAGTAGATCAGGTCGTGCAGGGTGAGAATCAGCTTGAACTTGCGTCCGGTGGAGCCGATGGTCTGCATGGGGGAGAACACCACGTCCGGCGCATACTTGTTCAGCTGCAGGGCGGCGGTCGGTTCGAGCGGGCCGGTGGGCGAGCAGATCTTCACGTGCGGCAAATCCGGCAGCATGTCCAGCTGACGCTCGTCGCTAATGATCATGGTCAGGTCGAGGTCGGCGGCGGCTTCGTCACCGGTGTCGATGAGGGTTTTGAGCGCGCCCAGCAGGGATGCGGTGTAGCGGCTGATGCCGTCGTGGAAGCCGATACGAGTGTATCGGGCGTCAACCATGAGTTTCATGTTGGTTCCTTACTTCTCGTTCCCTGAGTGGCCGGCGGCGAAATCGGCGATGAGTTCCGCGGCCAGGTGCGGGGTTTCGTAGTGGATGAGGTGCCCGACTTCGGGGATCATGTCCAGGCGCTCGCGGGCGCCGGTCGAGGAAGCGGGTAGGTCGCGGGAGGTCAGCGTCGCGTACATGGCGCGAGCTGTTTCGGGGGTGCCCAGGTCGTCGTCTTCGGCAACGAGCATCTGCACCGGAACTCGGATTGCGGCGGCGTACTCGGCGGCGGTGTGTGCAATGGACGCTTCGTAGGCGCTGAGCACCCCGCGGCGGGAACCGAAGGAGCCGAAGTAGGCGGCGTGCTGGCCGTTGATGAAGCGGCGCATCGCCCTATCTTTGGTGCGCATCATGACCTCGCTGGAGAGGCGGGTAATCAGCTGGGAACGCAGCAGCGGGTAGCCGATTTTTTCGGGTAGTGCCGCGCCGGCGCGGTAGTAGAGCGAGGCCAAGCGCGAGGTGACGCGCTGACGCCCCTCCAGGGCGGGTTCGCTAATCGGGTTGATGAGCGAGAGGAGCGCGAGCGAGTTCGGGTGTGCGGCGGCGAAGGCGCTGGTGAGGATGGATCCGAAGGAGTGACCGACCACGTGTAGCGGCAGTCCGAGCGGGTTGGTGCGCTCCACAAAATCCTGCAACCAGGCCACGTACGCGTCGATGCTGTCCTCGTCCGGGGCGCTTTCGGGCAGGTCACCGGAGCGGCCGAAGCCGGGCAGGTCGGGGCTGATGATGCTGACGTTCGGAATGAGCTTCAGCAGGTAGTTCGCGATGATTTCGAGGCCGTGGTGGTCGCCGCGGAAACCGTGAATGAGTAGCACGGGGTAGCACCCCTCGGGGAAGCTTCCGGAGCCCATGCCCTCACCGTACTGCCAGTAGCGGGTCGTGACCGCCTGCGCATCCGCGCCGATGCGCGCCTCGTGACCGGTGCCGGGAATGAGCGGGCCGGGTACGCCCTCGAGAACCGAGGCGTTGGGGGAGTTCGAGGGAACGGTGGAGGTCATGGGTACCTTTCACGGGGTCGGGTGCGGGGAGGGCAGGGTCCCACCCCTAATTTTAGGGGAGAAGCCTGAAAAGCCTCTGGAGGGCGGTGTGCGCCGGGCCCCTCGCGCGTCCTCGGCTCGTCCACAGACTAATCAGCGCGGGCTCGGATCCATCTCGTCGCCGCTTTCGCGTTACACTTGGAGGGTTAAGTTTTGATCAACCGTCTTTAAGGAATCGCTGTGTCTGCTCAGGTAGAGACCGAACGCACCGAGAATGCGTACGACTTCCGCGCTATGGAAGCCAAGTGGCGCCCCTACTGGGACGAAACGAAGGTTTTCCAGCCCACCGGTCACGCACCCAAGGGCCGCAAGTATGTTCTGGATATGTTCCCCTACCCCTCCGGTGACCTGCACATGGGTCACGCGGAGGCATTCGCCATTGGTGATATGAACGCCCGCTACTATAAGCAGTGCGGCTACGATGTTCTGCACCCGATTGGCTGGGACTCCTTCGGCCTGCCGGCAGAGAACGCAGCCATTAAGAACGACACTCACCCCAAGGAGTGGACGTACAAGAACATCGACACCCAGGCCGAGTCGTTCAAGCGTTACGCCATTGCCGCTGACTGGAGCCGCCGCCTGCACACCTCGGACCCCGAGTACTATAAGTGGACCCAGTGGTTCTTCGAGCAGTTCTATAAGAAGGGCCTGGCGTACCGCAAGGACTCTATGGTCAACTGGTGCCCCAAGGACCAGACCGTGCTCGCTAATGAGCAGGTCGTCAACGGTGCCTGCGAGCGCTGCGGCACCACCGTGACCAAGAAGGCCCTGAACCAGTGGTACTTCAAGATCACCGACTACGCCCAGCAGCTGCTGGACGACATGGAGCAGCTGGAGGGCAAGTGGCCCGACCGCGTGCTGCTCATGCAGCGCAACTGGATTGGCCGCTCCGAAGGTGCCGAGGTGCGCTTCGAGATTGAGGCCACCGAGGACCAGGCTGCTGAGTCCTTCACCGTGTTCACCACCCGCCCGGACACCCTGTACGGCGCAACCTTCATCGTGGTTGCTGCGGATGCGGCGTTCGCCGAGCAGATCGTGGCACCCGAGCAGAAGGCCGCCCTGGAGCAGTACCGCGAGGACATCAAGGCGCTGAGCGATATCGATCGCCAGTCCTCCGAGCGCGAGAAGACCGGCGTGTTCACCGGCCGCTACGCGATCAACCCGCTGACCGGCGCAAAGCTGCCCGTGTGGGCTTCCGACTACGTGCTGGCCGACTACGGTACCGGTGCGATTATGGCCGTGCCCGCGCACGACCAGCGCGACCTGGACTTCGCCCTGAAGTTTGACCTGCCCGTCGTGAAGGTCCTGGACGTTGAGGGCGCCGAGGATCCGGCCACCAGCGGTGTTGCTACCGCCGGTGACGGCGTGCTCGTGAACTCCGGCGAGCTGACCGGCCTGCCCAAGGCCGAGGCCATCGCTAAGGCCATCGAGCTGGTGGAGGCCGCCGGCACCGGTGAGGGCAAGGTCATTTACCGTCTGCGCGACTGGCTGCTCTCCCGCCAGCGCTTCTGGGGTACCCCCATCCCCGTGATTCACTGTGAGGACTGTGGCGAGGTTCTGGTTCCTGAGGATCAGCTGCCGGTGCTGCTGCCCGATAACCTGCGCGGTGAGCAGCTGGCTCCTAAGGGTCAGTCGCCTCTTGCTGCTGCCGATGACTGGGCGATTGTGCCTTGCCCCGAGTGTGGCAAGCAGGCTCGCCGTGACTCGGACACCATGGACACCTTCGTGGATTCCTCCTGGTACTTCCTGCGTTACGTTTCCCCGAACTACGACAAGGCTCCTTTCGACCCGCAGGCTATGAGCGAGTGGGGTGCCGTGGACATGTACGTTGGCGGTGTGGAGCACGCTATTCTGCACCTGCTGTACGCACGCTTCTTCACCAAGGTTGTTCGCGACCTGGGCCTGATTAAGCACGATGAGCCGTTCAAGGCGCTCATGAACCAGGGCCAGGTGCTCAACGGCGGCAAGGCTATGTCCAAGTCGCTGGGTAACGGCGTGAACCTGGGCGAGCAGCTCGACAAGTTCGGTGTGGACGCTATCCGCACCACCATGATTTTCGCGTCCCCGCCCGAGGATGACGTGGACTGGGCAGATGTTTCCCCGTCTGGTTCGCAGAAGTTCCTGGCCCGCGCCTGGCGCGTGGCTCAGGACGTCACCAGCGAACCCTGCGTGGACGCAACCACCGGTGACCTGGAGCTGCAGAAGCTGATTGCACGCACCGTGCACGAGGTGCAGGGCCTGATTGAGGGCGGCAAGTTCAACGTGGTTGTTGCGAAGACCATGGAGCTCGTCAACGCTACCCGTAAGGCTATTGACTCCGGTGCTGGTGCGGCTGACCCTGCTGTCCGTAAGGCTGCTGAGACTATCGCTATTCTGCTGTCTCTGTACGCACCCTACACCGCTGAGGACATGTGGCACGCTCTCGGCTACGACACCCCGGTTCTGACCGCGGGCTTCCCCGAGGTTGACCCGGCTCTGCTGGTGGATGACACCGTCACCGCTATCGTGCAGATTAAGGGCAAGGTCAAGGCTCGCCTGGAGGTTGCGAAGGATATTTCCGAGCAGGAGCTTCAGGAGCTGGCTCTGGCGGATGCCGCTGTTCAGCGTTCGATTGGTGACGCCGAGATCCGCAAGGTGATTGTGCGTGCACCGAAGCTCGTGAACATCGTAATCTAGGCTTTTGGCCGATCTGCAAGCCCCGCTGTGGCTTCGGTTCGTTCTGCGGAACGTTCCGAAAGGCACGGCGGGGCTTTGCTGTACTGCGGTAGTGATGAGTGCCATAATGTTCAGGAAACGCTAGGAGAGGCTTCGTCGCTGAATCATTCGCTGACGAACCGGAAGAAGGGCCGGAATATGGGGCACGAGAACAACGCAAAGGATCGCATTGCCGTGGTCACCGATAGCGCCGCGGCACTGCATCCGGAGCTGGTGGAGCGGCTGAGTGCTCGCGGGAACTTTGTCGTGGTGCCCATGCCCGTTACGATTCGCACCCCCGGTGCGGAGGACCGTAGCTTGCAGGGCCTCGGCGCCGCCGAGGTGGACGAAGCCATTATGCTGGCGCACGTCATGGGGCAGACCGTGAGCACATCCGGCCCGGCTCCTGGCGCGTTTGCTGACGTGTACGACGAGCTGGCATCGCGCGGCTTTACGCACGTGGTGTCGGTTCACCTCTCCGGCGAGCTCTCGGGCACGGTGGAGTCCGCGCGTACCGGCGCGCGCCTGAGCCGCCTGGGTGCCGAGGGCGTGAGCGTGGTGGATAGCCGCACGGTGGCCGGCGCCTACGGGTATGCGGTGCTTCGCGCCCTTGAGCTGTTGGAGGAGGACCCGAACCCCGAGCGGGTCGTGGAGTGCATGCGGCGGGTGTGTGAGCGCGCGACCTTGTACTTTTACATCCCCACCCTTGATGCGCTGCGCCGCGGGGGTCGCGTTTCCCCGGCGCTGGCGATGGTGGGGCAGATGTTTCAGATTAAGCCCATCGGCACGATTTCCCAGGGGAAGCTCACCTATGTGGAACGGCCCCGTACGGCCGCGCGCGCCCTGGATCGGTTCGTGGAACTGACGGTGCAGGCCTGCCGCGAGCACCGTCATGCCGCCGCTCTCGACGCTTCAACGGATGCGGTCCCGGGCAGCGATACGCCCGGCGAGGTGGTCGCGGTGCATCACGTGGGTAATGCGGCGCAGGCGGTGCAGCTGTATGAGCGGGTGCAACGTCTGCTGGGTGAGGGCTCGCTGAGTCATTCCGCGGGTGCCTCCACCGATTCTGCCTCGGGTGAGGGTTCTGTGGCGCTAAACATACCCGAGTTTTTGGTGAGTTCTCTGCCCCCGGTGCTTTCGGCCCATTCGGGGTTGGGAGCGGTTGCGATGGTCGTGTATTAGCGATTGAAAGGGTGGTTTGTACCCTCTCATCGTGCCTTGATACGGCGGGGTTTTTCTGCGAATGGGCATCGTGTGTATTTATTGTTATTTAGACCATATCGCAACATTTTCTCGGGGTGAACACCACGTAAACCAACAGAAAACAAAGGGTTTTTCGCCTATTTTATGGGGTAACTCACAAAAAATTCTCGAATGAGCACACCAAAACACACACAAACTAGGGTAGGATTATTACCAACAACGGCGGAACGCGCCGGGCACCACAGAGCTCGGAATAATTCGGTAAGCATAATGCCCACAAGGCATCGAATTGGGCGGGTCGCCACCCAACGCACTGACAAGGAGATACTCCAGTGACTGTACGCGTAGCAATCAACGGCTTCGGCCGCATCGGCCGCACCTTCTTCCGCGCAGCTCAGACCGAGGGCGTCGGCTTCGAGATCGTCGCAATCAACGACCTCACCGACGTTGAGACCCTGGCACACCTGCTCAAGTACGACTCCATCATGGGTCGCTTCAACGCAGAGGTTGAGGTCAAGGAAGGCGCACTGGTTGTTGACGGCAAGGAAATCAAGATCCTCGCCGAGCGCGACCCCCAGAACCTCCCCTGGAAGGACCTGGGCGTTGACGTAGTCCTCGAGTCCACCGGTTTCTTCACCGACGGCACCAAGGCAAAGGCACACATCGAGGCCGGCGCTAAGAAGGTTATCCTCTCCGCTCCCGGTAAGAACATCGACGGCACCTTCGTCATGGGCGTGAACGACGACCAGTACGATGCAGCTAACCACCACATCGTCTCCAACGCATCCTGCACCACCAACTGCCTCGCTCCGATGGCTAAGGTCCTGAACGACGCATTCGGCATCAAGCAGGGTCTGATGACCACCATCCACGCATACACCGCTGACCAGCGTCTGCAGGATGCACCCCACCGCGACCTGCGCCGTGCACGCGCCGCAGCCGTGAACATGGTCCCCACCTCCACCGGTGCAGCAGCAGCTGTAGGCCTGGTTCTGCCCGACCTGAAGGGTAAGCTGGACGGCTTCGCAGTCCGCGTTCCCACCATCACCGGCTCCATCACCGACCTGACCTTCACCGCTGAGCGCGAGGTCACCGTTGAGGAAGTCAACGCAGCGGTCAAGGCAGCAGCTGAGGGCCCCATGAAGGGCATCATCAAGTACAACACCGACCCGATCGTCTCCAAGGACATCGAGGGTGAGCCCATCTCCACCGTCTTCGACGCACCGCTGACCAAGGTGATCGGTGACCAGGTGAAGGTTATCGCTTGGTACGACAACGAGTACGGCTACGTTTCCCGCCTCGTGATGTTCACCAACAAGGTTGTGGCTTCCCTCTAAGCCTTCTGGGCTTCGACGCATAGCTAAGCGTCATAGAGCGTGACTAACGCATATAGTGAACCCCGGCACCACCGCTTTACGCGAGGGAGTCGGGGTTTGCTGTACCAAGACTCTTTTGCAGGGGTCTTGAATAAAACCCTTAATGATGTATAAACATACTATTTTCTATCGCTCATTTTGAGTCAGAAATACCGTAAGGGAGTAGGGGATAGAAAGGGTGAATATCCGCGGTATTCTGCGGAGAAACACCTTATAAAAGCTTATTTTTTAGGCTGTCAAAACCCCTATTCTTCGGTATGATTGAAACGGTATATAAACCCACCTAACCAGGAGGAAATCCCATGGCTAAGGCACTGTCCGAACTGCTCGAAGAAGGCGTCGCAGGCCGCCACGTCCTCGTTCGCTCCGACCTGAACGTACCCCTGAAGGACGGCGTCGTCACCGACGACGGCCGCGTCCGCGCATCCCTGCCCGTGATTGAGAAGCTTGCCAAGGCTGGCGCACGCGTCATCGTCACCGCACACCTGGGCCGCCCCAAGGGCAAGGTCGACCCCCAGTACTCCATCGCACCGGCAGCAGCACGCCTGGCCGAGCTCGCCTCCGTGCCCGTGAAGGTTGCAACCGACCTGGTAGGCGAGGACGCAAAGGCTAAGGCAGCAGCCCTGGCCGACGGCGAGGTCCTGGTTCTCGAGAACGTCCGCTACGACGCTCGCGAGACCTCCAAGGACGACGCAGAGCGCGGCGAATTCGCTGACGAGCTGGTCGCACTGACCGGCGAGAACGGTGCATACGTGAACGACGCCTTCGGTGCGGTTCACCGCAAGCACGCTTCCGTCTACGACGTTGCTAAGCGTCTGCCCGCATACCTGGGTGACCTGGTGAAGAAGGAAGTTGACGTTCTGGCTAAGACCCTGAATGACCCCGAGCGTCCTTTCGTGGTGGTCATGGGCGGCGCTAAGGTGTCCGATAAGCTCGCCGTGATTGACAACCTGATTGGTAAGGCTGACACCATCCTGATTGGTGGCGGCATGGGTTACACCTTCGCCTACGCAAAGGGCTACGAGGTGGGCAAGTCCCTGCTCGAGAAGGACCAGGTTGAGAACGTTCTGCGCTACCTGAAGGAAGCCCCCGAGAAGGGCACCGAGATCATTACCGCTGTGGACGTGGTCTGGGCTGACGACTTCTCCGCAGACGCTAACACCGAGATTCGCCCCATTGAGGACCTGACCGGCGGCAAGCTCGGCGCAGAGGCTGAGGGCCTGGACATTGGCCCCAAGACCCGCGAGATTTTCGCTGAGAAGATTAAGGGCGCAAAGACCATCTTCTGGAACGGCCCCGTGGGTGTGTTCGAGATCGCTCCGTTCGCTGAGGGTACCCGCGCGGTGGCACAGGCTATCGTCGACTCTGATGCGTTCTCCATCATCGGTGGTGGCGACTCCGCTTCGGCAGTCCGCAACCTGGGCTTCAAGGACGAGCAGTTCGGCCACATCTCCACCGGTGGTGGCGCTTCCCTCGAGTACATCGAGGGTAAGACCCTGCCCGGTCTGGAGGCACTGGGCGCCTAATCTGGGTGCGCCTCATCTGACTACGTACAGTAGCGCAGAGTTTTAGCGTGAGACCCCCGTCGGGGCGGTATTTCGGTACCGTTCCGGCGGGGGTTTCTGCGTGCTCGGTCTATCTTTTGTGGGGAGGGGCGGTGCTGTTTCCTGGCTATTTGCTGTGGATTCCTTGGGTTTGCGGCTTGTATCGGAGGCGTGTGGAACCGACTCTAATAGACTGGGAATGTAGGGTTCCCCGCCGTTCATGGGACGACGTCTGTTGCACCCGGTGGGGGACCGCAACTCCAGAAAATACATCGCGGTATTTACGAAAGCCGTGGAGGAACACGAATGACCACGAACAATGACGGCAATTCAACCAGCCAGGCTCCTGAGCGGAACCCCGTGCAAAACCCTGGGCAGAGCCCGGAGAAGAAAAAGCGTTTTTCCCGGCGAACCCTGGGATATGCCGGTGTGGGTGTTCTGACGGCTGCGGTTATTAGCCGGTGCACGGGCTTGATTAAGACGCCGGAGGAGCTGGAAGAGGATCGTAAAAAGAAGCAGGAAGCTGAGGAGAGAGAACGGCAGGCTCAAAAAGATCGGGCTTTGGCTGCTCTTGAACCGAATCAAGAATTCGTGGGGGCAATCGATAAGTCTTATCTGTATAAGGATGTTCCTCTTGAGTACACCGCCTACGAAAGCCGCGGCGAGTTCGTACCCGCGACTGAGGAACATCCCGCGCAGAACGTGCCTTACCCTGTACCTCAACCGGAGATGTACGAATATAGTCTGCAGGGTTTTATGACCTTCATGGGGTATTTTTGTGCAGCCCTCAACTACTTCTATTACACGGGAGATACTGAGCCTCTGTCGAAGGTTGTTGAGCCGGCGGCTGTCCTTCCTGAAACAATGCTTCGCCTGTACCGAGAGAAGCGCGGATGGGTTATATCGGAACAGGACGTGTGCAAGGCGTGGATTTATTTCCCAACGAGTAGTTCGGATCGTCTATCAATATCGGAGCGGAATGGCCGGCACATTATATGGTGCTGGCTGGGGGTATCTAAAGAATCCTATACAGGCTATTTCTATATTCCGAGCATCGGTGAAAAATTATCTCTTTACGATTATCGGAGTCCTCTGGGGAGGAAGCCAAGGGACGACAGAGGGGAGAGGCTGGAAGCTGAGCACCTGAATGGCAGGTGGACCTTGTTGAATAATGACAAGGATAGGACACCGATGTACCCCGCAGATGTCCCTCATACCGGTGAATCCTAAGACCGGGTTCATAATAACTTCAGTTAGGAGACGCAAGCGGCTGCCAGTGTCCCTATTGAGCCCCACCTACAGTGGGTTTTGTTATACATCCAAAGATGAGTGTAAGGAAGAAGACAATGATAGACAGCGAAGAACTACTTAAATCATTTGTATATATGGATGATTTCGCTGGAGAGTATTCGTTAGCAACCACTCGTTTAACTGGCGAGTATATTCCGGCCAATCAGGATCATCCAGCATATTCTGCGCCTATCCCGGATTACGATTATTGGCAGCAACCAGTAACTAGCTTTGTGCGGGAGCTTTTCCATTATATCTATTATTACTCCTGTCAGAATTACATTCTTTTGACCTCTGATACACGAGGCTTAGGAGACGATCTGAGTGAGGATGAAATCTTTTTCCCGGCTATTCAAGATCTCTTCGAAGAGGGTAAAGCATGGGTAGTTACACCTGATACTAGGATTCTCAACCTGCACGTTCTCGAGGGTCGGCCGCGCATCACGAATTCGGAACAAGAGGTGACCGAGTGGAAGGTGCGATTTGATATTCATCCTGACGTGAAGGTATATCGAAAAGATACCGGAGAACTGCATCCCATCGCTAAATTTGATACGCGAAGCCTGATTCGTGAGGGATCAATACACGGCACGATGAGAACGGTGAGTGTCAAAGACAAAGGGTCAACAATCAGTTTTATCCCAGAAGGTACCAACAATGCGTCAGAGGAGAAGACATCATGAGTATCAACAGCGGTCCTAACCCATATCCCACCTCGTATTCCGAACCATATTCCCAGCTCAATTATCAGCCTGAACCTCGGAAGAACCGCCCGGTTAGCCGCCGCGTCTTTTTAGGCAGAGTGGGCGTAGGCGTTCTGGGTGCTGGGTTGTTCGTCTCCGCTGGGTATCGTGCTGGCTTGCTGGGAACGGACGAGGAGCGACGGGAGGCACGTCGACGGTTGCAGCACCAAAGATATATTGACATGGAGCCGAAGCAACAATACGACTATCAAAAGGACCTTGGGAAATCTAGTAGATTGCTCATTTACACGGCGTATGAGCGTAGCGGGCGGTATATTCCTGCAACGGAAGAACACGCGGCACAGAATGTACCCTATCCTGTATTGCATCCGGGTATGAATAAGTACACCAGGTCTGGATTATATACTTTTATTGCTTACTATTATGCGTCTCTGAAATATTTTTACCTCACGGGAGACACTGAGCCTCTTTCTAAGATAGTGAAGCCAGAGGATGTTATTGAACCTGAAATCCTCCGGTTCTACCAAGAAAAGCGCGGATGGCTTATCTGTGATGATGATATATTTAATGAGGTATCTATTAATTCTGCTTCTTTTTTCCCAGATGAGAGGTTTGAGTACACCAAGCGGAATATTTTTTATTGTAGTGTAGAATATTTTCTTCACCGGGCAGCGTATTTCTTTATTCCAGAGACGGGGGAAAAGATTCCTCTTGATCACTATGAGACCTTTGAAAGTAGTTTTTTTAGTTCATATCTAGAAAACTTGAAGGGGCGATGGGTTTTGCTTAACAATCAAGATGATTTGATGCCTCTATATCCTCCCGGTTTTCATAAAATAAGATACTAAAACGGATATGTGGGGGTTTCTGCACGCCCGCTCATGCCCGGTCCACCTTGTGCGGGCAGGGTGTGGGGCTGTTTCCTGGCTATTTGCTGTGGATTCCCTCGATTCGCCGCCTGTATCCGAGAGGGACAGAGCAGCTTTACTAGACTGGAAATATAGAGGGCCCCGGCGCTCACCGGGCGGTACCCATACGGTTGCCGCGGGGGAGCGAAACAGGGAGCGCACGCACCTCCACAGGCAAACAAATACAGGCAAGCAAATACAGGCGGGCGAAGACGCCCAGGTGCTGAACCCAGCCGCCCGAGCAGTCCAGGACCACCTCGGCAGCTTATGAAAACGGCAACTAGTGAACATCGAATCCAAGGAGGCAAAGAATGACCGTAAACGCTCAAGCGCTCTTTGACGAAAAAGACTACACCGGAACATACCCGTACGTTGCCGATGGCGTGATTGGGCCCTACACACCCGCAAACCGGGACCACCCCGCCTACTCGGCGCCGGCGCCGGGGGTGAGGTACAGGCCGAGGCACTATGCGGCGAGGAACCTGCGCCCCTACCTGGGCTACTACTACGCCTGCCAGAATTACATGATTCTCGCCTCGGAACCTGCGGTTCTGAGAATGGACAATATCAGCGAGGAAATGTTCTTCCCCACCATTCAGGACCTCTACGAAGAAGGTAAAGGCTGGGTCATTACCCCTAACCCCCAGATTCTGACCATGAACCTTTTGGAGGGGCAGCCGCGCCTCATTGACGAGACGCTAAAAATTGTGGAATGGAATGTGCGGTTCGATATTCTTCCCGAAGTTCAGGTGTACCGCAAGGACACAAATCAGGTGTATCCCATCACCGATTTTGATACGCGCGGCCTGATTCGTGACGGCGCAATACACGGGACTCTACGCACACAATTCACGAATGAGTGGAGGCCCGTCCAATTCATCCCAGAAAATAGTTTGAGCTAGGGGAGGGCATCATGACGAATAACTTTGGTGGACCCGGATACGGCGGACCCGGATATAACGAGCAACGAGCGTACATGAGATCTATGCTGTCTCGCGCCAAGTTTATACGGGCTGGCGTGTTCGCCGGTGCCGCCCTCGTCGCGGTGGCTTTTGGCTGGGGTGTCAACCTGCTCAATACGATGAGCTCGGATTCCCAAGCCGATAAGAAGCGTGACCAGGAATTTGTGCGCCTGGAACCCACGGAGAAGTACGATGAGCTCCGTACCTTGGGGCCTTCCTCCGGGCCGCTCGTCTACACGGCGTTTGAGCGTAAGGGCCGCTTCATTCCTGCCACCGAGGCGCAGGCGGCGCAAAACGTGCCGTACCCGATTCAGCAGCCCGGAATGGATAACTACGACCGCGCCGGCTTGTACGCGTTTTTGGCGTACTTCTTTGCGTCAATGAATTACTTCTACCACACGGGCGACACGGAGCCTCTTTCCAAGGTCACAGACCCCGAAAAGGTGCTACACCCCGAAATTCTTCGCCTGTACAGGGAGAAGCGCGGGTGGGTTATTTCGCCTGACAAGAATGTGCTGAACGCCAACGTTGTTGACGATCTTGTTGCGGGTGAAAAGGCTAAAAATACGAGCCGAAATATTTTGGTGAGCACCCTGTACACGACTAAGGCTACGGACCTGGCGTTTTACGTGACTGAGACGGGTGAGAAGCAGGATATCCGCAAATATTTGAGGTACCTGGGGCGTTTCTCGCTGGCTGTGGAGCATCTGCGCGGGCAGTGGGTGATTGTGGTGGACCGCGACGGCTACAGCAACCGTAACACCTACGAGCCGATCTACCCGAAGGGCTTTGGCAATCTATAGCGTCCCTGGGCCCCCTCCGGCGCGGTACTTTCGGTACCGCGCCGGAGGGGGTTTCGTGCTGGACTTTTGAGGTGGGCTCTTCGCGGTTGGCTAGGGGGGCGGAATCCGTCCTACTGAGTTCGTGTGCAGAGTGCGCGTGTGTTACCTTGAGGAGTGTGTGATTCTCACTGTCACCGAGAGGGAACACACATGCAACGAGTGTGAGCGAGGATGCTCGTTCACCGTCACATCAACTTCAACTTCCGGAAGCTAAATACATGGTTACCTTTCAGGCTCATGCCGTTCCCGTACCTTTTAAAGATGAGAGCGCTGAGGCTCTCACGATGCGGCTCAAGCATCTAACTCAGGTACGTCAGATTTTTATTCGCTAAAGGTATTTATTCGTTTAATAATCTCATTTGTTATATGAATAATGAGTGTTTTTCTTGAGCTGATTCAGTGAATATTTTAACTCTTAACAATTGAATTATTTTTTGTGTAAACCCCCGGGATGCGGCAGGTGAGATTTTCAAGGGTGAAAATATGCAAAATAGATTCATGAATTCAAATTAGCGTTAGGTAATGAGAGATATATTTTAGGAAGGAGAGGAAATGACTGTCGACCCTGAGTGGACCAAAAAATTCTTCAACCAAGAAGACTATAGGGGAGAATACCATCTTGTCGATACGGACATGATCGGAATTTACACCCCGGCAAATCAGCAGCACCCTGCATATTCTGCGCCGCCGCCAGATTACAGCTATACGTTTACTAAATTTCTAACGTCCGCTGATTTGGAATTCTATAATATCTACTATTATCAATGCCAAAACTATATGCTTTTGGCATCCGATTCGCGACGCCTCGAATATGCAATGACCGCCGAAGAACTATTCTTCCCCGCCATTCAAGATATCTTTGACGACGGGAAAGGCTGGGTCATCACCCCCAACCAACAAATCCTGACCATGCATATCCTCGAAGCACAACCGCGCATCCATAATGAAGAACAAAAAATCTTCGACTGGAACGTCAAATTCGACATCCTCCCCGAAGCAAAAGTCTTCCGCAAGGACACCGGGCAGCTACAGCCCATCACCGAATTCGACACGCGCGGACTCCTCCGCGACGGAGCAATCCACGGCACCCTGCGCTCCCGTTTCCTCGACCCCGGCTGGGATATCCACTTCATCCCCGAAAAGGAGGCATAACCATGGAGCCCCAACGCAAGGAACAGGAGACGAACGGAACGCTGGGTTCCTCCCCGGAAGCTCCGCCGGTATCTTCTGGTCAGCTACTCGCTCATCAGCAGGAACCGCGGAAGCCTCGTTTTTCTCGTCGTGCCCTCGCTGTAGCAGGCGTGGGCACCCTCGGCGCTCTCTTTGTCGGTCGTCAGACCGGTATCCTCGCCACCAACGAGGAAAAGCAAGAAGTTCGTCTTCTCAAGCGAGATAGGGCACTAATCGCTCTAGAACCTGAAGAGAAGTTTGATGCTGGTTACGTAGACCGTGGAAGCGCAGCCGGGTTTATGGTGTACACCGCCTACGAACGCAACGGCAGGTACGTGCCCGCCACCGAAGAGCACGCCGCCCAGAATGTGCCGTACCCCGTTCTGCAGCCGGGAATGAATGAGTATAACCGCGGTGGTTTCTATATTTTTCAGGCGTACTTTTATGCCGCCCTGAACTATTTCTACTACACCGGAGATACCAAACCGCTCTCTGAAGTGATCAATCCGGAAGAGATTATTTCCCCTGAGCTTCTTCGGCTCTACCGAGAAAACCGCGGCTGGCTTATTGCCAACCAGGATGTGTACCGTCTGCAGGTTACCACCGCCGGTATTAATGACCGCAGTAAGAATGGTCGGCAGGTATTGAGATACCAAGCAAGACGACGTATTCGCGATGAGGCTGTCTTCTACGTATCCGAAACGGGGGAGAAGCTACCCATCGATAAGTTCTTGAAGACCGGTGAGGAAGAGTACGCTTTCCTCTGCGCGGAGCACCTGCGCGGCCGCTGGGTGCTCGTGGAAGACGATAAGGACGCCACGCCGCTATACCCTCCGGGATTCTCCCTCGAAGGGCTAGAGGTATAAGAATCCACCTTCTCGGTAGCCGCACGACATCACCAGTAACCACACCACACCAACCACAACAAGGAGACATATGGAACAGCCGCCCCAGAACCCCGGCGTACCCGCACAGGGGAGCGCCGTGCAGGGTAGCCCCTTGCCGGAGAATACTGCGCAGAGCAATGCTGTACAGGAAAATACCGTGCAGAACAATGCCGCAGAAAGCACCGCGGTAGAAGCCAGCGCAGTACCTACCGCAACCACCCTCCAGAGCCCCGGACGTGAGCCCGCCGTAGCTGGCGCCGCCTCCGCAGTTCCCAGCGAAACAGTAGCGACCCAGAACGCACCCGCAGAGCCTAAGCGTATGGGCCTGTACTCGCTCATCTGCCTTCCCATCGGTGGATTCATGGCCTACTTCATCGCAGGTTCTCCTTACCTCTGGATGTACTACGCCTATTGGGAATCTTCCTCGATAGCAACGGCTACTCTCATCATTTCGTTTGTTGTTTTGCTGTGCGTCTGCTTCACCTACTGTGCTCTTGCGGCGCTCATCGTTGAGAAGATCGCTACCCGAAAACTGCCCTGGAAGCGTTCCCTCGCCATAAGTGCGCGCGCTACCGCGCTTCTTGTGATTGTTCTGACGATTGTCTTCTTCTGCTACACGTCGTACCTTCTCCGAGGTGGCTACTAACACACCGTAGACAAACACCACCGGCAGAGTACCGGCAGGGTAGAGCCCCTAAGCTCCACCCTGCCGGTACTTCGTATCCGGGGTTCCACGCAATCAGCGAACGCGGGGTGAGAATAGTCAAGGCACAGCATAAAACCGCGCCGAACCAGTGAAAATATGCCGCCAACCCTCTAAAATGGGAAAGGAAAATTCCGAACAACAACCCCGCACGGCATACCGCGCGGGACAGCTAAGGAGCGAACTATGTCGCGTAAGCCCCTCATCGCAGGCAACTGGAAGATGAACCTCAACCACGCAGAGGCAGTCACCCTCGTCCAGAAGCTCGCATGGACCCTCGACGACGCAAACTTTGACTTCTCCGCAACCGAAGTTGCCGTCTTCCCGCCCTTCACCGACATCCGCTCCGTGCAGACCCTCGTCGAGGGCGACAAGCTGGACATCCTCTACGGCGGCCAGGACCTCTCCGTCCACGACTCCGGCGCATACACCGGCGAAATCTCCGGCGCATTCCTCTCCAAGCTCGGCGCAACCTTCGTGCTCGTCGGCCACTCCGAGCGCCGCACCTACCACCACGAAAGCGACGAGCTGTGCGCAGCAAAGGTCCAGGCAGCATACAAGCACGGCCTGACCCCCGTCCTCTGCGTCGGTGAGCCCCTCGAGGTCCGCGAGGCAGGCACCCACGTCGAGTACACCCTCGAGCAGCTGCGCGGCTCCATCGCTGGTCTGACCGCAGAGCAGGCAGAGACCCTGGTCGTCGCCTACGAGCCCGTCTGGGCCATCGGCACCGGCAAGGTCGCAACCGCAGAGGACGCTCAGGAAATGTCCGCAGCAATCCGCGCGGAAATCGCTAAGCTCTACTCCGCAGACGTTGCAGAGAAGGTTCGCGTTCTCTACGGCGGCTCCGTCAAGTCCTCCTCCGCACCCTCCATCATGGGTAAGGAAGACGTGGACGGCGTGCTCGTCGGCGGCGCATCCCTGCAGGCTGAAGAGTTCGCAGCCATCGCACGCTTCGACGCATAAAACCCCGACGCATCACGGCGTCTCATAGTGTTACGGCGCCCGGCCGGGTACTCACCCGGCCGGGCGCCGCGCCTTTTAACCGCGCTTCTTTACGGGTGCGTCTCCGTAAGTCTGTAAGCTTCGGTAGCAAAGTGGCGGGGAGTTGCGCTCAGGGGAGTCCCACTAACCGGCTATGCGCGGCCGGCGGGCAAGATGCCGGGGGTGTTCGCCCCTCGGCGCAAAACCCATCCGGAACGTGCCCGCCGCACGGTTCGCCCCGTACACTTAACGGCATGTTCAGCTTCGGATTCTCCCTCATCATCGCAGGCCTCATCGGCACGATGCTCTTCCTCTACATCCGCAACCGCAGGGTCAGCGCCCCGCGCCTGCCCGGCAATGACGGCGGCAACCTCGGCTACGCGGGCGGCGAAGAGTACAGGGAGCCCTCGCCCGAATACCAGTACTTCGAGAGCCGCCGAGACGAATTCCTTGATTGGCTCTACAGCCGCACCTCCTCTCCCGAAATTCCCGTGACCCTCACCCTGCGCGACTGGGTAGACCAGGGCTTCTACGCCGGAGGAGGCGCCTACTGGGCGGCCGCGCAACAATTCACCTACTACCTCATCGACGGCGGGTACGTGCGCGCCTACGACACTGAAGGCGATGAGCTCACCGCCCAGCGCGTGCTCACCGACCGGCCCGCGGCCCTGCAGCTGACCCCCAGCGAGTACCAGCGCCGCACTAACCGCGCCGCCTAAAAACCTAATCAACGTGACCGAACGGCGACGGTAGCGTATAGTTAAACCGTCTGTCTGCAATGCGAAAGCCGCAGACCCCGCCCGAAGAATGACTACAGGAAGGTCCCCATGGACGTCATCATGAACGTACTCATGGTCATTATTGCCATCACCAGCGTGATTGCAGTGCTGCTCGTGCTGCTCAACCGCGGTCAGGGCGGCGGCCTCTCCGACATGTTCGGTGGCGGTATGACCAACTCCCTGAACTCCTCCGGTATGGCGTCGAAGAACCTGATTCGCCTGACCGTGACCGTAATCGTCATCTGGGTTATCGCAGTGGTCCTGTACGGCCTGGCCCTGCGCTTCAACGGCCAGATCGTCGTCTAGTCAGAGCCTCTCATTAGAGCCCACGCCCACCCCACCGAAGGTGAGCCAATTAGAGCTTCTCCCCGGCACTTCTCAACCGAGAATGTCGGGGATTTTTTATGCACCAAACGGCAATGACGAAAGCGGTAGCGGGGCGTGAATCTTTACGGCATGATAGGACGTATACACCACATACGAAAGGCAAAGAAGCCATGAGCGCCTACACCCTCGACTACACGTACACCGCTCCGTCAGCCCTCATCGACGGCGCCGACTCCCGCGCGCTCAGCCTCGCCACCAGCGGCGGCAGCACCCCCGAAGGCGCCGCCTCCCACCCGTATTTCTTCTCCGGGTTCCTCGAACGAGCAGACGTCTACGCCACTGCACTATTGGTCGTCGCCCGGGTCGCCCGCACCCGCTTCTACGTGCCGCCCAGCTCCCTCGCCGGAGCCCTACGCGCCGCAGACCCCGTTGTCACCAGCACCGCCGAAGGCCTACGCTTCGAATCCTTCAGCGCCTGCTGCGGAGTGTATGCGCGCCTCGACGTTGACTCCAGCGCACTCGACGCCAGCCACAGCGCCGTAGGCGTCACCAACGTAGACGTCAACCCGCCCCTGCGCGCCGCGCTCGCCTCCCTGCGGGCGGGGGAGCCCATCCACTTGAACGTTGGCGACGACGGGCTGCTTACCACCACCCTTGACGGCTCCGTCATGGAAGAAAAAGTGCCGCTGCCCATCCGCTGGCTCAAGGGCTTTGCAGAAACGCAGATGCTCTCATCCCGCATGAGCCCCGTGCACAGCCTGGACGCTGCCGCCGCCCGAACCTTCATCCACTCCCTGCCGCGTAACTCCAGCACCAAGGCGGTCCTGTGGGCGACCCGTGCCGTGCGTTCCCTGCGGCTTGCCACCCGCGCCACCGCCGGATCTGTATGCGTGGCGGGCCCCGAGCGTCTGCGTGTGCTTGAGCCGCTCATCCGCCACATTCAGCGCCTGGACGCATACAGTGAGCCCGTGACCGCCGGTAACGCGCCCGTGCCCAGTGTGTGGGTGGCGCACCTGCCCGGCGCACGCCTGAGCATTGGTTTGAGCCCCGAAAAGTCACGCGGGTTCTCCGGTGAGGGATCCGTGCTGCAGGCGCTGTCTAACCCGAACACCGCCCAGAACGCTGACATGCTCAGCGTGTTGCTTTCCTTCGAGCCGCGCATTGACGTGCCCGTCATGTCTGCCCGCGCAGGCCTGGACGAGGCGGCAACCCGCGACGCCCTCGCCCTGCTGGCTTCCTCCGGTCAGGTTGGTTTTGACTCGCATGCCGGCGAGTATTTCCACCGCCCGCTGCCGGTGCATCCGGAGGCGCTGACCGCCATGCACCCGCGCCTGGTCGGCGCGAAAAAGCTTGCCGATTCCGGCGCTATTGAGCGGGTCGGGGCGGGGGAGCATGGCACCGGTGAGTACAGTGTGCGCAGCAGTGAGAACACGTACACCGTGGTGCTGCCCGCCGACCCGTACGCCGTGGAGGGGTACCTCTGCTCCTGCCCCTGGTGGTTGAAGTACCGCGGTACGCGCGGCCCCTGCAAGCACGCGCTGGCGGTCAGTATTCTCTACCGCGAACACGCCGCCGGCTAGGGTAAACACCCCGACACACCACGCACCGCACTAAAAGACGACGCCCCAAAAGCTCCCCTCAGCTTCCTCCCGAAAGACCACCATGAGCAAACGCCCCGAAACGCATACCTTCCCCGAAGGTGTTATCACCGAGCCGCTCCCCGGCGAAGTCATTTACCCACTCACCAGGCAGCAGAAAACCTGGAGCGACATCATGCACTTCAACCGCAATCTCGCCAACATCCTGGCGGTCGGCGGTACCTTCGAACAGATTTACCGCCGCTGGCAGTACTTCGACATTGTCACCACCCCGTTCGGCTCCGAGGTCGGCAAAAATAAGCCCGGAACCGTCACGCAGGACCGCGTCAAAGCTTATATTGAGACAGGTTGGTTCTCGGGCGCTGCCTCCATGAGACTTGCCGAACTCTACGACGGCACGGTCCTTGAACACGACGAAGACTACTACACCGCCCTCATCAACTGTGAGTCCGACCTGATTCTTCCGCTGCTGCGTGAGGACGAACAGCTCCGCGAAGAACTTATCTGGGGTATGCTTGCCGTCGAAGGCAACCGGGACATCTCTCTCACCCAGCGCGATTCCTACAAGCCCGGGCAGAAGGAGAATAACCCCGGCTGGTCGTGCGCCCTTATCGAAGCCACCGAAACCGGGCTGATTAGCCGTGACCGCCTGATTGATGCGCTCCTGAGCTCTCTCATGAGTGACTTCCCGGCGTACCGGGTTGGCTGGTTCTCACGCCTGGTCACCGGACTCAAACTCACCGCCGAAGAAATTGCGGCACGTCAGAGCGAATTTCTGACGCTGTTCTCCTCGCCCATCGGTCCGAGCGTGACCCTCGGCGTGCAGCATATTCACCGCCTCTGGAGCAAAAACCCGCAGGTGCTGGATGCCACCGCCTTCGCCTACGCGGCACCCGCCGTATGCGCCGGAACCAAAGCAAACGCGCTCAAAATCCTGACCATGCTCCAGGCGCTGTACCGGGAGGGCACCCTCGATGCTGCCGCCTGCGAAGACGCTGTAGTCATGGCGCTCAGCCACACCCACGCGCAGGTTCAAGCCGCCGCCCTCAAACACCTCGAAGAATGGGTGCAGGCGGGCGCCGCAGACAACGCGAGCGCCGAGACTATCGTGTTTGCCGAGCGTGCCCGCGAGCTCTACCGCGACTACCGTTCCCAGCTGGATCCGCTGGTTGTGGCGCAGATTCAGGAAGAGGGCTCGCTGCTGCTTGAAGATGGGTACAGCCCGGAGAATAGCCGGGGGAGCGGCGAGGACAGCGCCGCCCTCACTGAAGCTGCTGACATTGAGGCCGTCGCCGCGGAGGCGCTCGCCGCCTCCCGCACCGCAATCCACCGGTACTGGGACACCCCCGTGCACGCCATTACCGCATCCGACGTGCAAGAACGCGCCCGCGCGCTCCTGCACCATCAGGTCGCGCCCTGCGCCACCCCCGACACTCTCAGCGAAGCAGACCAGCCCGAAACGCACGCCGGATGCGAGCTGGAGCTGGAACTGCTCACCGCCTACCTGCTCAGCGCCGACGGCACCGCGCAGAGCCCAAACCTGCTCGAACAGCTTGTTCCCCTCTGCCTGAAAAAGCTGAACCACTGGGGTTTGACATGGTTCGACATGCGCGCGCACTTGACGGTTATTGCCGCCGCCGGGAAGCTGCGTGAGCGCCCGAAAGCATCGGAGATGACCCCGAAGGAAGACCCCGGTACGGTGCCGAACCTGCACACCATGTACTCCCGCCACGCCGCGTTCTTCAGCACCGGATTCAAGGATTCCCTCGGCGTGCTGCAGAGCAGGCAGAGCTACACCCCGCTCGCCACCCCTGAACTGTTCGGCGGGTGGGTGCATCCGGATACCCTGGTGCGTCGGTACGCCAAGAACCTGGCTGATGGAGCCACCATCCTGCGCCAGGATTTCACGGCGGCGTTACTGCGTGTGCATGTGCCGGAGGTGCTGCCTCCGTACGCTACCGACGAGCAGCGACAGGATGCACAGAGCCGCCGAGCTGAGGCGCTGACTCTGCTTGAAAGCCTCGAAGAGCAATACGTGAAGAACGCTGAGGAAGACGCTCCGCGCTCTGCTCCTACCCAGATTCGCGTGCTCCGCTCCGCTCTCGACGGCACCCTCGCCACCGGGCGCGTCAACCCCTACCTGGAATCCATCACGGTAGCCCAGCGGGAAAAAAGCTGGGGCCTTCAGCTGAACGGAGCGGCGCACGGTGCTTCCACCCCCGAGCTGAACGCTTTCCGCGGCCTCGCCACCGCCCACCACGACGAAGAAGGACAGTACGCCCTGCTCTATCCCTCACGGGCAGAACCGCTGGCTTTCTACTGCGCTAGTAGCAACTGGTACAGCTTGGATCACAGCGCCTTTGACCGGAGCCTGTATTTGGCGTTGGCGGCGCACCCCGGCGCATGGGGTCCCGCCTGCGCGTTCGTGTTCGCCGCGGGCTTCTCGGAGCAGCGTGTCGAAATTCGTTCCCTCGCCGTGGAAATCATGCACCGCGTGCTGGACGATCAGCTCAGCCTTGAGGACGCCACCGCAGGCTTCGTGAACTTTGTGCCGCTGGCGATGCTGAACCGTTGGGCGCTCGCCCTCACCGACTTCGCCCAGCTGGATGCGCGGGCGGCGGTGCGCTTCTTCGCGCGCCTCATACCGCACCTGGATACCGGGGCGAACTCGCTCGGTAAGCTGCTGGGCGCCTTCAGCCAGGCGTTGGCGACTCTCGACCCTGCCACCCGTGCGGAGCTCGTGGATGAGCCGCTGCGTGCCTGGTTGGGTACGCTGACCGGTTCTTCGCAGAAGGCGCGGTACGCCCGGAATATCCTCAACCAGGTGCAGGGCTAACCGCCCCGCCCGCACCCGTTCAAACCCTCCGTTCAACTCTATTACAACCATTCACCATCAACTCCGAAAGCAGGTACCAATGACTGATACCGCCCAGCCGCATAACCCTAACGAGCACAGCGCAGGGGAGCGCACCCTCGAAGAGCGCCGCGCCGCCCTCAAAGCCCTCATGGCGGCAGAATCAACTGACGTGCAGGAATACCATGCCGTCATCACCGGCGCCACCGAGGAGGAACGCGCCTCCCTCGCCCGAACCCTCACCCCCAAGAGCGTCATCGGTAGCGACCACATTAACCGCACCCCGCTTGCCGCCTACGTTGCCGGCGCCCTCGTGCGCACCCCCGACGGCGACCCTTGGGAATACCACCGTTCCGCCGGTCGCGCCATGCGCACCCTGCTCTGGGAGGAGCGCCCGGATCAGCAGCTGATTGACGCGTTCCTGCTCGGCGCCACCGAACGCCCCGACGAGTGGATTCTGCGTTTCATTGAGGGCCTGCCGAACTCTTGGGCGCGCTCGAAGAAAATTTGGGAAACCTGCTACATGCTGCTTCGTGCCCGTAACCTGAGCTGCGATGCCCCCGAATACCTGGTCCTTTTCCTGCACGAAGCCCTGCCCTGCGTGAAGAAGGGCAGCGCCAGTAATCACGCCCAGCTCAAGACCTTCTTCACCCGTGACATGACCCTGCTCGACCAGGAGTTTTGGGCTGTCTTCCGCACCGAAGGGGTGCTCTTCAAGGGCTACGGCAACTACATGGGCGAAAGCGCGGAACTCTGCCGCCTCATGGGCGAATACTTCGACATCCGCGACAAGATTCTGGACGCCCTGCTACGCGGCCTGACCAGCGATTTCAGCGCCTTCAACTCGGCTGCGTTCCACTCCGTCTACACCGATCTGCAGCCCACCGACGCAGAAAACCGGGCACGCTTCGGGCAGCTCATGGCTGTCCTCACCGCAGAGCCCAGCGCCTCCGTCGGATTCGCCCAGACCATGCTGCAGAACGTGCTCAAAGCCTGCGCACCCGCCGCCCTGCAGAAGACCCCCGACCTGCAGCCCCTCGAACAGGTCGACCTGGAACAGCTCATCGACGCGCTCAGCGCGAACCTCTACCGCACCGAAAAGAAGATTCAGCGCGGCGCCCTGCGCCTGCTCAAGCTCATCGCCACCCAGTACGCTGGTTTGAGCAAAGCCAAGCGTAAGAAGGCGCAAACCGCTGAGCAGCTGGCGCTCGCCAACTACGTTGCTGAGCGCATCCTTGAGGCTTACGAGGTGCTACCCCTGGAACTGCGCGGCGCTGCGGAAGCCTGCCTGCCCGAAGACCGCCTACCCCAGGCGGAAGAGGAGGCGGCGGCGGGCGCCTCCGTAGAGGTACCGCCGGTGCTCTTGCCCGGCACCCCGCACCATGAGCCGTTCACCCCCATTGCGGATCTGAACGAGTTCTGCACTCTGCTGATTGAGGAATCGAACACCACCTCGGGTCGAATTACCGGGGACGAATCTCCCCGCACTAGGGGAGAGAACCTGGTGCGTCTTTACCACTTTGCCGCGACCGACAAGCTGGCACCGGCGGGTCAGCAGCAACTGCGTACCCTGCGCAAGATTGCCAGCGAATATTACTACAACAACGTCGCTTACATGTCTGTTCTCCGCGCAGTATTGGAAGCTAACGCCGAGGCCGCAGGATACGAGTCATGGGAGCTACCCGAGCTCACGCCGCTCCTGCAGTATTCCGACCGTAGTGAGATGGTTGCACGAGCTCACCCGAGTAACGCGCTCCTGAGCAAGGAAGAGATGATACGTCTAACTATTCAAAATAAACACCATCTCTGGAATGCTGACTACAAGCCGTTGAAGGGTTACCGCGACCTCCACGAGATCTTCCGCGAGCAGATGCGCGCCGTTGCCGCCGGGGGAGAGTACCACACGGAAGGACGCACGGTGCGCCTGCTGAGTGCCCCGCTACCCGCCCGTCAGCTTACCTACAGTGACTGGACGTACCGCATGGTCTCCAGCCTGGACATCCCTTGGAGCGGCTACAACCGCGGTCTCGATTTTGATCGAATTGAGGAATACCGGCAAGCCAGCCAGGAAGGTCGTCTTCGCGAGGCAGGTTTCGAAAACTTTAACGCTGAGGAATTCGTGAAGTACCAGTCCATGTGGCAGGTCAAGGGCGACATTGTGGATACCGCGGATGAGGCGCGCGAAGCGCTGAGCCGCGCAACCGCTGGCATGAGCCCCGAGGAGGCCATCGCCTACGAAGCGCTGAACACTGCGTTCATTCCCTTCGTGTACCTACTGAATCTCGATAGCGTCGATGGGTGGCGGGGCGACTATATTATCGCTCTCACCGAGTGGGCGTCCTGGCTGCTTCAGAACAACCCGGACCTGCTCTCGGCATACTTCCTGTTCGCCGCTTCGCAGTGCGTTGAGGAGAAGACCGTCACCCCCGTTCCCGTACTCATGCGTGCGCTGAGGGAGTCCACCGTGCAGGTGGGCGCCCCGACCTGCACCCTGCTCGGCTACGTGGCGAGCGCGAAGAATCCTGAGTACCGTCTGGCGGCGGCAGAGGCCATTGCGGCACTCTTTGAGGCGGGCCTGCTGGATACAGGAACCTTCGCGGAGACCCTGAAGTGGGCGCTGGAGGACGGGATGGTTCTTCCGACCCGCCTGGTGGCGACCCTGCGTGAGGTGTCGGCTATTAGTCCGCTGGCAGGTTGGCGTGTGCTGCAGGTTCTGCGCCTGCTGCTACCGATGGTTGATGGGCTGACGAAGGGCGGCGACTATGTGCGCCTGGCGGTTGAGCTTGCCGAACTGTACGGCACTCCTGTTGAGATTCCCGCCGAGCTGGAACCGCAGATGAAGGGCTCCACGGTCATAGCGAAAGCACTACGCGCCCTAGCCGCCGTGCCTGCCCGCAAGACCGAGGAGGCGCTTGCCGCCCGCGAGGCCGCGCTCGCGCTATTGGGCGAGTCCTAACCCGAGAGTCCTAACCCGAAAAACCTACCTGCCGGTGAGGCTACTTGCCCCTTAGCTAGAGCCTCACCGGCGGGTAGAAAACCCCGAGCATGCTTCGGTGACGAAACGGCTTGACCGCCGTCGCGGGGCGGGAGTAGTCTATAGGTAATGGCGGATCATGAAGAGTCCTACTTTCTGAAATATCTTTTTCTTATATTTGTCGGATTCTTCGCTTCCCGCCATTTTTCTTTTAACCCCCGTTCCCGCGCGGCCGGCAGGATAAGCGACCGACAGATAAGCGGCTGATGGACAAGCACGCGGCGGATAAGCGCCGCCCCGGCTCCGCGATACGTAACGGTCGGTTGCTCCCCGCGAATATTTACCCCCGCAGGTCACCGATGACCAAACCCAGCGACAACCCGCGCCCACGCCGCTACGATAAGAACATAGCCGCACACCACCGACGGTGACAGTCGGGTGAGACCAACGGAAAGGACGACCCGTGACTACCCCCTACGACGCATCCCCCTACCTGCAGGAATCACCCTACCTCAACGAGTCCGCCTACCTTCAGGGTGAAGCCCCCGAAGGCCTCAGCCCCCTCGTGCGCCTCATCCTGATGCGCCGCTACGGCGTGTATGTCTTCACCGACCTGTACGACCCCTCCTACCGCTCGAACTACTCGAGCATTAATGAGCGGCACCAGGCCGGCGTATTCGACACCGACCTGGGGCGAGTGTCCGCCCTGAGCAATTGCGGCCTGACCCTCAGCGAGGAATCCCTCGCCCAGGCGCTGAAGGTCAGCGCCAACGAATTTGCCCTGTTCTTGACCATCTGGTCCTACGAGTATGGGTACCGTCCCGGCCGCGTGTTCCGCCGCGACTTTGATCTGCGCGCCCTGGCGCTCCCCGAAGAGCAGCGCTACACCGAGCAGATCATGCACTACCTCTCCAACCCGTACTACAACCCGGACGGTACCGAGCGCATCGTTGGCGGTCTGCCCGAAAACTACGTGCCCTACGAGTGGCAGCAGCCGATGAGCCGCGCCAACTTCACGAGCATGGAACGCAACCGCCGACCCCTGCAGATGGTCAGCGGCGTGCAGAACGCCCTGATTATGGCGGGCGCCCTCTACCGGCAGCTGCTCGGTCAGCAGCAGGCGTACAACCAGACCGACCAGCGCGACCTTGTGGCGCTGCGCCGTTTCCTCGCCCAGCATGACGCCCTGCCGGCTGCCCGACCGGAGAACACCAGCCGCGAAAACCGCGTGTTCATCGCCGCCTGCCTGCACCCCGAAGACGCTGAGCACCTGCGCACCATGAAGGAGGCGCTCGCTCTCGCCGCCGCATACTCGCGCCTGCGTTTCAACGGCACGGTGGGGGACCTGAGCCTGAGCACCGCCCCGCGCCTGAAGCTGCGCCGTAGCGAACGCACCCGCATCGCGCACCTGCTCAACCGGGTGCTGGAAGCCGACCCGGTCGGTGCCCGCTACGACAGCGCGCCCGGCGCCGAAATGTACAAGCGCCTCGTCAAGGCGATTCACCCCGGCGACTACCCGTCACTGACCGCGCTGAGCCGCTGGGCTGACGAGCTGTACCGCGGTGAGGTGTACAGCTTCGAGTCGCTGGTGGACCGCGCATACGCCACCCGGGATGCGCAGAACGTGGCACGTCTGCTCTCGACCCGTCCCGGCGTGTTCGCGCGCCAGCTGGTGCGCGCCCTGACTGCGTTTGAGGTGCCGCGCTACGGCATCGACACCGCACCGAGCCCCGGCCAGCAGATCATCTTTGACGCATTTGCTGCCGTGGCGCCGCGCGTTTCCGCGCCCATCCTGGTGCAGATCCGCAACCTGGTGACCCTGCAGCGTAACGCGCTTGCGAATCCGCCGAAGGAACGCCCCGCCAACCCTGTGGCGGTGCAGGAGGACCGGGAGCTCGCTGACTACGCGCGCCGCAACCCGGAGGGCGTCGCCAGGGTTCAGAACATCATGCAGAACGCGGGCATTCCGAATCCGCTGGGTTCGTTCTTCGGCGCTAATTCCGGCCCGGAGAACCCGATGCGTTCTATCCCGGTCGGTTCCGAACCTGCCGCAAGCCAGCGTGAGGAGCGCCGCGCGGCTTCCGCTCAGAAGGCTCAGCCTGCCGCCCCGCAGCGCATGAACCTGTCCAAGACCGGCATCGCCACCATGATTCCGGCGCGCGAGTACAGCCCGACTGTGCTGGACCTGCTGGAACGCCTGGTTGAGATTGGTCTGTCCGGCCGCCTTGCCGAGACCAGCATCTACCTGCCCGACGAGGTGGGGGACATGGTCATGCCGCTGAACACCCGCAGCGCCCGCCCCTCCCTGGACGGCATGGGCCGCTACAACACCTCCACGGTGCACCTGCCGCCCACCGGCGTGATTCGCCTCTTCTGCTTCTGGGATGAGGGCGTGGACATTGACCTGTCGCTGATGATGTTCGACGCCGAAGGCAACTACATGGACAAGATCAGCTACTGGTCGCAGACCGCTAAGAACAGCCAGGGCGCCATTTACGCGCACCACTCCGGTGACATTACGGACGGTACCGGCGGCGCCTGGGAGTACATCGACATTGAGGCACGCAAGGCGCTCAAGGCGGAGGTGTGCTACCTCGTGCCGGTGGTGCAACTGTACTCCGGCTTCGGGCAGGCGCACACCCTGGACGCGGTGAACGATCTGCAGGCGGGCTTCATGCTGGTTCCCGCCGTGGGCGTGGGCGAGGTACACGAGGTGAGCCAGGTGCACACCAAGTTCGCCCTGCGTGCTGAGAGCCGCGGCGTGCTGCCGTTCATCGTGGACCTGCAGAACCGCGACCCGTACGACATCCCGGAGGAGACCGACGCCATCGTGAAGGTGACGGACATCGGTCTTGCCCGCGGCATTAACGTGTTGCAGTCCGGCGCGAACATCACCGCCGTGCGCGAACACTTCGACTGGGCACAGCCCATGACGGTGCGCGAGTACCTGCGTCTGACCGGTGCGAAGCTCGCCCCGACCGCAGAGGAGGCTCAGGAGGTGCTGGAGGCGACGGTTCCCTCGCTGGCGGCACTTTACGTGGGCTTTGAGGCAGATGAATCTTCGGAGGAGCAAGAGCCGCAGAATCATGCCGCCCCTGAGCAGTAAGCGGGCGTAGAAAAGGGTGGAGCCCCGGATAGTCACCTATCCGGGCTCCACCCTTTTGTTGATGCAGTTCAGAACCGAACCAGAACCGAACCTTACGGGCGGTTCTCGGGAGCCAGCGACTCCTCAGTTGCAAAAATCAGGGTCTGCTTCTTACCGCGCGCACCCACCGCCGGGGTTTCCAGCAGCAGCTCCGCGTTCAGGTCCTCAGCGTCCAGCTTCGCGCCAGCCAGCAGGCGGCTGGTCGCATCCTGCTTATCCTCACCGGTGATGAGGAAGAAGACGTTGCGGGAGTTATTGATAATCGGCAGGGTCACCGACACGCGCTCAGCCGGGGGCTTCGGCGAGTCAGAAACCATGACGGTCACGGCCTTACCGCCCTCAACCGGATCCTCCGGTAGACCGGTACCCAGCAGAACCTGCTTACGGCCCGGGAACAGGGAAGCGATGTGGCCGTCCGGGCCCATGCCCAGCAGGGTGATGTCGAAGACCGGTGCGGGCCACTGGCCACCGCCACCACCGCAGCAACCACCGCCGCCGCATCCGCAACCACCGGCGGACTCGGCAGCCTCAGCGGCAGCGTCAAAGTCTTCGAGAGTGGTCTCTTCGAGGGACTGCTCGGGTGCGGAAGAACCGCAACCGCCGCCACCACAACCACAGCCGCCGGAGCCGCCGTGTTCGTGACCCGCGCCGCCACCGTGACCGCCAGCCAGCGGCAATTCGGTTGCGCCCTCGGGCATCTGCACGCTCACAGTCGGTGCAGAACCGGCGTAGTCACGCATCTCAAAGGCGTAGTGCTCAGCTGCAGCTTCCAGGCCGGTGAAAATATCGGATGGACCCATGCGGTGCACATTGCCCACAACCAGGCCGTGCGACAGCAGGGGAGCGAGCAGCGCCTCAATAGCCTGACCGTCATTACGTTCGGGGCTACGCTCGGGCACGAAACGCTCATCAGAGAACCAGAAATGCACGCGGGACCAGTCGATATCCTTCACGCGCTCGTTCTCAGCCCACGCCTTCAGGGTGGCGATACCCATCGTGCCGCCGGTCAGCGAAATGTGGGCGATCGTGCGCTCAGAGAGCACATGCTCAATGATGTCGAGGATGCGGGTCACCGCGTCCGCTGCGAGAGCCTCGCGGGTCGGGTGCGCCACCAGGACGGGGGTGGAGGAACCCATGTTCTGGATCTTAGGCATCGAAAACCTCCGGGTATTCTTCGAGGTCCAGCGTGTCTTCAGGCTGGCAGGTGTCGTCCACGAGGGTGACAGTGCGCAGCGCCTGCTTCAGCACGTCACCGTAAGTGTCGTCCGGGTCGAGGCGGCGCAGCTCCTCAGAGATGCACTCCGCCAGGGTGCGTACCGGCAGAGCAATCTGCTGATCGGGCGCGTACGGGGTGGAAATGGTCGCCACGGACACGCCGGGGCGGAACATGGTCACCGAACCGTCCTCGCGCTCAATGCTGACGCGGTACAGGCCGCGGTTTGCCGCACCGATGGTGGCCAGGTGCACGGGTGCGTTGAGCATCCAACCGAGCCAGGTACCGAGCAGAACCACGGACGGAGACTTGCCCGAACCCCACACGACTACACGGCGCACGGGGGAGGCGGGCATCTGCTCCAGGAGCGCGGCCAGCTGAGTACGCCACAGGGTGAGGCGGGTCCAAGCCAGGTCGGTGTCGCCGGCGCGGTACACCTCGGCCAGGTGAGTCAGGGCAGCCTTCGGGTCCGCCGCACGCGCAGAATCGGTGATGCGGCGCTGGGCGATGCGACCAATCGAATCCTTGGCGGGGTTCTCGGGCACCGAGTGCGGCCACCAGACCACGATGGGGGAGTCCGGCAGCAGCAGACCGGAGATTAGTGCTTCGGTCGGGCGGGATGCGCTACCCCAGCCGCGCAGAACAATCATCTCGGATGCGCCGGTGTCGCCGCCGAGGTGGATTTCGGCGTCCAGCTGGTCGGAGTCGAGCGGGTCATGCGAGATGTGCACGATGATGCGGCTCGGATGCTCGTGGGAGGCGCGAATCGCCGCGCGCATGGCCTCGCGGGAGTGGCCCTTCTCGGCGAGCACAACGAGGGTGAGCACACGTCCGCTGCTGAGGCTGCCGTTGTTGGCGCGCAGCTGGCTCAGTTCCTTGTTGATGGCGGAAACGGTGGTGTGGTGCAGATGCGAAATCACGGGCGCCTCCAAGCGCGGTTGTCGCGTTCGAGCATTTCGTCTGCCGAACGCGGACCCCACGAACCGGACTCGTAGGGTTCGGGCTTAATGTGGTGTTCTTCCCAGTACTCTTCGAAGGGATCGAGAATCTTCCAGGAGAGCTCGACCTCTTCGTGGCGGGGGAACAGCGGCGGCTCACCGAGCAGCACGTCCAGGATGAGGCGTTCGTAGGCCTCGGGGGATTCCTCGGTGAAGGAGTGGCCGTAGCCGAAGTCCATGTTCACGTCGCGGATTTCCATCTGGGTGCCGGGAACCTTCGCGGAGAAGCGAATGGTCATGCCCTCGTCGGGCTGCACGCGAATCACGATGGCGTTCTGACCGACATGCGCGTTCTCGATTTCACCAAAGAGCGAGCGTGCGGGCTTCTTGAAAATCACGGCAATCTCGGTGACTCGACGGCCCAGACGCTTGCCGGCGCGCAGGTAGAAGGGAGTGCCTTCCCAGCGGCGGTTGGCGATGGAGAGCTTCAGCGCGGCGAATGTTTCGGTGCGGGAGTCGGCGGGAATGTCCTTCTCGTCGAAGAAGCCGTTGACGTGCTCGCCGCCCTGGTAGCCTGCGGAGTACTGTCCGACCGCGAAAGAGTTCGGCAGGTCGTCGATGCGCACGGCCTCGAGGACCTTCGCCTTTTCGGCGCGCAGGTGCTTGGCGTCCAGGCTGAGGGGCTCTTCCATTGCGGTGAGGGCGAGCAGCTGCAGCAGGTGGTTCTGGATGACGTCGCGGGCCGCACCCACGCCGTCGTAGTAGCCTGCGCGGGAGCCGATGCCGATGTCCTCGGCCATCGTGATCTGCACGTGGTCCACGTAGTGGGAGTTCCAGAGCGGCTCGAACATCTGGTTGGAGAAACGCATCGCCAGGATGTTCTGAACGGTTTCCTTACCCAGGTAGTGGTCGATGCGGAACACGGCGTCGGGCGGGAAGACCGCCTCCACGATGGAGTTCAGCTCGCGCGCGCTCTTCAGGTCGTGACCGAAGGGCTTCTCGATGACCACGCGGCGCCAACCGTCGACGGGGTTGACGGTGTCGGCATCGTGCGATGCCAGGCCGTGCTCGGCCAGCTTGGTGAGGACCTGCTCGAAGGCCTTCGGGGGGATGGAGAGGTAGAAGGCGTGGTTGCCGTGTGCGCCACGCTCGTCGAGCTCGGCAAGGGTGCTCTTGAGTTTCTCGAAGGCGGCGTCGTCATCAAAGGCGCCCTCGACGAATCGCATACCCTGCTGGAACTGGTTCCAAACGTCCTCGCGGAAGGGGGTGCGGGCGTTTGCCTCAACGGACTCACGCACGTAAGCGCGGAAGTCGTCATTGCTCCAGGGGCGGCGGCCGAAGCCGACGAGGCCGAAGCTCGGCGGGAGCAAACCGCGGTTCATGAGGTCATACACTGCCGGAAGCAGCTTCTTGCGGGCCAGGTCACCGGTTACGCCAAAGAAGACGAGCGCGGACGGCCCCGCAATGCGGGTAATGCGGCGGTCGCGAGTATCCCTGAGGGGGTTCGCTTCATGACCGTTAGTCACAATATATTCCTTTGATTGCCTTGGTTGGTTCGTGCGGCGCGCGGTTCGTACCATATCGCGCGGAGGCGATGCCGCATCGTGGAAGGTGTGTACCCAGTATTGTACCGTTTTGGGTTCGTCAGCTGGGGGCCGCCCTAATCCGTCGGGTCCCACGGCGGAACCCGGCGGATTAGGGGAGTGCATCCGGCCGCCTCACGAAGGAGACGACCAACGTCTTAGCGAGCGTTGTCGAGTGCCTCGCGGACGGTCTGTAGCAGCTCTTCCCAGGAGACATCGAACTTGGACAGGCCCTCGGTCTCGAGCTTCTCGACGACCTCGGTGTAGGAGATGCCGCGCTCGGCGATGGCGTCCAGAGCCTTGTTCGACTCGGAGTAGTTCGGAACGATGGTGTTGCCGGTAATCTCGCCGTGGTCGGCAACGGCGTTCAGAGTTGCCTCGGGCATAGTGTTCACGGTGTTCGGTGCCACCAGGCCGGTCACGTAGAGGGTATCGGGCAGCGAGGGGTCCTTCACGCCGGTGGAGGCCCACAGCGGACGCTGCACGTTCGCGCCGTGTGCCTGCAGGCGAGCCCAACGCTCGGTGGAGAACATTTCCTCGAAGACCTCGTAGGCGAGGCGTGCGTTGGCCAGACCGGCCTTGCCCTTGAGCTCAAGGGCGTCGCCGCCGATAGCCTCCAGGCGGCCGTCAACCTCGGTGTCCACGCGGGAGACGAAGAAGGACGCGACCGAGTGGATGGTGGACAGGTCCTTGCCGTTCTCCAGCGCCTGCTCCAGGCCGAGCATGTAGGCGTTGATGACCTCGCGGTAGCGGGTCAGGGAGAAGATCAGGGTCACGTTCACGCTGATGCCAGCAGCCAGGGTCTCTGCGATGGGGCGCAGACCTTCCTGGGTTGCGGGGATCTTAATCATGACGTTTTCGCGGCCTACACGCTCGTAGAGTTCACGTGCCATCTTGGCGGTGCCTTCGGCGTCGCGTGCCAGGCGGGGGTCAACCTCGATGGAGACGCGGCCGTCAAAACCGTTGGATGCCTTGTAGATGGGTTCGAACACGTCGCAGGCGTTGCGCACGTCGTCGCAGGTTGCGGCGAAGACGGCTTCCTCGACGTCGGCACCGGCGGCGGCCAGCTCACGCATCTGCTCGGCGTAGGCGGCACCCTTGGAGAGCGCACCGGCGAAGATGGTGGGGTTGGTGGTCACGCCGACCACGTTGTGGGTCTTGATGAGTTCGGCGAGGTTGCCGCTGGTCAGACGCTCACGGGAGAGGTCGTCAAGCCAGATGGAGACGCCGGCGTCGGAAAGCTTCTGAGTGGACTCAGACATGTGAAAACCTTCGATTCTTTGTCGAAATGAAATTTGAGATATCAGTGAAAACTACTGGGCGGCGGGAGGCTCCGGCTGAGCGGTCAGCCGGAGCCTCCCCGTTGCGTCCGCACCCCACCCGTACAGGGGGAGCGCAGTGTGCGCGGCAGTTACCGCGGCGTTGTTATTGCCTACTTAGCGGCGGCGATAGATTCCTTAGCGGCAGCCACGACAGCCTCCGCGGTGATACCGAATTCGCGGTACAGGGTCTTCGCATCGGCGGATGCACCGAAGTGCTCGATGGATACGGCGCGGCCGGCGGTGCCGAGCAGGTCGTACCAGCTCATCGCCAGGCCAGCCTCGACGGAGACACGCGCTGCAACCGAGGAGGGCAGGACCGACTCGCGGTACTCTGCGTCCTGCTCAGCGAACCACTCGCGCGAAGGCATGGAAACCACGCGAGCCGCGATGCCCTGCTCGGCGAGGGTTGCGCGAGCCTGGACGGCCAGCTCAACCTCGGAGCCGGTAGCAATCAGGATGACGTCCGGGGTGCCCTCGGTGTCAGCCATGATGTAGCCGCCGCGTGCGGTGCCCTCTGCGGAGGCGAACTTCTCGCCCTCGGCGTCGGGGTGCACATCCTCACGAGCCCAGACGGGCAGGTTCTGGCGGGAGAGCACGAGGCCCGCGGGGCGATCGGACTTCTCCAGGATGGTGCGCCATGCGACGGCGGTCTCGTTGGCGTCCGCGGGGCGAACCACGTCGAAGCCGGGGATGGCGCGCAGGGAGGAGAGGTGCTCGATGGGCTGGTGGGTCGGGCCATCCTCGCCCACGCCGATGGAGTCGTGGGTCCACACGTACAGCGAGGGAACGCCCATCAGGGCCGAGAGGCGAACCGCCGGACGCTGGTAGTCGGAGAACACGAAGAAGGTGCCCGAGAATGCGCGGGTCGGCGAGGAGAGCACGATGCCGTTGACGATCGCTGCGGCGGCCTGCTCGCGAATACCGAAGTGCAGCACGCGACCGTAGGGGTTCGCGGTCCAGTCTTCGGTGCTACGCGATACCGGGTTGAAGGAATCCGTACCCTTGATGGTGGTCAGGTTCGAGCCGGCCAGGTCGGCGGAGCCGCCCCACAGCTCGGGGAAGGTCTCGGCGATAGCGTTAATGACGGTGCCGGATGCCGCGCGAGTTGCCACGGAGGTGCCGGCCTCGAACACGGGGAAGGCGGCCTTGTAGTCGGCGGGCAGCTCGCCCGCGACCAGGCGGTTGTACAGTGCGGCGCGCTCGGGGTTAGCCTTAGCCCATGCCTCGAACTTTTCGTCCCATGCCTTATGTGCAGCGGCGCCGCGCTCGCGCAGCTGACGGGTGTGCTCGAGCACGTTCTCCTCGATGAAGAAGCTCTTGGCGGGGTCGAAGCCGAGCACCTCCTTGGTGGCGGCAACTTCCTCGGCGCCGAGCTTGGAGCCGTGCACTGCGCCGGTGTTCTGCTTGTGCGGTGCGGGGTAGCCGATGATGGTGCGCAGCTCGATGAACGAGGGCTTGTCAGTGACGGCCTTGGCGCGCTCAATAGCGGCGTACAGCTCGGCGACGTCCTCGACGTAGTCGCCGGTGCGGGTCCAATCCACGCGCTGAACGTCCCAACCGTAGGACTCGTAGCGCTTGGCCACGTCCTCGGTGAAGGCGACGTCGGTGTCTTCCTCAATGGAGATGTGGTTGCGGTCCCAGACGACAATCAGGTTGCCGAGCTCCTGGTGGCCCGCGAGCGCGCTAGCCTCTGCGGTGACGCCTTCCTGCACGTCACCCTCGGAGGCGATGACGTAGATGTGGTGGTCGAAGGGGGAGGTGCCCGGGGCAGCCTCGGGGTCGAACATGCCGCGCATACGACGCTGTGCGTAGGCGAAACCAACGGCGGAGGCCAGGCCCTGGCCGAGCGGACCGGTGGTGATTTCAACACCCTTGGTGTGCTTGTACTCGGGGTGGCCGGGGGTGAGGGCACCCCAGGTGCGCAGTTCCTCCAGGTCCTTCATCTCGAGGCCGTAGCCGCCGAGGAACAGCTGGGTGTACAGGGTCAGGGAGGTGTGGCCGGGGGAGAGGATAAAGCGGTCGCGGCCTTCCCAGCGGTCGTCGGCCGGGTCCTGGTTCATGACCTTCTGGAACAGCAGGTAGGCGACCGGGGCCAGGCTCATCGCGGTGCCGGGGTGGCCGGAGCCGACCTTCTCCACGGCGTCGGCGGCAAGGATGCGGGCGGTGTCAACGGCTCGCTGATCGGTTTCTGTCCACTGGAGGTTTTCTGCCACGTGGGTGTCCTTTCGCAAGGGTGAGTGGATGCGCCAGCGGCTAGGTGCTGACGCCCTGTCCATGGGGCGTAACGATACCCCGGGGGTGTTTATTCCGCGCGGTGCGTTCCGGCGGGTGCCCCGGAGGCTGGTTGCGTCCTTTTCGTTTAACAAGGATAGTTCACTCCGCCGCACTATCTGATGTGAGGGTGTGTACATTCACAGGGTGGAACGCCGCCCGCCCGAGAGCGCCGGGTGAGCGCACCGTTGAGGCGGTGCCGAATCGGCACGGAATCGGTGCGGCGCGGGCTTCCTTCAGCTATAAGAGATTTTGAGGGGCGGTAAAGCTCATGTTAAGGTTGAGCGGGAAGGTTGCGGACCGAGACAGTGGTTGGGTCGGTCCGCCCCTCGGTGATTAAAGCCCCTCCTCCGAACATGAACGTGATGGAGTCCAGCTGTGGTGGTTGGACTCGTGGTTCGGCAGGAGGGGGCTTTCTTTTTAACCCCGAACGCCGGCTATCGGGTTTGGCTGCGCGGGTGCCTCTGAAACTCCCCATCTGCCCCGCGCCTGTTTCACGGCTTGCCCCCTACCCGCTTGCGGACTCTTGCTCGCAGCTCTTGTTGACAGCCGCACCCGGACACGGCAATGCCCCGCGGCTTTCGAATAATTCGAAAGCCGCGGGGCATCGGGTGAAGTACCGGTCGTGAAGCACCAGCCATGAAGCGCAGGTCGAAGGGGCGCAGTCAGGCTAGTCGGACCACTTGAACTTGCGCGAGGCAATCAGGCCAAGAATGACGGTCCAAACCGTCAGAACCCAGTGCGGGTCCGCCATCCACTGGTGGTGAATGAAGTTGCCGCGCAGAGCCTCGCCCAGAGCCGCCGAGGGGAACCACGACACGATCGCGCCGTACCAATCGGGGAAGGAACTGAGCGGGAACAGCACACCGCCCGCGCCGGCCAGAACCACCCAGGCGATGTTCACAATCGCGAGGGTCGCCTCCGCGCGCACCGTACCGGCAATCAGCAGGCCCAGCGCCGTAAAGGCCGCTGCACCCAGCAACAGGGTGAGGAAGGCTCGCGAGAGGGCGATGGCGTCCGGACGCCAACCCAGGCCGTACCCGACCACGCCCACGAGCACGAACTGGATAATCAGTACGACCACCACGGCGATGCACTTGCCCAGAATCAGGCCGTTGCGGCCCAGGGGAGTGGTCGCCAGAAAGCGAAGCACGCCGTAGCGGCGGTCGAAGCCCGTCGCGATGCCCTGGCCCGACAGCGCCGTGGAGATGACGCAGAGGGCCAGCACGCCGGGGACCGCCGCATCCATACGCGAAACCCCCACCGAATGGGCGTAGTCGTCAATCAGGCCCGTAAAGCGCAGGCCCAGAAGCGCCATGATGGGGAAGATGATGTTCAGCATCAGCTGCTCGCCGTTGCGGAGCATCGCCATCGTCTCGTAACGACCCTGCTCAATCACGCGCACGAGCGGGTAGTTCGCGCGGGGCGGGATGTACTCCTCGTCCTCGTCGATGGCGACGCCCCGGGCGGAGGTGTCCGCCGCAGCGCTCGTGCTCTGCTCGCGGTCGGTAGAAGCGGTGGGGCTCATCGAATATCACGTCCTGAAATATCGAGGAAGACGTCCTCGAGGGTCTTCGGTTCCATCTTGAGAGAAATTGGCATGAGGTAGCGTTCGGCCAGCGCCGCGGTGAAGGCCGCCAGGTGCTCCGCGCGCAGGGGACCGACGAGCTCGTACTCACCGGTCACGGCCGGGTGCTCCTCCGAGGCGGGAACGTAGGGGACCGTCTCGATGAGTTTCACACCGGCCCGCAGGTGCGCCGGGAGCAGCTCCTCGCGGCTGGGGGTGGGAGCATCCAGGGTGTAGCGCAGGCGGTTCGTGCCGTCGTTAGCGATCAGCTCGGGAACGGTGCCCTCCTGCACGGTGGCGCCGTCCTCGATGATGTACACGTAATCGGCAAGCTTCTGTGCGTCGTCAATCAGGTGCGTGGTGAGCACGATGGCCACGCCGCGCTCGCGCTGTTCGCGAATAATTTCGAATACGACGTTGCGCGATTGCGGGTCCAGGCCCGCGGAGGGCTCGTCGAGGAAGAGCACGTCCGGCTTGCCGATGAGGGCCGCCGCGAGCGCCACGCGCTGCTTCTGACCGCCCGAGAGTCGCCGAATCGTGGTGCCGTTGAACGCGTCGATACCCAGGCGGTGCGCGAGCTCTTCAACCGGGTAGGGGTCGGTGTACATGCTTGCGATGTGCTCGAGCAGCGGGATGGGGTGCATGGCGTTGGGCAGGCCGCCGTCCTGAAGCATGATGCCGACCTTGGCGCGCAGCTCGGGGTCTGCCAGGAGGGGGTTCTCGCCGAGCAGGCGCACGGTACCGCGGGTGGGCTTGAGCAGGCCCTGGGCGCAGGCGAGGGTCGTAGTCTTACCTGCGCCGTTCGCGCCGAGAAGAACCACCACTTCGCCGGGGAAGACACGCAAATTTACCCGGTTGACGGCGCGGTAGTAGCCGCTTGCGGTGAGTCGTTCGGGGTGCTTATTGCGGAACGCTCGGGAGGGCTTGAACTCTTTAATGAGGTCCTTGATGCTCAGCGCCGGTTCTTCGGCGACGGTGAGCCTGCGCGCCGTGGGGGAGGAGGCTGTCTCCTCTGAGCGGTCCGCGCGTGCGGTGGTGGTCTCCATGGGCATAACTTTCGATTTATTCGCGTGATATACCCCTATATTCTATGCACTACCTCACGTGCTCAACACATTTTTAAGACGATCAACATTCAGCTTCGGGTAAAAAAGTCATCAAATAGGAAGACCTAACTAGCCAAAGAAAAAACAATTAGGACATACTTTATTTGTGTATTCCGTGAACAAGACATCTCAGCGCTCCTCCGAGCGTGAGGCACAGACCCGAGGCGGCACCCGAGGTGTAGCGTCGGGCTCTTGTAGTGCTTCCACCAAAAAGTCCTCCGCGGCACGCACATCCAAGCGTAAGGCCGAGGCTGAGGAACGTACCCGGGACCGCGTGCTCCGCGGCGTTCTTAACCACGGACCGGTATCCGCTGCAAGCCTGGGGGAGCTGCTCAGCCTGACCCCCGCCGCGGTCCGCCGCCATCTGGACGCCCTCGAATCAAGCAACATGATCGAGGTCGCCCCCATTAAGAAGCACGGCGCGGGTGCCGGACGCCCGGCCCGCCGCTATGTGATTGCCCCGCAGGGGCACGAGCGGCTCGGCAACGACTACCTGCTCATCGCGCGTAACGCCCTGCAGATGCTGCGCGATACCGTCGGCGACGGGGCGCTGGAGGCCTTCGCCTCCGCCCGCGCAGCCGAGATGGAGGCGCGCTACCGCCCGGTGGTGGAAGCCGCCGGAGACAACGTGGCCGCCCGAGCTAAGGCGCTCGCCGAGGCCATGAGCAGGGACGGTTTCGTGGCCACCGCGCAGGTGACCGAGCCTCCCGTGGGTCGTAGCGTGCCGGAGCACTTCCTCGCGAGTATCCAGCTGTGCCAGGGCCACTGCCCGGTTCGCGACCTGGCCGAAGACTTCCAGGTCTTCTGTGAGCAGGAGACCGGGATTATTTCTGATCTTCTGGGCGTTGATGTTCGCAGGCTCTCCACGATGGCCTCGGGCGCGCACGTGTGCACCACGCACGTGCCGCTGAACCGAGAGACCGTGGCGGAGAACGCGAAGTCGACGAAACCAGCCACGCCGACCGAGCCCGATGACGGCACGCCGGCTGAGAAGCCGAGCGTCTAGCCGGCGGCTCGAACCCCAAGGACTACCGCGCCTGCATCCGGCAGGTGGCGGAGAGAATGTAATAACCATCGAAGAAAGGCCGTAATGACTGAGAAAGTTGGGCAGAACGCCAACGATACCGTCATTTCAGAGATCCTGGAGATGAACCCCGAACTCGAGGGCATTGGTAACTACGAGTACGGTTGGGCAGACTCCGACGAAGCAGGCCAGGTAGCAAAGCGCGGCCTGGACGAGGACGTCGTGCGTGACATCTCCGCGAAGAAGAACGAACCCCAGTGGATGCTGGACATGCGTCTGAAGGCGCTGAAGTTCTTCGAGCGTAAGCCCATGCCCACCTGGGGCGCGGATCTTTCCGAAATCGACTTCGACAACATCAAGTACTTCGTGCGTTCGACCGAGGGTCAGGCCGGCTCCTGGGAGGAACTGCCCGAGGATATCCGCACCACCTACGAGCGCCTGGGTATTCCCGAGGCGGAGCGTAACTCGCTGGTCGCGGGTGTGGCTGCACAGTACGAGTCCGAGGTCGTGTACCACCAGATTCGTGAGGACCTGGAGAAGCAGGGCGTGATCTTCGTCGACACCGACACCGGTCTGCGCGAGTACCCCGAGCTGTTCAAGGAGTACTTCGGCTCCATCATCCCGATTGGTGACAATAAGTTCTCCGCGCTGAACACCGCAGTGTGGTCCGGTGGTTCCTTCGTGTATGTTCCCCCGGGAGTTCACGTGGAAATCCCGCTGCAGGCGTACTTCCGTATTAACACCGAGAACATGGGCCAGTTCGAGCGCACCCTGATCATCGCTGACGAGGGCTCTTACGTTCACTACATCGAGGGCTGCACCGCCCCCGTGTACAAGTCCGACTCCCTGCACTCCGCAGTGGTTGAGATTGTGCTGAAGAAGAACGCCCGCGTTCGCTACACCACGATTCAGAACTGGTCGAACAACGTCTACAACCTGGTGACCAAGCGTGCGGTTGCGCACGAGGGTGCCACCATGGAATGGGTGGACGGCAACATCGGTTCGAAGGTCACCCAGAAGTACCCCGCCGTCTACATGGTCGGCGAGCACGCCAAGGGTGAGACCCTGTCCATCGCGTTCGCTGGCGAGGGTCAGCACCAGGACACCGGTTCGAAGATGGTTCACATTGCACCGAACACCTCCTCGACCATTGTGTCGAAGTCCGTGGCCCGTAACGGTGGCCGTAGCGCCTACCGTGGCCTGGTTCAGGTGCGCGAGGGTGCTAAGCACTCCAAGTCCTCCGTGGTGTGTGACGCCCTGCTGGTGGACACCATCTCCCGTTCTGACACCTACCCCTACGTGGACGTGCGCGAGGACGATGTGACCATGGGTCACGAGGCGACGGTTTCCCGCGTCTCTGAAGACCAGCTGTTCTACCTGATGCAGCGTGGCCTGAGCGAAGAAGAAGCAATGGCGATGATCGTTCGCGGCTTCGTTGAGCCTATTGCCCGCGAGCTGCCGATGGAGTACGCACTCGAACTGAACCGCCTGATCGAACTTCAGATGGAAGGATCTGTGGGCTAATGCCGACCAACGAAGAAACTCTGGGTTACCACTCCCCGATCATCCCCGGTATGGACCAGGAGGGCGAGAAGCTCGCCACCGAGTTCGCCCACGATGACACCCTGTACCGTGCCACCGAGGCACACCACCAGGGCTCCAACCCGAACAACATCCAGAAGGTGCTGGAGGCATCCCGTGCCGAGCGTAAGACCTCCTACAACGTGGAGGACTTCGCTCCGCTGACCGGCCGTGAAGAGGATTGGCGCTTCACCCCGCTGAAGCGTCTGGGTGGCCTGCACCTGGAGAAGCTGACCGGCACCGCACCGGCACCGAAGGTGACCGCACCCGAGCAGGTCAAGGTTGAGACCGTCTCCCGCGAGGACGAGCGCATCGGCTCCGCCGGTGTTCCCGAGGATCGCGTGGCGGCTAACGCCTGGTCCAGCTTCTCCGAGGCAACCGTGGTGACCATCCCCGCCGAGGCCGAGCTGTCCGAGCACGTCGAGATTGATATCGACGGCACCGGCAACGAGCCCGCCGCCCAGCACATCGTGATTGAGGCTAAGCCCTTCTCGAAGGCCGTCGTGGTCATCCGCCACACCGGCTCCACCGTGCTCGCACAGAACATCGAGTTCGTGGTGGACGACGAGGCCGAGCTGAACGTCGTGTCCGTCCAGCAGTGGGCTGACGACGCCATCCACACCTCCGCACAGTACGCTAAGCTGGGCCGCAACTCCCGCTTCAAGCACGTGGTGGTTTCCCTCGGTGGCGACCTGGTGCGCGTGACCCCCTCGACCAAGTTCACCGCTCCCGGCGCCGAGACCGAAATGTACGGCCTGTACTTCGTGGATGCCGGCCAGCACATTGAGTCCCGTCTGTTCGTGGACCACTCCGTGCCCAACTGCAAGTCCCGCGTGACCTACAAGGGCGCGCTGCAGGGTAAGGGTGCACACTCGGTGTGGGTTGGCGACGTTCTGATTGGTAAGGACGCTGAAGGCACCGACACCTACGAGCTGAACCGTAACCTGCTGCTGGAAATTGGCCCCCGCGCCGACTCCGTGCCGAACCTGGAGATTGAGACCGGCCTGATTGAGGGCGCCGGTCACGCATCCACCACCGGCCAGCTCGATGAGCAGCACCTGTGGTACCTGCAGGCTCGCGGTATTCCGGAGGCTGAGGCCCGCCGTCTGGTGGTGCGCGGCTTCCTGAACGAGGTCATTCAGCAGATTCGCGTTCCCGAACTTGAAGAGCAGCTCACCGAGGCCCTTGAGGCAGAGCTCGCACTCAGCAACAACTAAGCTTTACCAGGAGAAATAATGTCTACTCTTGAAATCAAGGACCTTCACGTCTCGGTCATCCTCGATGACGAAACCACCAAGCCCATCCTCAAGGGCGTTAACCTGACCATCAACTCGGGCGAGATTCACGCCATCATGGGCCCCAACGGTTCCGGTAAGTCCACCCTGGCTTCCACCATCGCCGGCCACCCCAAGTACCAGGTTGATTCCGGCCAGATTCTGCTGGACGGCCAGGACATCACCGAGATGAGCGTGGACGAGCGTGCACGCGCAGGCCTGTTCCTGGCTATGCAGTACCCGGTTGAGATTCCCGGCGTGACCATGTCCAACTTCCTGCGTTCCGCTAAGACCGCTGTGGACGGCAAGGCTCCCTCCCTGCGTACCTGGACCAAGGACGTTAAGGAAGCCATGAAGAACCTGGAGATTGACCCCGACTTCATCGCACGTAACGTGAACGAGGGCTTCTCCGGTGGTGAGAAGAAGCGCCACGAGATCCTTCAGCTGGAGCTGCTCAAGCCCAAGTTCGGCATCCTGGACGAGACCGACTCCGGTCTGGACGTTGACGCACTGAAGATCGTGTCTGAGGGCGTGAACCGTGCGCACGAGGCTAACGACATGGGCGTCATGCTGATTACCCACTACACCCGCATCCTGCGCTACATCAAGCCGCAGTTCGTGCACGTGTTCGTGGACGGCAAGATGGTTGATCAGGGCGGCCCCGAGCTGGCTGACCGCCTGGAAGAAGAGGGCTACGTCTCTTACGTGGGTAAGAAGTAACCTGCTTTCCGTCACCGGATTCGACAAGAAAGATTGAACTATGACTGAGACTGTGCAGGGTCGTGTTCCTCAGGAAGATATTGAGGAAGCCCTCAAGGAGGTCATTGACCCGGAGCTCGGCGTCAACATTGTTGACCTCGGCCTGCTCTACGGTCTGCGCTGGGATGAGGACGGTACCCTCATCCTGGATCTGACCCTCACCACCGCAGCCTGCCCGCTGCAGGAAGTGATTGAGGAGCAGGTGCAGGCCAACCTGGAGAACGTGGTGGATTCCTGGCGTGTGAACTGGGTTTGGATGCCGCCGTGGGGTCCGGAGCGTATCACCGAGGACGGCCGCGACATGATGCGAGCGCTGGGCTTCAACATCTAAGCTCCTAGACGCTGAATAGACACCCGCCGGGTGTGGAGAGCATATACTCTCCGCACCCGGCGGGTGTTTTTATGTTGTTAAAAATTAGGGCAAAGACCTAGCGCTATGTTTTGTAGGCTGAGGATTATGCGGTGACAACAAGGATAGATTTTTTATTGATAATTAGGACAATTTGACTGGGGGGGGGGTCCAAGTATGATTCCTTGTGAATCATACACTCACGTCATACTAGGCTCCTCATGCAACGGCCGCTTGAGGACGCCGAAAGGAAATCATGGCACAAAAGATTATCGCCGCTGACGGTTCTGTCTACGTTAAGAAGAAGCCCTTCTACCTCCGTTGGTGGTTCATCACTCTCGTTATTCTTGTTCTTCTTGGTGGTTGCGCTTCGGTGATGGGTGGTGGCTCCAGCAAGTCTACGAGCGCTTCTTCATCTTCGGCGGCTGCCGATTCTTCTGCCGTTGCTGAAGCTTCTCAGGAATCTGGCGGTGAATCTTCCTCTGCAGGCGCGGCAGAACCCAACACGAAGCAGAACGATAACAACGTTCCCACCGAATATAAGTCTGCTTTGAAGAAGGCTGAATCGTACTCTCGCACCATGCACATGTCTAAGCAGGGTATCTATAACCAGCTCACCAGTGAATTTGAGAAGTTTAGCCCCGAGGCGGCCCAGTACGCTGTGGACAACGTGAAGGCTGACTGGAACGCAAATGCCCTGGAGAAGGCTAAGAGCTACCAGAAGACGATGAGTATGTCTCCCGAGGCAATTCGTTCTCAGCTGACTTCTTCGATTGAAGGATTCACCGAGGAAGAGGCCGATTACGCAGTCTCCCATCTGAACTAATTCAACAGATAATTTAGAAGCCGCCCGGTGCGTGGATACAGTATCCACACACCGGGCGGCTTTGTTATGCTCCGAGACGCTATTCGCCGCGGCTAGACAGGTTACTCGCCCAGGCCCAGAAGCTCCAGCGAGTGCTCGTACTTGATGTGCAGGCAGGAGCGGGTCGGCTCGTCCAGCTTTGCCAGACGGTGCGGGTCCAGGTTGTCCATGATGTCGGCGCGCTTCACCAGGCGGGCCAAATCGTTGGCGCGCACGCGTCCCAGGTACGAAACGCGCGACTCACCGGGGCGGCGGGTCAGCGCCTCGACGGCGTCCACAATCTGAGGGGAGAAGTAGCGAGCCAGGTAGGGCAGCGACACTCCGGTATCTTCCACCGTGTCATGCAGCAGGGCGACAATCTGTACCTCAGCCTTCAGCTCCTCCAGGGAAGTGTCGGGAGAGGTCGAGGATGCCATCTCAGAAACGAGCTTGCGTGCCCCCAGGGCAACACGACGAGGGTGAGAGATGTAAGGCCAGCCGTTGCGGTCCGTCTGTCCCTCATGCGCCTTATCAGCGATGCTGTCTGCCAGGCGAATCATCTCTTTGTAGTAGCTATTCGTCACGAGAACCTCCGTTGGTTACGACTCGATCAATTGACGCTACCGGCTATATAAACCGAGGTATAGATAGCTGGTACCCCTACTGTACGGCACCCTGTCAAATACCACCAGAGAAACGCCATAAGAGCGCGTAAATACGTAAATATGACGGGCTAGCCGGGAGAATCGGGAAGCTTATCGCCCGCACCTGACGTTGGGTATCATTCCAGGGAAGATGCGCTCGAGGGCGGGAGGCGCTGTGCGCGAAATTTGCGAGCGCTCGGGAACGAACGCGGGCGCGGGGTCGGGCGGCCCAACCGGGCGCCGGCTCAGTCCCGCTCGGTAGGCCCCCGCGACGGGGGAAGGCGACCCGCCCTTTCGTCTCAGCAGCCGACCAAAAAATTCCAAACTTTTTTCGGAAGATTTGTTCGCCGAAACCGCCCAATACAACGAACGTTTAGACCCGTTTGGACCTCACCGATAGCAGCTCATCAAACGAAAAAAACGCGCGATTCGGAGGGGTGCTCCGGGGCACTAAAAACCCCCTTTTTTCCCCGGAAATAAGCGCTAAACTTGGGGTAACCAAACATCGGAGAACACCATGGCAGAGCTCTACGAGCGCTTCGTCGCCCTGTATCCCTACCCCCACGAGCGAATCCGCCACGGCGCCCCACGAGCCGAACTCAACCGGCGATACCTCGAACACCTCTACGAGGGCAAGAATAAGGGAATAACCCCCATCGTGGTTGCCCTTGACTCCACCCTGCTCGGGACCATTGAGAACAACGTATCCATGCGCACCTCAACACCCGTCGGGGAGATTACCGCTGACACGATTCAGCAGTACGCGGTTGAGCTCCTCGTGGCCCAGCACGAACACCTGCGACAGGTTGGCGTGGAACGGGCCGCGCACGAGGCTTTCCGGAGCCTCAACGAGACCACCTACCTGAACGTCTACCGGCACCTCATGGAACACGGTGAGCTCAGCGAGGAAGACCTCAACGCACCGCTGGACGCGGAATACCCCTTCGAGCTGACCGCCGGGGTCCTCAATGAGAAGGTCAAGGCCACCGATATCGAGCGGGCCTCCGAACTTCTCATCGTGGATATGCCGGTTCAGGTTGCTTCCGACGTCTTCGCGTACTTCCCCTTCGGCGGCTGGGACGTCAGCCCCGCCCCCGAAACCATGCTGGCCATCGCCCGCTACTGGCTGGAACGTGACGACGCCTACCCGGCGGTCATCGCGGCCGAATTCATCGAGTTCTACACGCCGGTTCCCGTGACCACCCGCCGCGACGCCGAGATTCTGGCGGTCGAGCACACGATGGTCTCCTCGGCAATGCCGGTGCGCGTCTACCGCGGCTTCGACAAGCTCGTGGAGGCACTCTACGGCCAGCACGACTGGTACCTGTGGTGGGAGCAGCTCCCGGCGGCAGTGGTCGTCGAGACGCTCTAAAGGCGGCTGAACTCAACCCGGGGGTAAAAGTGAGAGGGCGGGGTGACTCTTCACCCCGCCCTTACTCTCTGCGCGGGTTTACCGTGCGTCACCGCCCCAATCCGCCTATTTCAGCTCGTCCACACGACGCGCCCGCAAAGCCCGAGCGGTCGCCGTCGCGTAATCCACCGCCTGCACCACCCAGGGAATCAGCAGGCGCCAATACATGCGGCGCGGAAGGTCACGCGCCACCGCCGCCCGCTGCAGGGCACCCCAGCGGTCCACGAGCGCCGGGATGGAACGAATCATGAGGGCAATCAGCAACCCCAGACGCTCGGGCGAAAGACCCACGAAACGCAGGGGCGAGCACAGCCGCACAAAACCGTCAATCAGAACCGGCAGGGGAGTACTCACCAGCAGAGTACGGGAAGCGTAGAAGGCCGTCAGCATGGTCGCGATGGCATCCGCACCGGAAGCGTATTGGCCCGTCAGCACGTAGTAGGCGGCCATAATCAGCAGCAATAGCGCCAGCGTTCGGACCACCAGCCACAGCTGGGAGGCGGACACTCCAGCCCACAGCGCGCACAGCGTGGCCGCGGCCAAAGCCACCAGCGCCACCTGCCAGCCGGTCACCGCCAGCACAATGAACAACCCAAAGAAAAGCGTTCCCTTGAACCACATCGGCGCCCGATGCACCGGCGTGTTCAGCGGCTGATAGAAACCCACCAGCAGGGTGCCGGGGTTGAAGCCAGACCCCCGGGAGGCGGGGCGAGGATTCACACGGGGGTTCGCGCGCGGAGTGTTAGCGCTCATGCGCGCCTCCCGCTGAATCCGTACCTTCGGCTGCCCCCTCATTCGGGAACCCCTCGGCACACCACAGCCGGTACCGCTGCACCATCTGCGCCGCATCCCCCCGGGCGAGCAGGCACCCGTCGTGAATGATTACGGCTTCATCGCAGGACGCCGCCAAATCCAGATCGTGCGTGCTGAGCACCAGCATCTGGTCCAGGGACTCCAAGTGCTTCAGTAACCGCGCCCGGTTCCGCAGATCCAGCAGGGTAGTCGGCTCATCCAGCAGAAGGATCTGCGGGCCAGCCGCAAGAACGCTGGTGAGGGCCACCAGCTGCTTTTCGCCTCCCGAGAGGGTGAAGACGCTCTGGTTCTCCAGCCGCTCGAGGCCGCGCTCGCGCAGGAGCTCACGAACCCGCTCGCGGCGCTGCTCGCCGTTGAGCGCGGTTCTCTCAACGGCCGCGGCGCGGCGCAGGCTCAGGTCAATATCTTCTGCGACGGTGGGCATGATGAGCTGCGCCTCTGGCTGAGCGAAGAGCATCCCCACGCCCTCGAAAGCGCCCTGCGAGCCGATACCGTTGGAGCCGCGGCTCGGCGCCTGCAGGGTGTCCACGCCGTTGACGCGCACAATGCCCTCGTCCGGGTGGGTGAGCCCGTTAAAAAGCCCCAGCAGGGTCGATTTGCCGCTACCGTTGAGTCCCAGCACCGCGGTGCGCTTCGCGGTGAAGCGCAGGCTCACGCTCTTGAGGATACGGCGATGCCCGCCTTCGGGCAGTTCGGTGAAAACACTCACCGACTCGAGCTCGAGGGCGGGCATGCTAGTGGAGGCGCTATCCGCCTGCTCGCCCTGCACGGTCTGCGGTGTACTCTGGCGCGGGGAGCGGCGGAAAAACATAGCTTCCTCTCGGGTAGTTTGGAGGCGTCTCTAACGCTGGGTGGAAGTCAGGGACGGGAAGGCGCGGCGCACCGACAAACCGACCAGAACCGCGATGACGGACTTCACCAGATCCCAGGGGACGAATACCATTGCCGCGTTGAACGCGGCGATAAAACTCATGTGGGCGTTCACCATCATACCGGCGATGCCGCAGGCGGTCAGAACCACAAAACCGCAGAAGTTTGCCAGCAGGGCCATGAGGAAAGTAGCACCGACCGAGCGGGTGTTACGGGTGAACAGGTATGCGAGGGTGCCGGCAATGGCGGCGAAGGGCAGGAAGCCCAGCAGGTAGCCGGCACTCGGGGATGCGAGCGAACCCAGGCCTGCGCCGCCCTTCGCGAAGATGGGCAGGCCGGCGAAGCCAACCAGCAGGTACAGCGCCACGGCGGCGGTGGCGCGCTTGCCGCCGAGCACCTGGGCGGTGATGTAAATACCGAGGGTCTGGAAGGTGAAGGGGACGGCGATGCCGCCGAGGCTCATGGCGGGCATGATGGCCAGGGCGGCGATGAGGGCCGCGAAGACGGCAATGAGGGAGAGGTCGGTGGCGACCGAGCTGCGGGCGGCGTCGTTGCGGCGCGGCGTGGATTCGCGTGTGGGTCCGGGCATCGGCGTGTACTCCTTTGGGTACGGATTTGGTGGGTCGGCTCGGGGGAGAGCCGGAGGGATCGGTTCGCACGGCGTCATTGCGCGGCGTGAAACGTCCCTGCAGAACATTACCATTGAACAGTGTTCGATAGGTATCCTACACCCGTCACCACAGAAATAAAAACAAACCCACATGCACGCACGGCATCCCTGCACTAAAATTGATGGGGTGCTCGCCCGGCGGTTCTCCTCTTGGGAATCGGCCCGGAGCACCAACACCACGCAGACCGTCCCACCCGAAAGACACCCATGATTGCCGTACAGAACCTTGAACTGCGCGCCGGCGCGCGCCTGCTGATGGAAGACGTCACCTTCCGCATCGACAAGGGCGACAAGATCGGCCTGGTGGGCCGCAATGGCGCCGGCAAGACCACCATGACCAAGGTACTGGCCGGACTCACTCTGCCCGCGGACGGCACCGTCACCCGCAGCGGCGAGATTGGCTACCTGCCGCAGGACCCCAAGGTGGACGACATGAGCCAGCTGGCCCGTGACCGCATCCTCTCGGCTCGCGGCCTGGACGGCGTGGCCCGCAAGATGCGTCAGGCCCAGGAAGACATGGCCAGCGAGGACGAGGCGGTGCGCGCCAAGGGCCTGCGCCGCTACGACCGTCTCGAGGCAGAGTTTATTGCCGGCGGTGGGTACGCCGCCGAGTCCGAGGCTGCGGTCATCACCTCCAACCTGGACCTACCCGAGCGCGTGCTCTCCCAGCCGCTATCGACCCTTTCGGGCGGTCAGCGTCGCCGCGTGGAGCTGGCGCGCATCCTCTTCTCGAACGCGGACACCATGCTGCTGGACGAACCGACCAACCACCTGGATGCCGACTCGATCATGTGGCTGCGGGACTTCCTCAAGAACTTCTCGGGCGGCCTGCTGGTCATCAGCCACGACGTGGACCTCATGGAGCTCGTCGTCAACCGCGTCTTTTACCTGGATGCCAACCGCTGCGTGATTGACCAGTACAACATGGGCTGGAAGAACTACCTGGCCCAGCGCGAGCAGGACGAACACCGCCGCAAGCGCGAGCGCGCCAACGCCCAGAAGAAGGCGAGCGCCCTCATGGAGCAGGCGAATAAGATGCGCGCGAAGGCGACGAAGGCCGCTGCCGCCCAGCAGATGATTAAGCGTGCCGAGAAGCTTCTGCGCGGCCTGGAGGAGGAGCGTCAGGTGGACAAGGTGGCGGCAATCCGTTTCCCGGATCCGGCCCCCTGCGGCAAGACCCCGCTTTCGGCGGAGGGTTTGTCGAAGTCTTACGGCTCGCTCGAGATTTTCACGGGCGTTGACCTGGCCATCGACCGCGGCTCCCGCGTGGTGGTGCTGGGCCTGAACGGTGCGGGTAAGACCACGCTGCTGCGCATGCTTGCCGGCACGACGAAGCCCGATACCGGCGAGGTCATCTACGGTCACGGCGCGAAGCTGGGATACTTTGCCCAGGAGCACGAGATTCTGGATGGCGACCGGACCGTATTCGAGAACATGAAGTCCGCGGCGCCCGACCTGGATGACACCCGAGTGCGCACGATTCTGGGTTCCTTCCTCTTCTCGGGGGATGACGTGGATAAGCCGGCCGGTGTGCTCTCCGGTGGCGAGAAGACCCGTCTCGCCCTGGCGACGCTCGTGGCCTCGAGCGCGAACGTGCTGCTGCTGGATGAGCCGACCAACAACCTCGACCCGGCCTCCCGCGAGGAGATTTTGCATGCGCTGAAGGCGTACCAGGGGGCAATCGTCATGGTTTCGCACGATGAGGGTGCGGTGGAGGCGCTCAACCCCGAGCGCGTGCTGCTTCTGCCGGATGCGGTGGAGGACCTCTGGTCGAAGGAGTACCAGGACCTCATCTCGCTGGCCTAAAAGCGTAATTCGCCAGCATAAAGGTAGGGGGCTCCGGCGCCGTATGGTGCCGGGGCCTCTTTTGTGTCTTTTATGGAGTCACCTTCTCGAATATCACGAAAAAATGTGACCTGACCCGTGGGTTTGCATTGTTTTCTGGTCGTATATGCCTATATTGCTCATTAGTGCATTGGGTTTGTGGGTGGAACCTTATGAATCACAGGCACTATTTGACGAAAAAACAATGTTGCCTTGTGGGTTTTTAGATTTCAAAGAAACGTTTTCACTCGAGATATTCGAGCGTACGTGTGGGGTTTGTAAATTTTTCGTGTGTGCCTACTGACATTGTGGGATTTTTGGTAGAAACACAACATCCTTCGGGTATAGACTGGAGTTGTTCCCGCTGATGCGAGGACGCACAAGCGAATCTAAAGCTCGTCACCATCGACGAGCTGACGCGGGGGAGGGGAAACTCCCGCCCGCTCATGAATGGAGAACACCAATGCACAACACTGAATTCGAGAAGTACCCCACCTCCGGTGAAGAGAACGTTGAGGTTGACGTCTTCTGGCCCATCCAGGACGCTTAGTCTCTTAGCCCGACAGGTTCGGGATGATTATTGCGAGGCACCCCGCCGCTTCCTAGTGAAGTGACGGGGGTGCCTTCGTGTTTTGGGATGGTTATATATTCTGCCGCCGAGCTGCTGCGGGGTCGCTTTGTCCTCGGGATGTTGGCTCGTGAAAATCTATCCGTGAGGATGCGGTGCTACTTTACGGCGTGGATGCCCAGCCCAAACGTTTGAAGCGGGTACTCCGCAAATCCCATCATGGCTGCAGCGTACCATCCAATATAGATGCTCAACGCGAGGGTCAGGGCCTTTTCGCGTACGCTGCCGGCGTCCCCCAGGATGGGCAGTGCCATGTAGCCGCTCTTCTTCCACAGGGGCGAGGCCACTAGCGGTTTAATGACGATGGGGTAGAGGGGGAGTAGGCCGCGGGTGGTGAGCAGATCGCCGATGAGGTGAATCGTGGCGCCCACCGAGAAGGCCCAGGGGAGGAGCGTGAGCGAATCCGTCGTGTAGGCGGCATAGCCCAGCGCGATGGCGCCAATCCATCCGCCCGGGGCTCCCAGAACCCGCAGGGCCAGGCCTCCCGAGAAGGCAGCCAGAAGAAGCGAAGCCCACGGGATGCCGTTGTAGCTAATACTTGCGCTGAAGTACGCGATGGCCCAGAAGGCCACCAGGCCCAGAATGGAGTGGGTGCCCTTGCGGTGACCGCCGCTCACGGCCCCCACGATGCGTGCCACCCACCGCGAAACGGGCGGGATGGAATTCGCGATACTGCCGTTGTGATGGTCAATGTCCGGTAGCATGCCGGCCCCGGCGCACGCCAGGGTCGTGACAACGAGCGTGGGAGTGTCCGGAACCTGCACAACTCCCGTCTCGACCAGGGCCAACCAGCCGGCGGCGGCGCTGACGGTGTGCGAGTATCCCATCATGGGGGTTGCCTCCTGGGGTGCTGGTGGGCGCTGGGGGTGCGCGGAGAGTGCCTCAATCTAAAGCTATTAGAACAAATATAGCATATATCGAAAGTAGTTTCGATTGAGGGGTGGTCCCTTCGCCGAGCCCTTTCCGCCGGCTACTCGGAGGAGTTCACCTCGGAGCCGTCGAAGGGTAGCGTCTGCTTCCAGAACTCGCGCTCGCGCAGGTAGTTCTCCAACCAACCCACGTGCTCCGAGCAGGCCAACCAAATCTTTCGGCGCTCGGGGGTGTGTACCTTGGGGTTGTTCCACAGCAGCTGGAACTCCGCCGCCTGCCGGCACCCCTTACGCGAGCACTTCGCGTACTCGGGCTGCGCATCCTGCGAGAGCGAACCCAGAAGATCCATGATTCCCAATCCTTTCACGAACGGTACGGGCGCCTCCGCCGCGGAGGCACCATGAGTTAGTCTACGCGCGGGCGCAGCGTGTATAAAGGGCGTTCTCGAGGCGCGATAGGGTAGTGACGGGGGAGCGAGCGCAGTGTAGCCTGCGGCACCTCGAGCGTAAAACGCGGTAAAATAGGCTTCGACTGTCCATCCGTCCACACCCCGGCCGCGGAGCCGCTGCATCGGCGCCGACCGCGAGGGGTCGACTCACCAAGGAAGCTCATGAGCGAAAACACTCCCAAGACCGTCCTGGTCACCGGCGGTAACCGAGGCATCGGCTACGAAATCGCCAAGGAATTCCAGGCATCGGGCCACAACGTCTGCATCACCTACCGCAGCGGCGAGGCTCCCGAAGAATTTTTCGCCGTCAAGGCGGATGTGCGCGACACCGACAGCATTAACGAAGCCTTCAAGGCCATCGAGGCGGAATACGGCCCCGTTGAGGTGCTGGTTGCCAACGCCGGCATTACCCGCGACATGCTCCTGATGCGCATGAAGGAAGCCGACTTCACCGACGTGATTGACACGAACCTCACCGGCTCGTTCCGCGTGGTGCAGCGCGCCATCAAGGGCATGCTCAAGCTCAAGCGCGGCCGCATCATCCTCATCTCCTCCGTGGTGGGCCTGTACGGTTCGCCCGGCCAGGTCAACTACTCCGCCTCCAAGGCGGCACTGGTCGGTATGGCCCGCTCCATCACCCGCGAGCTGGGCGGCCGCAACATCACCGCGAACGTGGTGGCACCGGGCTTCATCAACACCGCCATGACCGATGTTCTGCCCGAGGAAACCAAGAAGAACTACCTCGCCTCCATCCCGGCCGGCCGCTTCGCAGAGGCCGAAGAGGTTGCACGCGTGGTTCGCTGGCTCGCCTCCGACGAGGCAAACTATATCTCCGGCGCCGTCATCCCCGTGGACGGCGGCCTGGGCATGGGCCACTAAAACCCGCAAAGACTGCATCCCGGCGGGGGTGGCGGTACGATTACCGTCCGCCCGTCGCGCGGCTCGTCGCACCGCCGCCTGCGTGCGCGGGCCGCGCCACAAGACATCGACGTTGCACGCAACGTTAGACACCATCGTTGAACAACACAAAGGACGTACACCGAATGGCACAGCTGACCGGCAAGACCATCATCATCACCGGCTCCTCCCGAGGCGTCGGCGCAGACACCGCACAGATTCTCGCCGCCGAAGGCGCCAACATCGTCGTGAACTACCGTTCCAAGGCACCGCGCGCCAACAAGATCGTCAAGGCCATCGAAGAGGCCGGCGGCAAGGCCGTCGCCGTGCAGGCTGATGTGACCAAGGCCGAGGATCTGCAGACCCTCGTCAACACCGCCGTCGAGACCTTTGGCTCCCTGGACTACCTGATTCTGAACGCCTCGGGCGGCATGGAGACCGGCATGGGCGAGGACTACGCAATGCGCCTGAACCGCGACGCCCAGCTGAACCTGGCACGCCTGGCCGCAGAGAAGATGCCCGAAGGCGGACGCATCGTCTTCGTGACCAGCCACCAGGCGCACTTCATCCGCGAGGTCGAGACCATGGACGAGTACCAGCCCGTCGCAGAGTCCAAGCGCGCCGGCGAAGACGCCCTGATTGCCGAGATTCCCGCCCTCTCCGAGAAGGGTATCTCCCTGGTCGTGGTCTCCGCCGACATGATTGAAGGTACCGTCACCGCAACCCTGCTCAACCGCCTGCACCCGGGCGCCATCGAGCAGCGCCGCGAGACCGCGGGCAAGCTCTACACCGTCAACGAGTTCGCCCACGAAATCGCGAAGATGGTTACCGCAGACGTCGAGACCGGCCACGTTGAGCTGGTCGGCGGCGCACGCGGCTTCATCGACTAAAGACTCCCGCCGCGGCGGCACCCAACGCAGGGTGCCGCCGCGCACCTCCTCACCCGCGCCACCCGTCACCGGATGGTGCGGGTGAGCGAGGCATCACCCACCCGCCAATTCACTGGAAGAAGAACCATGAGCACCGTACTCAACCTGCAGAACGTTTCCGTCGTCCGCGGCGGCCGCAAGATCCTCAACGACGTTTCCTGGACCGTGAACGAAGGTGAACGCTGGGTCGTGCTGGGCCCCAACGGCGCCGGTAAGTCCACCCTGCTCTCCGTCGCGGCGGCCCGCCTGCACCCCACCAGCGGCGAGGTTGAGATTCTTGACGAGACCCTCGGCGCGGTCGACGTTTTCGAGCTGCGCCCGCGCATCGGCCTGTCCTCCGGCGCCTCCGCAACCCAGATTCCCGCCACCGAGAAGGTCTCCGACGTAGTCGTCACCGCCGCATACGCCGTTTCCGGCCGCTGGAACGAGGAATACGACGTCATGGACGATGAGCGCGCCACCGAGCTGCTGGCCGAGTGGGGCGTCGACACCCTTGCCGACCGCACCTTCGGCTCCCTCTCCGATGGCGAGCGCAAGCGCGCCCTCATCGCCCGCGCCCTCATGACCGACCCCGAACTGCTGCTGCTGGACGAGCCCGGCTCGGGCATGGACATCTCCGGCCGCGAGGACCTCGTGGAGCGACTGACCGCCCTGGCCGCTGACCCCTACGCACCGGCCACCGTGCTCATTACCCACCACCTCGAGGAGATTCCCTCCGGCTTCACCCACGCCCTGATGATCCGCGACGGCGGCGTGGTTGCGGCCGGCCCGATTCTCTCCACCATCACCGAGGCCAACCTCGCCGCAACCTACGACATGGACCTGGCCCTGACCGTGACCTCGTCGGGTCGCTTCTCGGCCTTCAAGCGCGCATGAGTCGAGGCCCCAAGCAGCTGACCGCCGAGCAGATTGCCGAGCGCGCCGAACGCGTCTACGCAATCGAGTCGGTCACGCCCCTGGATCAGGCCCCCGAGCAGCAGCTGCGGTACTACACGCAGCTGACCGATGTGAAGCTGCGTAGCGCCCTGGAACCGCAGTGGGGGATTTACATTGCCGAATCCTCCAAAGTGATTCGTCGGGCGCTCGCGGCCGGTCATCAGCCTGTCTCCTTCCTCATGAGTGAGAAATGGGCTGATGACCTGGCGGACGTCCTGCGGGAACACCCGGGCACCCCCGCCTACGTGGGTAGTGAGGAGCAGCTGGAGCAGGTGACCGGCTTTCACCTGCACCGCGGCGCCCTGGCGGCAATGGCCCGCCCGGCGCCTCAGCCCCTGCAGGAGTTGCTGAGCGGGGCGCGTCGCGTGGCCATTCTGGAAGACATCGTGGACCATACGAACGTGGGCGCGATTTTCCGTTCGGCGGCGGCCCTGGATGTGGATGCCGTGCTGGTTACCCCTCGATGCGCCGACCCGCTGTACCGCAGGTCGATTCGCGTGTCGATGGGTACCGTATTCCAGGTTCCGTGGGCCCGGCTGCAGTCCTGGCCGACCGACCTGCAGACCCTGCACGAGCTGGGTTTCAGGAGCGCCGCCATGGCCTTGGAGGAGGATTCCCTGAGCCTGGATGAGCTGGCCGCCCGCGGCGATGAAAAGCTTGCGCTCATCCTGGGCACCGAGGGTCACGGTCTTTCGCCGCGCACCCTGGCGGCCTGCAACGATACCGTGATGATTCCCATGTCCCACGGCGTGGATTCGCTGAATGTGGCCGCGGCGAGCGCCGTCGCCTTCTGGGAGACGCGCCCGCGCTAGGGGCCGGTCGAACGCGCGGGAAATCGCTACGTGATTGGCCGCGGCGCTGGGATTTAAACCCTAAAGGTGGTACCCTTAACGGGTTGTGCTCGCCCATGCGGGTGCAATGGTGATGCGCTCTCAAGTTTTCTCGACAGCCGCACATCGAAAAACCTACTCCATCTATATAAGGGCTACTGGCAAAATCCAGTAGCAGAAGAAGGTAAATCAATGAAGGCAGATATCCACCCGGAATACAAGCCGGTTCTGTTCCGCGACCTCGCATCCGGCAAGGTCTTCCTGACCCGTTCCACCCGCACCTCCGACAAGGTTGAGAAGTGGGAAGACGGCAACGAGTACCCGATCATCGAGGTTGAAATCTCGTCCGAGTCGCACCCGTTCTACACCGGTAAGCAGCGCATCATGGACTCCGCAGGTCGCGTCGAGCGCTTCAACGCACGCTTTGCAAACTTCGGCAAGAAGGCTTAATTCTTCCCGAAAGATTGCGCCGTATAGCGTTTTAAAGGCCCCGCTTCCCTTGGCTTTCAAGGGGGGCGGGGTTTTTCGCTAGAACGTGAGGAACGCTGTACTGCCACGGGCGGGATAGGGTGCCCGCTACACAGCTGACAGCGCTACAATGGGAAAGTATTTTGCGAGGCGTGCATACACCGCCCTTCACTAGCACCGATGATGCTCCGGCTGTCGCGTCACCGGGGAATTACGGCGAAATGGGCGTTGCCTTCTCGCCTATCACCACTTCAAACAAAGGATAATAATGAGCGACGAACACTCTGAACCGTCGCAGAAGAAGAAATGGATTAAGCGTACCCTGCTGATTCTGCTGATTCTTCTGCTGGTTATCGCCCTTGGCGTTGGCTTCTTCCTATGGCGTGCCGGCCATACCTGGGATAGCCAGACCGAGAAATTTGATTCCATCACCAAGGTGGATGAAGACCAAGCCAAGATTAAAGAGAAGCTTGGCGAGGCAAAGCCACTGAACGTTTCCGAGCTGCAGGCACCGAAGGTCACCAACCAGAATGGCTCTTCCTCTGGAGAGGGTGCCGAGGCCGCGCTGGCCGCTAACGCGAGCGAGCATGATAAGAACGGCGACGGTATTCTCGATGACGGCTACAGCTACGACGTCGTGAAGGGACCGGGCCAGAACATCCTGCTGCTCGGTAGTGATACCCGTTCCGGTTCTGAGGCTGCTCTGGTGAGTGGTTCTCGTGCAGACACCATCATGCTGATGCACATCCCGGCTGACGGCAAGGGTGTGTACATCATCTCGATTATGCGTGATACCTGGGTGAACATCCCCGGCTACGGTCCCGCAAAGATTAACGCGGCGCTGAACTACGGCGGTATCTCTCTGCAGGTGGCAACCGTTGAGAACCTGGTGGGTGTCAAGATCGACCACGTGGCTGAGATTGAATTTGAGGGCTTCAAGTCCCTGGTTAACGCTGTTGGCGGCGTGGACGTTCAGGTTCCCTTCGCGTTCACCAGTAACGTCTGGACTTTTACCCCCGGCGTGATGCACATGAACGGTAGCGCGGCGCTGACCTTCGTGCGTGAACGTTACTCTTTCGCTGATGGTGACTATCAGCGTGTTCGTAACCAGCGTGCATTCCTGCGCGGTCTGTACAGCACGATGAAGGCCAAGGGCGCGCTGAGCAATGTTGCTTCTTTCCAGTCTGCTGTTGAGTCTCTTGCTGGTTACATGCGTGTGGACTCCGGTCTGAACGCAATGCAGATTGCTCAGCTTGCGGCTCCGGTGCTGACCAGCGGTGACACCTCGATGCACATGACGACCCTGCCGAACGCCGGCCCGGGTTGGTCGTACGATGGCCAGTCCATCGTTCTGGTTAACCAGGCGGCAAATGCTCAGCTGGCAAACGCGCTACAGCACGATACGATGGATCAGTTCATGGCTACCTACGGCCAGGACTAACCTCTCCTTACCCGGTGCGGGTGTAGGAACGAGGGCGGCCCCCTCACCGAAAGGTGAAGGGGCCGCCCTCTGCTATACCCGAGCTGAACCGTTTCGTGGGTTTCCCGATAGTGCACCCACCGCGGATGGAGTGGAAGATTCTTCTGGAAAGTTGAACACACAAAGAGAGCGTCAGAGCCCGGCGGCGTGCCGTTCTCTGACGCTCTCTTAAACGGGGGAGGACTACACCGAGGTGGTGGAGGAGTCCTGCGCGGATTCGTACTCCTCCTCGTCCGCCTCCTCTTCGATGTACTCTTCGTCCTCGTAAATGTCGTACTCGTCGGCCCGGCGACCGAAGTAGAAGGCCACCGCAGCCACGGCACCACCCATGATTGCAATCAGGATACCGAGAATCGGGGTCCAGAGCATCGAAATTAGGCCGGCCAGCAGAACCGCCAGGCCAGCACCCTTGACCAGGTTCAGCAGTCGCTCACGTTCCGAGGGCTCGTAGTACTCCTCTTCCTCCAGAGTGTACTCAATCACTGGCTTCTCGGCGACCGGCTCATCAGCAGACGGCTCGGATGCTGAGGAACCACCGGTCAGGGAGCTGATAAACCCGCGGCGCTTCTTCGGCGCCTGAGCCGCAGTCTCGGCGCGGTGTCGCTCACCCTCGCTCGGCACGTAGGCTGCGGGCACCTCGTACTCTTCACCGGCCGGCAGCAGAGCCGGAACATTATTGGGCAGAGTCTCGTACCATTCCTGCGGAATGTCGACCGGGCGTGCAGCCTGAACGGTCAGCGACAGCTCCAGAGTGTTACCACGAATCGTACCCCAGGCGCTTGTGAGGCGATCGTGCTCAAAGGCATAGCGAATCACGGGGGCCAGCTGTTCAGACATCTGGGTGCTCAGGCGACCCACCAGCTTGCGATCGTGACGCACCTCCACGCTATCGACCACACGACCGTCGGAGGTCTTCAGCTGGTTAGCCTCCAGGGTCAGAATCACGCGACCCTCACCGCTGGGCGGCAAAATGCTGTGTAGGTATTCGGAGTGCTCCTTCTCGTCCAGAACCTTCATGGACGGTCCCTGGGGGAGCAGGGTGGCACGGGTGGGCGCATCGTTGAGGGGGAACAGTGAACCGGGTGCGGACAGGGAGAGTACACCGGAGCTCTTCACGCGCATGTCACCGTTCTCGGTGCGAACGGCCACGGCGGAGAGCTGCAGATGCGCAATCGGCTCGTACCCGGAGGCAACCACGCGGGTGATGGGCTCCCAATAGGCCGCCGAATCGGCAGCGCTCATGCGACCGACCTTGAACTCGTCAATATAGACGGCAATGCTATTCGGCTCGTAGGGGTTATCAGGCTCGGGGACGAGTCGCGCTTCACCGTACCAGATGCGTTCACGGTCGATGTGCAGTTCCTCAAAAATTTGGAGGGTTTCCGCTTCATAGTAATCGTCGGTGACAATTTCGACGCTACCGCGATCACCGAGTGCGTAGTCGACCACTGAAAACTCCTTCTGATCCGTGTCTAAATGAGCTGATACCTAGTCCATTCTCTCATGGTTTACGGGCGCGCAGCTCACATATTCGGGTGACGTTTATCTGTCTTTTCTCCCGGCACTCATCCGGTCGGCGCGGTGCGGCATCCCTGCCGGGTAACCTTCTCCGCGCACGCTCTGCACCGGGACGCGCAAGACGCCGCTCGGCACATTCCCGGGAATATACCGGGAGCGCGCCGAGCGGCGGTTCATCATTGCGGGACGCTATGGCCCGCATCCTAAGCGTAAGCGCTTAGCTTGGCTACTACTTAGCCTGCAGGGAGGCGTTGAACTTCTGAGCCAGAATCGAACGGTGGCCGTGATCCTGAGCCTCCAGCACCAGGCGGCGCAGAGCCGAGGGAGCCTCGGGGTTTGCCTCCAGCCACTGCTGAGCCAGCTTGACCGACGGGTTGTCGTCCACGCCGAGGCCCTCGGTTGAACCGGTGTTGTACGGAGCCTTCGGGTACAGGCCGCGCACAATACGCGAAGCCATACCAATCGAGCGGGACTCCCACACGCCCAGCAGGGCCTCAAAGTAGGGGCCGTAGTACTGCTCGCGCAGCTCCACCGGGCCGCGCACGTAACCATTAATGGTCGAGGCCAGAGCATCGTTCGACAGGGACTCGTCGTCCATGATGGTCTTGTACGCGGCAGCCTTGCGCTCGGCGTTCGGCAGAGCGGCCATTGCGTACGCGTAACCGTTCGAGGAAATCGAGGAGGGGCTGTACTTGGAGGCGCGCTCCAGCTCCTCCACGGTGACCAGGTTGCGGCTTGCGAGCGCACCCAGGGCGCTCCAACCCAGGTTCTGGTCGTAGGGGATGCCGGTCGCATCGGCGATATCGCCGGTGGTGTCCTCGAACGCACCGCGGGCAATGTCGCGGCAGAGCTCCTCGCCCTTGGTGGCGTTGGTCGAGACCGAGATCAGGCCGCGCAGCAGGATCAGCTGCTCGTCCGAACCGGGCTTAGCCTGAGCCAGGGCGGCGGAGAATGCGTCGTAGAGGGCGTCGTAGAGGCGTTCGCGGCCGGTGGGTGCCGAGAAGGTGGCGATGGCGACCTGCGAGTTGTTGACCATGGTGCCCAGCAGGGATGCGCTGGGTTCCTTGGAGACATTGCGGACGACCGCATCCACGTAGGTGGTGACGGGCAGGCGGGCGTCGCGGACGTTCTCCCAGAGGGATCCCCAGATGAGGCCGCGGGAGAGCGCGGATTCGAGGGTGGAGACGCCCTCGATGGCGGCCTGCAGGCCGTCTTCGTCGGTCAGGGCGACCTTGGCGTAGGTGTGGTCCTCGGCGTTGAGCATGAGCAGGTCGGCCTCGCCCACGAGCTTCTTCTGCTCGTCGGTCAGCTCCACACGGTACTCGGAGACGGGCTCTGCCGGGTACTCGAGGGAGAGCACACCGGTGGAGATGAGCTTGCCGTCGGTCAGCGCGAAGGTTTCCAGCTTTGCCACATGGGGGCGGCCCAGACCTGCGGGCTGCTGTGCGGGCAGTTCCTGGGTGAGGATCAGGTCGGTCAGCTGGCCGTCCTCGCCGTAGACGCGCTTGGTGCCCAGTGCGGACACGCCGGAGGTCTGTAGCCATGCGTTAGCCCATGCCTGCATGTCGCGGCCGGAGACTTCGTTGAGTACCTGCAGGAAGTCGTTCAGGGAGGTGTTGCCCCATTCGAAGCGCTTGAAGTACACGCGGGCGGCTTCGATGAAGGTGTCGAAGCCAACGTAGGCGACCAGCTGCTTGAGGACCGAGGCGCCCTTGGCGTAGGTGATGCCGTCGAAGTTCTGCGCTGCGGCTTCCAGATGGGGGATGTCAGCCACGATGGGGTGGGTGGTGGGCAGCTGGTCCTGCATGTAGGCCCAGGCCTTGCGGTTGTTGGCGAAGGTGACCCACGCATCCTCGAAGTGGTTAGCTTCCTTGGCACCCAGGGTGCCCATGAAGTCTGCGAAGGACTCCTTGAGCCACAGGTCGTCCCACCACTTCATGGTGACCAGGTCGCCGAACCACATGTGCGCCATCTCGTGGCAGATGGTGTTGGTGCGACCCTCCAGGTCGTCCTCGGTAGCGCCGGAAACGAAGATGTAGTCCTCGGTGAAGGTGACCAGGCCGGGGTTCTCCATGGCGCCGATATTGTATTCGGGAACGAAGGCCTGCTCGTACTTGGGGTACGGGTAGGGGTAGTCGAAGAGGTCCTGGAAGAAGTCCAGGCCGTTCTCGGTGACCTTGAAGATGTGGTCGTAGTCGAAGTGCGGCTTCAGGGACTGGCGGCAGTAGGCGACCAGGGGAATGTCACCGCTGTTGACCTTGCTCTTGGGCTTGTAGGTGGTGGTTGCGGTGAAGTACTCGCCGGCCAGGATTGCGGTGATGTAGGTGGAAATCTTGGCGGTGGGGGCGAAGACGCGCTTGGAGATGGAGTCGTCGGAGGGGTCGGTCACCTGCGACTCGAGCACGGCGTTGGAGCTAACGACCCAGTCCTTGGGTGCGGTGATGCGGAAGTTGAAGACGGCCTTCAGGTCGGGCTGCTCGAAGTTGGGGAAGACGCGGCGGCAGTCGGAGGGCTCGTACTGGGTGTACAGGTACACGCGACCGTCGGAGGGGTCGAAGTAGCGGTGCAGGCCCTCGCCGGAGCGGGAGTAGTAGGAGCGGCCGTGGATGGTCAGCACGTTCTCGGCCTTCAGGTTGGCCAGACGGATGCGTGCGCCGTCAACGACTTCGTCCAGCTTCAGCTCGACACCGTTGAGCTTGATGGAGTCAATGCTGTGGTGAATGTAGTCGATGAAGGTTTCTGCGCCGGGGGTGTTGCAGGAGAAACGGACGGTGGTTGCGGTGGGGTAGGACTCGAATTCGGGGTCCTTGGCGTTCGTCAGGTCGACGTGTACGTCGTAGCTATCAACGCTGATAAGAGCCGAACGTTCTGCGGCTTCTTCGCGGGAGAGGTTCTCGTTGTTCATAGTTCCTTATTCTAATCGTTCCTGAAAGAAATCTGGGAGTTTGCGGGCCGTTCCCGTCATATAACCTCCGCGGAGTAGGGGACGTGAGGGTATTCTGGCGGATGCGCACGGCCCCTATCACTCGCGAACCTTCCGCACGATAGTGTGATGCATAACACGCTTTCTTGATTTGCGGAGATCCCCGAAAGTCCGTATAGTATTACGTGTTGCTTCGAACGGCACCGCAAGGAAAACGTTCGAGAGTCACCTGCGCGGGTGGCGGAATAGGCAGACGCGCTAGCTTGAGGTGCTAGTCCTCGCATTTAGAGGGTGGGGGTTCAAGTCCCCCCTCGCGCACAGATAATCCCCGGTTCTTCGGAACCGGGGATTTTTGTATGCCCGGTAAAAAGTACACAAAAAAGTAGCGGGGCGAGGCTCCATGAGGAACCCCGCCCCGCTATCTAGTTCACCCCGCTAGTGCAGGGCTAGAAACTCGCTGAGCGAACCGTATTACTCGGCCAGGCGCTCCGGGTCGGTGGTGACCAGAATCTTCACAGCGGTCTCGTTGTGGTGAATCAGGGTGTCGAAGCCCTTGTCAATCAGGTCTTCCACAGCGATCTTGCCGGTGATGAAGGGCTTGAGGTCAATCTTGCCGGACTCAACCAGCTTGATGGTCTCGGGGTGGGAGTTCACGTAAGCGATGGTGCCGCGGATATCGATCTCCTTGAGCACAATCTTCTGAACATCCAGGGAAGCGGGCTTGCCCCAAATGGAGACGATGACGACCTTACCGGTGGGCTTGAGGGCATCCAGAATCAGGTCCAGAGCGGGCTGAACGGAGGTGCACTCGAAAGCGATGTCGGCGCCACGGCCGTCGGTCAGCTTGTGAATCTCGGCCAGAACGTCGGTCTCAGCGGGGGAGAAAGCGTAGTCGGCAACGCCGGAGTCCAGAGCCTTCTGGCGGCGCAGGGAGGACAGCTCGGAGATGATGACCTTAGCGCCCTTAGCCTTCAGCACGGCGGAGGTCAGCAGACCGATGGGGCCGGCACCGGTGACCAGTGCGTATGCGCCTTCCTTGAACTCGCCGGCACGCTCAACAGCGTGGTAGCCAACGCTCAGGGGCTCAATCAGTGCAGCCTCGTCCAGAGGAATGTTGTTAGGAATCTTGTGAACCCAGCGGCGCTTGACAGCAACCTTCTCGGACAGGCCGCCACCGCGACCTGCCAGACCGATGAAGTTCATGTCCTTGGACAGGTGGTAGTCCTTGGACTCGGGGCCGGTGTAGACGTCATCAGCAATGATGTAGGGCTCGACGACGACGTGGTCGCCGACCTTCAGGTCGTCAACGCCCTCGCCCAGGGCCTCAACGACACCGGAGAATTCGTGGCCGAGGGTCACGGGGGAGTCCTCACCGGAAATCGGGTGGGGGTGGCCATGCTTGGGGCAGAAGATGGGGCCGTCCAGGTATTCGTGCAGGTCGGTACCGCAAATGCCGCACCATGCGACCTTAATCAGAACCTCGCCCGCAGCGGCTTCGGGTGCGGGGATGTCTTCAATGCGGATGTCGTTACGGTCGTAGAAGCGTGCTGCCTTCATGGGATGGAGCTCCTTAAACGTATTAAAACGTGGTTGTGGCGTCTCACAGCGGTGTGCATCTGCCAGGTAGTTACCATCGGGTTCTGCCGTGGTGAGCAGTAGAATGACGGTGCGCGCTCGCGAGGTTGAAAAGGGAAGCAACCTTGCGGATGCGTTCACCGAGATAGTGAACTTTCCTGCCGACATGCTCATCGCGACGCCGGTTGTAGGAGGACGGTAGGATTACCGCTCTCACTGCTTAACGCTACTCCTGTGAAGCGCAGAAAACTAGGCGACATACAAAAAATCTTTTATGTGACGCACATTTCTTCATAAAGTTATCTTGACCTACCGAATAGGGTTACTTCGACCCTTCATGTGCGGGTTGGCTAGCGTAGGTGATGCGCGCACGGTAGCGTAGAGTCCATGAGCACGAACCCCACAAGCACTCCCAAAAATCCCGCCGCACCCGAGACTAAAACTACGCTTGGAGCGGAACCCTCTCGCCCCGAACAGCCAGCCCCCACCGTGCACCGCTACACCGCCCCGGATGCCGACCGCCAGCGCGGCAGCGAGTACGCCGAGGTACTCGCCTACGAGACGCAACAGCGCAAGAACGCCGCCGACCGCCGCATCGGCAGAGGCAAACACCACACCGGTCACCACGGAGAACCCGACGGCGGAGGCTCTCTGCCCGGCCCGCACCCCAAGGAACGCCCGAGCAATCGCCACGGCAAACCTTTCGGTCATCGCCTCGACCACGACTGCGGCCTGGACGATACCCGCCGTGCCCTCGCGGACTCCATCGCCAACCGCGCCAGCGATCTCACCGAAATTCTTCGGGCGATCCACGCGCATCCCGAAACCGCCTACCGCGAGCGCTTCGCCTCATCCACGCTCGTCGAGGCAGTCCGCACCGCGCACCCGGACCTCACCGTCACCCACCCCGCCTTCGGAATCGACACCGCCTTCGCGGTCGAGCTGACCAGCGCCGACTACGACCCCGAAAAGCACCGCACCATTGCGATTCTCTCCGAGTACGACGCGCTACCGGGCATCGGGCACGGCTGTGGCCACAATGTTATCGCCACCGCCGGCCTCGGAGCGTTCCTCGCCCTGGCGGATACGCTCGCGGCCACCCCGGATGCCTTCAGCGGGCGGGTACTCTACTACGGCACTCCCGCCGAGGAGTCCGAAGCCGGCAAGGAGCTCATGGCCCGCGCCGGCGCCTTCGACTCTGTGGATGCCGCAATCATGGTGCACCCCTACTTCATGGACGTGGCGGACCAGGCGTGGCTGGGCCGCCGCGAATGTCGCGTCACCTACACCGGCGTGAGCGCGCACGCCTCCTCGCATCCCTTCATGGGACGCAACGCGCTGGATGCGGCCAGCCTCGCCTACCAGGGGCTCGGCCTGCTGCGCCAGCAGATTCCCGGGTCCGACCGCATCCACGCGATTATTGACCGCGGGGGAGAAGCACCGAACCTGATTCCCGCCACCGCGAGCCTGCACATTAATATCCGCTCCAAGCACGCCCCCACCCTGCGAGCGCTCTCGCGCCGGGTGGAGGAAGTGTTGCGCGGTGCCGCCCTCATGGCCGGGGTTTCCGCTGAGGTGACCTGGGATGGCTCGCCCATGACCATGCCCGTGCGCACCAACGGGCCGCTACTGAAGCGGTGGGTGGCCTCCCAACGTGCCGTGGGTCGGCACCCGTACCCGCCCGGGACCGTGAGCGATACCCTGGCGGCCTCTACGGATTTCGGTAACGTGAGCCTGCGCGTGCCCGGTATTCACCCGCTCATCGGCATCGCGCCGGAAGGCACCGGCATGCACACCGAACAGTTCGCGCTCGCGGCCAACACCCCCGAGGCTGTGGCCGGCGCACTGGATGCAGCCTTCGGCCTGGCGTTTGTGGCGGTGGATTACCTGGTGGACGACGAGCTGGCCCGCGCGGTGCGCACCCATTTTGAGGAGGCCGGCGGCGCCGTGGATGTGGAGGGCTACTTCGCCGGGTAGTAGTCGCACGCCGTGGTCTTCGGGGCCGTATTGGGGTTTCCGGCCCCCGCGGGTTTGTCGGGGTTCGCGCTCGCACCGCTCGGGGGCAAGATACCCAAGTGCCCCAACCGGCAGATGTGAGATTGCTCAAAAGGTCAGAACCGCATTATTTGGTTTTATGAGCGAAAAACATCCCCGCACGCTCATAAAGTCACCATGACCCATCAGAAAAGACAAATTAACCCCACACAAAACGCAGATTCTTCGGCATAATAGAACATAACGAAGCGAGGCACCGGGAAACACCTCACCTCGGCCACACGTGCACCCCGCACTGTGCGCGGTGCAACAGAACCCCGAGGCACACACCCCGCTTCGCCATCCCGCGAGAAAACACTCGCACAGCACAGATAACTCTCACGAAAGAGGGCATACAGCAATGAACGGTGTCAACACCCCCACCAAGCTCGGCGTCATCGGTGCAGGCGGCGTCGGTAGCGCAACCGCATACGCAGCAATGGTTCGCGGTTCCGCCGATGAAATCGTCCTGTACGACATCGACGGCAAGCGCGCTCACGCAGAGGCACTCGACATCGCCCACGGCGCAATGTTCGCTCACGAGGCAACCGTCACCGGCGGCGACGATATCGAGCTGCTGCGCGATTGCGACATGATTATCGTCACCGCAGGTGCTCGCCAGAAGCCGGGTCAGCCCCGCCTCGAACTGGCCGGCGCAAACGTTGCTATCCTCGAGAAGCTGCTGCCGAACGTTCTTTCCGTGGCCCCCAACGCCATCATCATGCTCGTCACCAACCCCTGCGACGTGCTGACTGTTGTGGCCCAGAAGATTACCGGCCTGCCCGCCAACCGCGTGCTCTCCTCCGGTACCGTGCTCGACTCCTCCCGTCTGCGCTGGCTGATCGCAAACAAGGCCGGCGTCTCCATCAAGAGCGTTCACGCGAACGTCGTTGGTGAGCACGGCGACTCCGAGTTCCCCGTCTGGTCCGCAGCCAACATCGGCATGGTCCCCCTGACCGAGTGGGAGCAGGACGGCAAGCAGCTCTTCACCGAAGAGGTCCGCACCGAGCTGGCCACCGAGGCTATGCGCGCAGCCTACAAGGTTATCGAGGGTAAAGGCTCCACCAACTACGCCATCGGCATCTCCGGTGCACGTATCGCCGAGGCATTCCTCGGCGGCCAGAACGCAGTGCTGCCCGTCTCCACCACCATCGCAGGCGAGCTCTACGGCTTCAAGGACGTTGCACTGTCCCTGCCCACCATCGTCAACCGCGAGGGTATCCAGCGCGTTCTGCCGGTTCCCATGAACGAGGCTGAGATGGCACAGCTGAAGGCATCCGCTGAGGCAATCCGCGCCTCGGCCGCATCGCTGGGCTTCTAACAGCTAGACCCGGGGCCAGCGCCCCACGAGAGCCCGCCGCATCCGTCACAGTACATGACCGGATGCGGCGGGCTCAGTCTATGGGGTCGTAACGTATGACGGGCGAAAACACGCCACGCTCCCGTAGGTAGTAGAATAAAGAGCATGAGCACTGATCCTCGCACTGAACTCACCCGCCTCCTCGACGCGCTGGAGGCCCACCTGTCCGCCGTGATTGAACGCAACGGCGAGCACGACCCCGCCATCGATGAGGCCTACGTAGAAATTGCCAACGCTTTCGAGGCTTACGAAGACGCCCTCTTCGAGGCCTACGAAGAGGTCACCCCCCTGAGCGTGTACGGTGATGACGAGGAAGACGATCTCGAGGAAATCCTCGACGACGAAGACGACATCGACGACGACGATATCGAGTACGAGGACTAATACACCTCACCATACGTTCCGACCCCTGATCGCCACCCCCACGCGGGGTGATGCGGCAGGGGTCGAACCGTACCCGGTGCACCCGCATCGGTAGCGACGGACACCGCAGATACCGCAGCCGCAGATGTCGCACGCACCCCGCGGGGGAACCACCGCGCACCCGTCAGAACCCGCAGAACGACAGCCAGTGAACAACTCTCGAGAACGGAGACACCCGTGAGCGAACCCCGCACCTGGCGCGATGCCGCCCTCATCCTCCGCACTCAAAAACTCGGCGAAACCGACCGCATCATCATCATGCTCACCCGCGACGGCGGAATCACCCACGCCGTCGCCAAGGCCGTGCGCAAACCCACCTCCAAGTTCGGCGGACGACTCGAACCGTTCATGCACACCGACCTTTCCTTCAGCCGCGGCCGCACCAACCTGCACACCATCACCCAGGCCGCAACCCTGCACGCCTACACCGGCCCCATCATGGCCGACTATGCCGCGTACACCTGCGCCTCCACCATCGCCGAACTCGCCGAAGATCTCACCCAAAACAGCGCCGGAACCACCGAACTGTACACGCTCACCCACGGGGCATTCGCAACCCTAGCCCACGCGCAGCACACCCCCCAACGCGTGCTCACCCGCTACCTGGCCCGCGCCATGGACTGCTCCGGCTGGCCCCTCATCGGCGAACGATGCACCCGATGCGGCACCCCACTCACACCCGAAGCCACGGCTCAGGAGGGCACTGCGGAAGCCCCGGGCCGATATCTCGCCTTCCACACCGCCCACACCTACGGCCAGTACACCGTCCTCTGCCCGAAGTGCGCCCCCGCCACCGATGCGCCCCTCACCGCTCTCACGGCCGAAGACCTGGCCTACGCGCTCGCCGCCGCCAGCCCCAACCCGAGCGCCTGGGAAACCATCGACGCCGCACCCCGCGGAACCGCCGATAAAATCCTCAAACTCTACCTCGCCACCACCCAAAATCTGCTGGAGCACCCTCTCAAAACCCTTGGGGCGCTCGAGGCGGAAACCCCCGCAAAATAACACCCGAAGCACCCGCCCATGCGCGCTGTGTCACGGTAAAATAGCTAACAGCACGCCAGGTTTATATCTGGTGCATATCTAGGCAAACGACCCCGGGGGAGAACCCGCCAGGGAAGAAAGGCACACATGGCACGCACCCAGCCCGTACCCCCGCCCCCGCACCCCACCGGGGCAACCCCGCCGCCGATTCCGAAGAAGTTCATCCCCCAGCACGTCGCCGTCGTCATGGACGGCAACGGACGCTGGGCCAACGAACGCGGCCTGCCCCGCACCGAAGGTCACCGCGCCGGCGAGGCCGCCCTGCTGGACGTTGTTGCGGGCGCCATCGAAATGGGCATCCCGTACGTGACCGCCTACGCCTTCTCCACCGAAAACTGGAAGCGCTCGCCCAGCGAGGTTGCATTCATCATGCGTTTCTCCACCGAGGTGCTGCAGCGCCAGCTGGCAACCCTCAAGACCTGGGGCGTGCGCATCCGCTGGGCCGGTCGCCGACCCAAGCTGTGGAAGAGCGTCATCGAAGAGCTCGAGCTCTGCGAGCGCGAAACCATCGACAACACCGTCTGCACCCTCACCATGTGCGTGAACTACGGCGGCCGCGCAGAAATCGCCGACGCGGCCGCAGCCATCGCGGCAGACGTTGCCGCGGGCAAGCTCAAGCCCGGCAGCATCACCGAAAAGACCATCCAAAAGTACCTGGACGAACCCGACCTGCCCGACGTTGACCTGTTCCTGCGTTCCTCCGGTGAGCAGCGCATCTCAAACTTCCTGCTGTGGCAGAGCGCCTACGCCGAGTTCGTCTTCATGAACGTGCTCTGGCCCGACGTCGACCGCCGCACCCTCTGGGAAGCCGTCGAAGAGTACGCGCGCCGCGACCGCCGCTACGGGGGCGCAGTCGACGCCATCGCCGCCGAGTAGGCCGACCACTAAGCCCAGGCGTTAGCGCCCCAACGTGGCGACCCGGTTCGCCGCCCACAAACCACCCACACCTCCAACACTAGGGAGAACAAATGCGCATCTACCCGACCTTCTTCAACATCTTCTTCAAGGGCATGGACCCCGAGAAGGCACACCACATCGGCTTCTGGGGCGTGCAGACCCTGCGTAACGTCGGCATCACCCGCGCGCTGCGCAAGTACTTCCAGCCCGCACCCGAACTGGCAACCACCGTCATGGGCATCACCTTCCCCTCGCCCTTCGGCCTGGCCGCGGGCTTCGACAAGGGCGGCAAGGGCATCGCCGCGCTGGCTGGTATCGGCTTCGGCCACGTCGAGATCGGCACCATCACCGGCCAGGCGCAGCCCGGCAACCCGCAGCCGCGCCTCTTCCGCCTCGTCGAAGACAAGGCCGTCATCAACCGCATGGGCTTCAACAATGACGGCGCCGCAGCGGCAGGCCCGCGCGTAGCCGCCGCCCGCGCAGACCTCGAAACCGAATACCGCGGCGTCGTACGCCCCATCATCGGCGTGAACATCGGCAAGACCAAGGTCGTGGAGCTCGAGAACGCTATCGAGGACTACCTGATCTCTACCCGCACCCTGGCACCGCAGGCAGACTACCTGGTCGTCAACGTCTCCTCCCCGAACACTCCGGGTCTGCGCACCCTGCAGGCTATCGAGTCGCTGCGCCCGCTGCTCACCGCCGTGCGCGAGGAGGCAAACCGCGTCAGCCCCAACCGCCACGTACCCCTCACCGTCAAGATCGCACCCGACCTGGTCGACGAGGACATCATCGAGGTGGCGGCCCTGGCCAAGGAGCTGAAGCTGGACGGCATCATCGCCACCAACACCACCATCGCCCGCGAAGGCCTGGGCCTGACCAGCGATATGACCAAGGTCAAGGAAATCGGTGCCGGCGGCCTCTCCGGCGCGCCGCTGAAGCCCCGCTCCCTCGAGGTGCTGCGCCTGCTCAAGCGCGAAATCGGCGACGACCTGGCCATCATCTCCGTCGGCGGCGTGACCACCGCCGAGGACGTGCAGGAACGCCTGGACGCTGGCGCTGACCTGGTGCAGGGCTACACCGCGTTCCTGTATGAGGGTCCGCTCTGGGCGGCACACATTAACCGTGGCCTGGTGAAGCTGCGCCGCGCTCGCCGCTAAAAGGTTTGCGCCCCGCCGGGTAACCGGCGGGGGAGGGAGCCTCACGCTCCCGGCGTGCTGAGGGGGCACCGTTCTCTACCCGTAGGGGGTGGATGCGGTGCCCCTTTTGTGTTTCTGCGCGGGCAAACAGCTCGCGTAATCGGACGGACCACCGCCGGACAACAACCGGGCAACAACCGGGCAACAACCGGACGATGGGAATAGACCAATAACGGGTTCTAGGCGCGCACCCCCGCATAATGGAGGTAGACGGGAAATCATGCACTACAACGATGTGGAGGACCACCCATGACCCCCAACGCGCTGAACCGCCGCTCAATGCTGACCGGAGGCACACTCATCAGCCTCGGCACCCTGCTCACCGCATGCGCCCCGCACGACACCACGCCGACAGGAGGCGCAGCCACGGCATCCGGCGCAGCCACCACCAACAGCAGCTCAAGCACCGGCAACAGCGCCGGCGAATACCGCAAAGCAGACGCCAAAGGCCCCGCCCAGAACGTTCCCAAACCCAACGCCCCCGAAGACGGCTACCGCGAAAAGACCGCCGCCGGCATCCGCAAAACCATGGACGCCTGGAACCAGTGGATCAACTACGGCGTCCAAACCGGCGACTACAGCAAAGCACGCGAATTCCTCTCCACCTCAAACGACGGAGAACTCGAAATCTACCGGGAAATAGAAGCGCTCTACCAGCGCGGCGGATGGGTCATCGACGGCATCGAACACTTCGAACCCGAAGGCATACCCTGGACCGAGGACGATCAAACCTACCGCCTGAAAACCCGCCACGAATGGGACAAAGAAACCGACGTGGAACCAGATGGTCGCCAAGAAACCTGGAGCAGCGACAAGGAAGAAGAAATCTACATCTTCGCCCTCGAACACCACGACGGCAGGTGGCAGATTCTCTACTCCCGAATTGAAGCCTAATCGTGCCGGTATCCAGTCGCAAGCGCAGCGCTTGCCACTAAGAGGTTTACGCTCTGAAGGCTAGACAACAGATATGTTAAAAATTTTGAATACACAGAAGGGGGGTGTCGCTTCACACCATAAGGTGAAGTGACACCCCCATCATGTATACAGAATGGTAATTTATAATTTTATTCAGTTAATTTCAGAGTTATATTCAAAGATCTTCGAGACCGCTATAGTAATCATAATTTTCGATTAGTTCCTCATAGCTATTAGGCTCATAGCTATTAGGATTTTTTCTTTTGTATAGACTACTCGCTGAACGTTTAATGTCTTCCTCCTGGTTGGGGGAATCAAACGTGCAGTCCATAAAATGAATTTCTTTACATTTAACGTTTTCTAGTTCGATATTTTCAACTTGGGAGAAATTTATATTAAGGAAATGAATTTTTTTTACGTATATATCATTCAGGATTAACGACCTTATTTGGCCATCTGATCCGTCTATAGTAATTTCTGAAGCAAGCCCCAAGATACCCTGGAGCAATACATCTATTGGTGAATTAGTATCGATGAATATATCTAATTTTTCAACTGATATACCTTGAATTTTTATTTCTGAACTGGCGCTTATTTCTAATCCACTGAAGACTGATTTAGAAATATTGACTTTATTTGTGGGATGCACCCCAACGCGTCCGAAGATGCTATTTTTCTTGAAGCGTGATTCATTGACATGAATATCTATAGTACTATAGATATTAGTTTCTTGTCGAACGGTGGAATTTTTTATTTTTATCTCTGGGACACCTTCATGTATCTGCTTTATTTTTTCAACCGATAAAGATTCCAGGTTGCATGATTCAAATTTAATTTGCTCTGATTCAACTTCAGTAATAGTTGTTCCAAAAGCAAAATAATTTTTAGAAAGTTTTGCATTTGGAATGGATGAGTCTTTCAGAGATAGGGGGATGTTAAATAACGAATCTTCAATAATTAGACTATTGGTTTTATGTTGAAAATTGGATTCCTTGATTATAAAGTCATGGGGGATCGGTGACCCGGCCAGAAATACGCATGATTTAAAGGTAACAGGTTTCATAAAAGTTACATTACTAAATGGCGGTTCACTGTAGTTGAATAAAAATTTAGTTAAGATGAAACTAGTCGACTTACGAAAAGTCGAACCTTGAAACTTGGTATCGATTAAGTACGCGTCAGGAATATTTTGATAATCAGGTTTAATTATGAATTTGGAGCGGAACTTCGATTTTGTAAAATCAACCCCCTGAAACCCAGAAAGTTTTATAGGTGAATCGATTTTTGCTTCTTTAAAATTGAAAGAATACGTATTTTTATCGATTGAATCGCCTACATGGAAATTTATAAGGCGTCGAGATGCGGGAGATTTAGTGGGTATATGAATTATGGCATTGAAAAAACGTGAATTCTGATACTTTGACGATAGCCAATTATTGGATAAATCTTGAGCAATCAATCGTTCATCTATTATTTTCTGTAAGTATTTAATAATTTTTGGCTTTAATTTGATAGTTCTTTGCTCACTGTCCTTAAAAGACAAGACTTCATAAAGGTCAGAGTATAGCAAAATTACGAATAGGCGGAGTCTGTATCGAATGTAAAAATTGAATAGTGATACTACTTTTCTTGGTCTCGTTGTCGGGGAAACATACCACCCTCCGCGTGCCATGTTGGCAAAGGAGAGTGCGGCCTCTTCAATAGAGGAGGACTTTTTATTCTTTAAGTTTGTATTTTTTTGGAGTACAGCAGACACTTCATCTGTAATATTTATTATTTCATTACGTTTTTCATATTTTTCATAGTTATTACTCGGATTATCTTGAAGCCACTCGATTAGCAGTGAACGTAACTGACGCAAGCCTACCTGAATATTTTTTTCCTTGTCAGTATTTATTGTTTTTATTGCATCGGAATGTCGATTTCTTCTATCGATTATTATGCTTTTTCGGTATTCTTTATGGCGGTCATTTAATTCCATTCTATTTTTCTGGTCATTTTGCAGAAACAGAGCAAGTGCTGTGATTCCAGCTGCTGTCGGGGCAATAGTTTTAAATATTGTAAAACCCAAATCATCTAGTGAGACAGATAGGCAAAAAGCGGTAAAAACGGTAGATATGATTAATAGAAGGGTGGATTCTGTGTTTTTGTCATATGTGTTGGATTTATATATTCTCCTAAAGGATAAAAATATTATTAATATGCAAGCTATTAATATAAATGATGCATTCTTGTGTATTGAATTAAATAGAAAGCTAATTGGACCGTCGGGGAGGTTGAATTTATTTTCGTAATTTTTATCTATAAGTATCTCAGCTATTAGGTCTAGGATGTTCATCTAGCACCTTCCTTTCTTGGTTGGTATCTTAACGGGCGTTGTTATATAAAATTTATATCTCTTTAGATAATTATTTTGTGTCTTCGGGTGTGAATACAGTAGCTGAAAATAGGGGAGAGGCCTGAACCTTCAGGACCTCTCCCCAAGCACCTATAAGGCACTAACGACTTAGTGCGGGTACTCACCGTACTTCACCATCGGAACCGGACGGCGCCAACGACGAACCATCATCACACGGTTAAAGGTGTACATACCACCACCGCGCTGAACCTCGCCAAATTTAGCAATCAGCTTCTTCTTCAGGCCACGCCACAGAATGAAATAATCAATCACCCACAGCAGCATCGCGGCATACATCGCATACACAGAACCGTAATAAATCGAAACGCCAACCTCGGACGAACCCGAAACACCCTGACCGATCCAGCCGCCAACCAGCAGAACCAACAGAACAATCAGCATGAAATCGCCCAGGTTACGGCGCGCATCCACGTAATCACGGATGTAACGACGCTGCGGACCCTGATCCACAAGAGGCAAGAAACGCTGATCGCCGCCACGCAACGCCTCATTCTGACGAGCACGAAGCTTAGCGTTATCCTCACGCTCACGACGACGAAGCTCAGCACGCGCCTCGCGATCATTCGCAAGCGCACGATCACCGCCGCCCACCAGAGGCCTATGACGAGCCGCCTCCCGCTCCTTACGCGAAGGAGTCGGACGGCCCTTCTTCGGGGTAAACTTCGGATCAACCGGAGCCTGCGGCTCCTCTACAACCTGCGGCTGAGCAGCTTCAATCTCAGCCTTCTTATTCTTACGACCAAACACCCTCCCATCATACCCGACACACACAGATACACCCCCTCCACAACAAAACCACGTCAGAGCCTGAAACACCACAGCCCCACCCCACCGCAAGACCCCGAATAACACACCCCCACACCCCGCGATGTAAGGTAGAAACATGACTACTGAATTCACCCACCACAGCGCCCTCAACGACGCAATCAACGAACGATTCGAAGCCACCCTACAAACCCTCACCGACCTCGTCGCCATTCCCTCCATCGCCTGGGAATCCCACGACCTCACCCAGGTCGACCGCAGCGCAGAAGCAGTCGCCGCACTCGCCCGCAAGGCAGGCTTCGACAACGCACGCATCGAACGCGCCACCTACACCACCGCCGACGGCACCGAAAAGCAGGGCATGCCCGCCGTCATCGCCCAGCGCCCCGCCGCCGAAGGCTACCCCACCATCCTGCTCTACGCCCACCACGACGTACAGCCCGCCGGCAACCTCGACCTCTGGGACACCGAACCCTTTGTCGCCACCCGCAAGGGCGACCGCCTCTACGGCCGCGGCGCAGCAGACGACAAAGCAGGCATCCTCGTACACCTCGCCGCGCTCGCAGCCATCAACGAAACCCTCGGCGATGACTTCAAACTCGGCGTGAAACTCTTCATCGAAGGCGAAGAAGAAGCAGGCTCACCCTCCTTCGTCTCCTTCCTCAACACCTACCGCGACGAACTGTCCGCCGACTACATCATCGTCGCAGACTCCGCCAACTGGCGCGCCGGCGTACCCGCACTCACCACCAGCCTGCGCGGCGTCGCATCCGGCGACATCGAAGTACGCGTCGGCAGCCACGCCATCCACTCCGGCATGTTCGGCGGCCCCATGCTCGACGCACACACCCTCATGGCACAGCTCCTCGCAACCCTGCACGACGCCACCGGCGCCGTAGCCGTCGAAGGCCTACACCGAGCCCCCGAACCCGAACTCGAATACGCCGAAGCGGACTTCCGCAACGACTCCGGAATCCTCGACTCCGTACCCCTCGCAGGCACCGGAACCGTCGCCTCCCGTCTGTGGACCCAGCCGGCCATCTCCGTCATCGGCATGGACATCCCCTCCATCGCAACCTCCTCCAACACCCTGGCAGTCCTCTCCCGAGCACGCATCAGCACCCGTCTCGCACCCGGCGACACCCCCGAAAACGCACACCGCGCGCTCGCCGAGCACATCAAGGCCCACGCACCCCACGGCGCCGAGGTCAGCTACACCGCCGTGGATTCCGGCATGCCCTTCTCGACCGAGGTGGACGCAGACGGTGCGCAGACCGCTCTGGACGCCATGCGCGCCGCCTGGGACCTGGAACCCGTGCAGACCGGCATGGGCGGCTCCATTCCGTTCATCGCCGACCTGAAGCAGACCTTCCCGCAGGCACAGATTCTGGTCACCGGTGTGGAAGACCCCGACACCCGCGCCCACAGCGCCAACGAGTCCCTGTACATCCCGGACTTCAAGAACGCAATCCTGGCGGAGGCACTGCTGCTCAGCGCACTCGGCGCTCGCTAAACGCGCTCGCTGACCAGCACCCACTCGGCTAGAAAGCTTCAAGAAGCGCGGGGGAGAAACATCCACAAAAAGTGGGGGAGAAGGGTCACAAACCCCAACCCCCACTTTTTCGGTATCCTAGAAGCAGAATTATTTGTCAAGCCCCCACATCAACACTCACGCCCCCGGCGAACTATGCACACCCTAGGTTGTACATCAAACACCTGGGCGCGTATCGTGAAGGCTAAAACACCCACACGCGACGCACACGCGACGCACACGGGCAACCAACAAAACAAAAGGACAACACCAATGAGTGCAACCACCATCGAACTGCCGACCCACGGCGTCAACCTCACCGAAGTAGCACAGACCAAGGTCCGCACCCTCCTCGAACAGGAAGGCCGCACCGACCTGCGCCTGCGCATCGCCGTCCAGCCCGGCGGCTGCTCCGGCCTCATCTACCAGCTCTACTTCGACGAGCGTGTCCTCGACGGCGACGCAGTCCGCAACTTCGACGGCGTAGAAGTTATCGTCGACAAGATGAGCGCACCCTACCTCGACGGCTCCACCATCGACTTCGAAGACACCATCGAAAAGCAGGGCTTCTCCATCGACAACCCCAACGCAGCAGGCTCCTGCGCATGCGGTGACTCCTTCCACTAAACCGAAGGCACCCACCACTAAAGCGCGACACGCCTAACAAACCCCCGTCTCGCATACTGCACCCAACCGTGCAGATACGCGACGGGGGTTTTACACTTAAAACATGACTACGCACGAAATCACCTGGAAATACATCCTCAACCAGCTCATCAAACACCAAAACCTCACCGACACCGAAGTCGCCTGGGCCATGGACCAAATCATGACCGGCCAAACCGAACAGCCGATCCTCGCGTCCTTCCTCACCGCCCTCCACTCCAAAGGCGAAACCCCCGAAGAACTCGGCGCACTCGCAGCCGGCATGATCGCCAAAGCCGAAACCGTCGACATCGACCCCCACGCCGTAGACATCGTCGGCACCGGCGGCGACCAGCAAAGCACCGTCAACATCTCCACCATGGCAGCCCTCGTCATCGCAGGCACCGGCGCCACCGTCGTCAAACACGGCAACCGCGCCTCCACCTCCAAATCCGGCTCCGCAGACGTCCTCGAAGCCCTCGGAATCCGCCTCGACATGCCCATTCCCGCAGTCGCCGAATGCGCTCGCGAGACCGGCATCACGTTCCTGTTTGCGATGACCTTCCACCCGGCAATGCGCCACGTGGGCCCGACCCGCCGCCTGCTGGGCATTCCGACCGCGTTCAACTACCTGGGCCCCATGACGAACCCGGCTCGCGTGAAGTCCTCGGCTATCGGCGTTGCGAACCCGGTCATGGCTGAGAAGATGGCTCACGTCTTCGCGGAGCGCGGCGATCACGCCCTGATTTTCCGCGGCGATGACGGCCTGGATGAGCTGACCATCGCCACCACGAGCCGCCTGTGGGAGGCTGTAGACGGCGAACTGACCGAGTACCGTTTTGACCCGACCGAGTACGGTCTGCAGAACGCACCGCTGGAGCAGTTGCGTGGCGGCGACGCCGAGTACAACGCGGGTGTGTTCCGCGCCATTTTGGCGGGGGAGGGCGAGGCCCCGAAGAGCCCGCTGCGCGCCATTCACGACGCTGTGGTGATGAACGCTGCGGCTGGTCTGGTGGCGTACCGCCCGACCAACGGCGAAAGCTTTGAGGCTCGCTTCACGCAGGCGTTGGCTGATGCACGCGAATCTATTGCATCCGGTGCAGCAGAGCGCGTGCTCAATGCCTGGGTAGAGTTCAGCTCCAAGCGCGCAGAATAAAGAAACTCAGTAGCTGATGATAGGCACCCGAGATGGGGCGCACCGAATGGTGTGAACTCGTCTCGGGTGTTTGTCGTTTAACGGGAGGCGTTGAGGAACCCGAAGGGTCGGGGCATGTGAGCGTACGGCTAGATGAGATGCGCGGAGCTCAGAGAAAGGTGCGAGGTGCACGGAGCTCAGAGACATGGACGGAAGAGCGCAGTCGCAACAGTCGCACTACGAGGAGCACAGGTTCGACCCGTGCCAGCTAGAGCGTAGAAAGCATCGGTGGGCAGCCGGTGGGGTAGTGAAAAATAGGTCTACTTTACATAATGTATATTATCGGCTTTTTAGGGAGATTGATGAATACTTGATTCTGCCTTGTTGAACGCCGTCTTAACACTCGATGTATTCACCCGCATTTTCCGTCATAACCCATCCCCGCAGGCGCCCCACCTGACATAATGAGCGTAGGCCGCCGAGACATTGATGACTCAGAACCCGGTACGTCCGAGACGTGTTGAGCTCGCATCCGCGCGGCACACATTCCGAAACTCCGAAGGAGGAAACATGGATTGGCTCTTCGAGACACCCTGGACGCTCTGGGTTGTTCTCGCCCTCACCTTCGCCGTTATTGAGATGCTCAGTCTCGACCTGTTCTTTCTCATGCTGGCGATTAGCGCAGGCATTACCGCGGCAATATCGCCCTTCGTGGATAACATGCTCATCCGAACCGTTATTTTCGTAGTGATCTGCCTGATTCTGGTTCTTGGCCTGCGCCCGCCGCTACTCAAGAAGCTCAATCGGTCGGCCGGTAACACCGCCACCAATGTCGAGGCACTCATCGGGTCTGAGGTACGCATCACTCAAGATGTGACTAGCGAAACCGGTTTGGTGGTACTGGCCGGCGACACCTGGACGGCGCGCACCACCTCCGGAACGCTCGTAGCAGGATCACACGCGAGGGTACGAGCCATTGAGGGTGCTACCGCAATCGTAGAGCCTCTCCCCCACAGCTAATACCCACCTGAATACCGGCTCTAGAAGCAGATTCAGATACCCAAAAACACGCCATATAACACACCGATAAGGAGAAATAATGCCTATCAGCCTTATTCTGACGGTCCTACTCATCCTCTTCGTGCTGACGATGCTCGCCAAGACCGTGCGCGTCATTCCGCAGGGACGAGCCGGCATCGTCGAGCGACTGGGTAAGTTCCGCGCCGTTCTCAAGCCCGGCCTGCACATCGTCATCCCCGTGGTTGACCGCGTGCTGCCCCTCATCGACCTGCGCGAACAGGTGGTTTCCTTCCCCTCGCAGTCCGTGATTACCGAAGATAACCTCGTGGTCGGCATCGACACCGTCGTGTACTTCCAGGTCACCGACCCCCAGGCCGCAACCTACGAAATCACCAACTACATTCGCGCCGTGGACGAGCTGACCAGCGCAACCCTGCGTAACGTCGTTGGCGGCCTGAACCTGGAGCAGACCCTCACCTCCCGCGATCAGATTAACGCGGAGCTGCGCGGCGTGCTCGACTCCACCACCGGCCGCTGGGGCCTGCGCGTCTCCCGCGTGGATATCAAGGAAATTCAGCCCCCGGTGTCCATCCAGGACTCCATGGAGAAGCAGATGCGCGCTGAGCGTGACCGCCGCGCAGCAATCCTCACCGCAGAAGGCCAGAAGCAGTCTGACATTCTGACCGCCGAGGGTGAATCCCGCGCCGCCATCCTGCGTGCTGAGGGTGAAAAGCAGGCACAGATTCTGCGTGCAGAGGGCGACGCACAGTCCGCCATCCTGCGCGCAAACGGTGAGGCCGAGGCCGTGCAGAAGGTCTTCGCCGCCATCCACGATGCCAACCCCAGCCAGCAGCTTCTCACCTACCAGTACCTGCAGACCCTGCCCAAGCTCGCCGAAGGCGACGCCAACAAGCTCTGGTTCATCCCGACCGAGCTCGGCGATGCACTGCGAGGCCTGGGCAACGCGTTCGGCACCCTGCCCGCATCCAACCTGGCGGATGCACCCGCAAAGTCCTCCGCCCCGAAGGCCGAGGGTCAGAGCTACGGCATCAACGGCTAGCAGGCACCTAAAAAATTCATAGGGTTCAACCCCTGCACAGTGGGCGGGCGGAGACTATTACCGATATAATGGATGTTTTGTAAACGTTCGAGGGAATAGCTCTCCCCCGCCCAACGTTATACCTGAAGCGCCGCCCGGCGCACACGACGGACACTGGAGGAAAAATGAGCGATCGTAGCCTGCGCGGTATGCGCCTGGGTTCCCAGTCGATGGAAACCGAATCGAACGTGCAGCCGGCACCCCGCCAGCGCGTCGAGTACCGCACCGCAGACGGTGACCGTGTTTTCGTGACTTTCGCGGCCGAGGCAGAGATTCCCCCGGTCTGGACCGCAAAGTCCGGCAAGGAGGCCTTCCTGGTCAACGGTGATTCCACCGCCAACGCCGAGGATGAGAAGCCTGCACGTACCCACTGGGACATGCTCATGGAGCGTCGCAGCATTGAAGAGCTGGAGAAGACTCTGGAGGAACGCCTGGAGTACTACCGCAACCACTTCGCGGTCTAAGGAACGTCTAGACACGTTAGGGGGCCTTTCAGCGGCATGTGAGCCGCCGAAAGGCCCCCTTTTGTGTACCCCGGATGGCCTTCCTGCCCGTCATGTGCGAGAGGCGTTAGGGGTTCTCAGAGGATTCCAACAGAAAGGGGCCGGGGCGGATGCTCGTAATGCGCATCCGACCCGGCCCCCTCATATGAGGTTGGGTTATGACCCGGGACTACTTCTTGCCCAGAGCCTTCTTCAGCTTCTCCGCGTGGCTCTTCAGGCCCCAGCGGGTCACCTTCGACATCGAATCGAAGATGATGTTGCCGTCCATCTTCGAGGCGCCCACCTCGCGCTCAACGAAGGTAATGGGCACCTCGACAATCTTCAGGCCGGCCTGCTCCGAACGCCACGCCAAATCCACCTGGAACACGTAGCCCTTCGAGTCAATACCGTCCAGGTTCAGACGCTGCAGGGCCTCGCGGCGGTACGCGCGGAAACCTGCGGTGATGTCCTTGATGGAGGTGCCCAGCACCATACGGGTGTACAGGTTAGCGCCGCGCGAGAGAATCTGGCGGTGAGCCGGCCAATTCTTCGTCTTGCCACCCGGCACGTAACGCGATCCGATGGCCAGATCGGCGCCCGCCTCAACGGCGCGCACCAGGGAGGGCAGCTGCTCGGGCTGGTGGGAGCAGTCAGCGTCCATCTCAATCAGAATCTCGTAGCCTGCCTCCAGACCCCAGTCAAAGCCCGCCAGGTAGGCGCCGCCCAGGCCGTCCTTAACGGTGCGGTGCAGAACGTGAATCTGAGGGTCCTTTGCCGAGAGCTCGTCAGCGATCTGGCCGGTGCCGTCGGGGCTGTTATCATCCACCACGAGAATGTCTACCTCGGGAGCTGCCTTGCGAAGACGCTCCACCACAACCGGTAGGTTCTCCTTTTCGTTATACGTCGGGATGACAGTTAGAACGCGCATAATACTCCCTCACAGGTGCATATAAAACAGGCCGGTAGATGTCCAGTATACCGGGTAAACATATAAATCGATGAATTATTGAGGGGCTTCAGCCCCGTAAAAAGTCTCTGACAAGCTAAAAATTAGTTACTTTCAGTGTAAATAGATTCAAGAATGGGTAGGGGCGAGTCGTCCTCCAGGACCGGAAGCAGCGGAATCCGGGCGCGCGGATCGGTGCTCCACGAGGCAACGCGCGAATCCGGAGCCTGAACCATCAGCGCCTCCACACGCCAACGCGTCACGAAGGCCGGGGTATCCGGTGCCAGCTGGCCCATAAACGGGTTCTCCTCATGCGCCAGACGGTATACGCCGCGGGTCAGCGCCGCAAACGCGCTACGTGCAGATACGCCGCGCTCATCGTTCACCAGCGCGCGCACCAGGGCCCACGCACCCGGCGCAAACAGCTGGGTATCGGAACCCAACGCAATCGAGGTGCCCGCGACATTCGCGCGGCGCGCAACCGAAGCCACCGACTCCTGGCCCTCTCCCCCGGCGGCCAGCGCGGCCAGCGCCTGCACAGCCTCATCGTCCTCGTCAGACTCCGGCTCGCACACGCTCAAACCCAGGTGCACGCGGCCCTCGGCCAGCTTCTGCAACCACTCATCGCTAATGGGATCCTGAGCCGTGCTGTACGCTGCGTCCAGGCGAATCGGAAGCCACGGACGCTCCCCACGAATCGACAGGGCGGCCTCGGCGGCGGCAGCAAAACCTGCGGAAGCGTCAATCGACAGAACCAGCGCGGCGTCCTCGGCCACCTGGGCGTAGCGCTCCGCCAGCCCCGCGGGAACGTGGATACCCGTCAGCGACAGACCCGGCAGCGCGCGCGGGCCCTCGGTCAGCGGGCGTAGCGCCTTAATCGCGCTCACCAGCTCCTCAAGGTCGACGCCCTCCCGCTCACGGCCCTCAACCCGCGGGCCCGAAGCATCAAGAATCAGACGGATATCCGCCGGGCCGTGCTCCTCGATGTTGTGGCGTAGGGCCGACACCAGATCCGCCGCATCATCCATGGAAGCCAGCAGGGTATGGGTGTGGTAACCCACGGCGCGGTAGACATCCAGGTACTCGAGGATCTCGACGGGCTCCTTACCGCCCACCGGCGCCAGGGCGCGAGCAAAAGCGGGAGTCAGCAGGGCACCGTCGAGCTCCACCACCTCGGTGGACTCATCGGCAATCGAATGAGCACCCGCATCAGAACCAACCCAGCGGACGACGCCGTCCTCCGTCAAAAGAGCCGTGGCATAGGGGTCGACGGGGCTGTACACGCTACCGTCCACAAAAATACGGGTGGCCATTGTTAATCCTTTCGCCATTGAGCGGAACGCTGGGACTCGGGCCCGGGGCGCATCCGCCAACGCGGCGGAACACCCCAACAGGCCCTAGTCCGAGTATAAAAGCACCCCCGGGGGCTGCGGTAGTATGTGCATCCTTTCACGACAAAGAATGACCCGCACCCTCCGGGGGTATCGAATGATGGAACGGCGATGGCGGCCGGGAGCCCCCGGCCACCGCAAGAGGCACGCCGCGAGCGCGTTAGACGTCCAGCGCCACAACGCCGCGGCGTACTGCCTCGATGGCCTCCTCACAGCGAGCGCGGATGACCGGGTCCAGGGATCGGATGTGCGCGATCTGGTCTAGGGCGTCCAGTACCTGCTTTGCCCAGCGTACGAAGTCGCCGGCGGCGAGGCCGGTGTCTTCGATGGCCTTTGCGAGGTGGGCGCCGTTTGCCCATGCGTACATGGGTTCGACCAGGCCGAAGTCGCAGGCCGGGGTCAGGTCGACCTTGAACTGTTCCTCGGCTGCGTTCAGGTCGGCGAGGCGCTGCGTAATCGTCGCGATGGGTGCGCGCAGGGAGGGGTGCGGGTAGTGCGCCAGGTATTCCACGGCGTCGCGCTTGCCCTGGTAGGTTAGTGCGGCGACGGTTGCCGCGATGGCGGCGGGTTCCAGGCCGTCGAGGAAGTGCGCGTCTAGGCACAGGGCGGTCAGTAGGTCGCGCTCGCCGTAGATGCGGCGCAGAGCCTGGCCGCCGGTGGTTAGCGACAGTTCGTTATCCTCGGTGCGTTCGACGTAGCCGTAGCTCTCCAGCAGACGCGCAATGCGGTTGAAGACCTGCGCGATAGTGTTGGTGCGGCGGGCAATCTGACGGCGCAACCCTTCAGTCTCAGAGTTGAGCTTCTGCCAGCGCTCAGCCCAACGCATGTGGTTCGCGCGGTCGGAGCAGCCGTGGCACGGATGGTTACGCAGCTGAGCCTGCAGCGCCTCCAGCTGCGCGTCAATACTGTTCTGACGAGCAGGGATGTTCTGCTGTGCGAGCGCGCGCGGGGCACGTCCGTCGTAGAGTGCCTGGCGCATGCGGCTTGCGGTGTCGCGGCGTTCCTTGGCGGTTTTGAGGCTTAGGCGCTTGGGGATTTTGATGCGTGAGACCGGTTCGACGGCGCCTTCGAAATCTCGGGTTGAGGCGGTGCGCTGGTGCGCGTCCTCGGTGACGATGCCGATGCGGGGGTCGGCGTGCGAATCGGAGCGGGTGACTACGACCGCGTAGCCGCGGGAGCGGCCGTGCGGAATGTAGATGATGTCGCCGGGCAGTAGCTGTTGGATGCTGTGGTGTGCCTGCGCGCGGGCGTGGCGTTCGTTGCTCTTGGAGGCTTTCTTTTCCAGTTCGGCGATTTGGCGGCTGAGCTGGACGTATTCGGTGAAGTCGCCCAGGTGGCATGCCATTGCTTCGCGGTAGCCTTCCAGGGCGTTTTCGTTTTTGCGTACGCGGGAGGCGATGCCCACGACCGACTTGTCGGCCTGGAACTGTGCGAAGGAGGATTCGAGGATTTTGCGGGTGCGTTCGGCGCCGTAGGAGGCGATGAGGTTTGCCGCCATGTTGTAGGTGGGGCGGAATGAGGAGTTCAGCGGGTAGGTGCGGGTTGAGGCGAGGGTTGCCACGTGTTCCGGGGACATGCCGGGGCGCCACATGACGACGGCGTGGCCTTCGATGTCGATGCCGCGGCGGCCTGCGCGTCCGGTTAGCTGGGTGTACTCGCCGGGGGTGATGTCCACGTGGGATTCGCCGTTGTACTTGGTGAGCTTTTCCAGGATGACGGTGCGGGCGGGCATGTTGATGCCCAGTGCGAGGGTTTCGGTGGCGAAGACCAGCTTAATCAGGCCCTGGGTGAAGAGAGCCTCCACGACCTCCTTGAAGAGGGGTAGCAGGCCGGCGTGGTGTGCCGCGATACCGCGAATCAGCCCGTCGCGCCATTCGTAGTAGCCGAGGGTGTTCAGGTCGCGGGTGTCCAGGTGTGCCGTGGCCTCCGCAATGTAGGCGCGGATGGTCTGCTGCTGTTCGGGGGTGGTGAGCGTAATGTCGGCTGCCACGCACTGGCTGACCGCGCCGTCGCATCCGGCGCGGGAGAAGATGAAGCAGATGGCGGGCAGTAGACCCTGCTTGTCGAGGGCGCGGACCATTTCGGGGCGGGTGATGCGCTGGGGGCGCAGCGGTGCCTGTTCGCCGCGCTCACCGTCTGAGTAGCGGCGCGTGCGGTCTGAGCGGCCGCGCTCGCCGCTGCTGAAGGTTTCGTTGAGCCAGCCTTCGCGGCGGTGGCGGAAGCGTTCACGCTTTCCGCCGTAGCGGCCGCGTCCCGGGCCGGAACGGAAGCCGGGGCGTAGTGCCTTCAGCTGCGGGTTCAGGCGCAGGCCGGCCAGCAGAGGGTTGGCGCCCGCCTCTACGGATGCGCCGCGCTGCTTGGCCTTCTGCGTCTTCTTTGCCTGTTTGCGGGAGAGCTGCTCCTCCGGCTCCTGGTTTTTGCCGTTTTTGCCGTGTGCCGAGTTGTCCTCGGGCACGAAGAGGTCTACCACGCGGTGGCCGACCATCATGTGCTGCCACAGGGGTACCGGGCGGTGCTCGGAGACGATAACGTCCGTGCCGCCGCGCACCGTGTCCAGCCAGGCTCCGAACTCCTCAACGTTTGACACCGTAGCCGACAGGGAGATGACGTTCACGTGCTCGGGCAGGTGGATGATGGCCTCTTCCCACACCGCGCCGCGGAAACGGTCTGCCAGGTAGTGCACCTCGTCCATGACCACGTACCCCAGGCCGTTCAGGGTGGTGGAGTTGGCGTAGAGCATGTTGCGCAGCACCTCGGTGGTCATCACGACCACGGGGGCTTCGGTGTTGATGCTCGTGTCGCCGGTCAGCAGGCCCACGTAGTCCTCGCCGTACGCGCGCACGAAATCGTGGTACTTCTGGTTGCTCAGCGCCTTGATCGGGGTCGTGTAGAACGCCTTCATGCCGCGGCGCAGCGCCAGGTAGATGCCGAACTCGCCCACGATGGTCTTACCCGCGCCCGTGGGGGCGGCCACGAGGACGGAGCGGTCCGCCTCCACAGCGGCACACGCCTGACGCTGAAAGTCGTCCAGCGGGAAATCCAGGGAGGCCTCAAACGCGCCCAGGGCGCTCTTGGCGTATGCGGAGCGTTCGCGGGATGCGGCGTAGGCGGCGGCGTAGTCGGTGCCGGGGTGCCCGTTAGAAGCGGTAGAAGTGTGTGCGTCAGAAGTGTGCTGTGCGTGGTGCTTAGTCATGGTACATCCAGTGTAGCGGCTGGCCTGCCGGCGCTCGGCTCGAAGCGGCGGCTTCCGGCAGATATCAGGTACGGGCGAACACACGGGTGAAAACACGGGTGGCACGCGGCGGCTCGAGCCCGACCGCGAGCGCATCCGGCGCGCCTTCTGGGTTTTGGGGCCGTCCGGGGGCGGGTATGCGGAAAGGGCGGGGCGCAGAGGTGAATCTGTGCCCCGCCCTTTCGGCGAGTACCCGTGATGTGGTGTTCCGTCAGGAACGTTTAGGAGGTTTTTTCTTCGTCGAAGTAGCCCATATTGGCCAGGTCTTCGGCGCTGGTTGCGGTGTTCAGGGTTGCTTCGTCTGCGCCTTCTGCCAGCTTGGCGAGCTTGCGGTCGCGGCGCTTGTCGTTGAACATGCAGATGCCGATGGCCGCGAAGAAGAAGATGAGTAGCGGCGCCATGAGGACGAACATCATCATGATGTCGCTACCGGGTGCGGTCAGTGCCGCGATGACCGCGACGAGGACGACGACCCAGCGCCAGGACTTCAGGATGGTCTTACCGCGAATTAGGCCCAGCATGTTAATGCCGACGAGAATGACGGGGATGATGAAGGCGCAGGAGAACGTCACAACGAACTTCAGGATGAAGGAGATGTACACGCCGGCGTCAATGTAGTTACTTTCGTTGACGGGGGTGAACTTCAGCAGTGCGTAGACGACGCCGGGGAGGGTGAAGTACGAGATGGCCACACCGCAGCCGAAAGCGAAGATGGCTGCGGTAAGGAAGCCGAAGAGATACTTCTTCTCCTTGGTGTGCAGCGCCGGTAGCAGGAATCGCAGCGCCTGGTAGAGCCAGACGGGGGACGCAATCACCATGCCGATGTACATGCCGACCTTGAGCAGCTGGTCGAAGGGGGATGCAACGGAACCGTAGTTGAGGTTGGCGTTGCGGCCGGTTTCTGCGTTGATCTGCTGCAGGGGTGCGGAGATCATTTCGATGAAGGGCTGGTAGAGGAAGACCGTGCCGATGATGGCCGCGATGATGGTTGCGATAGCCGCCTTGATGAAGCGGTCGCGAAATTCGCGTAGGTGTTCCTTGAGTTCCATGCGCGCTTCAGGGTTGAGTTTGCGGTTGCGCACGTCCTGGTCGGGTGTTGCCACGGGGTGTCCTCTGGGTGTCTGTGCCTATGGTTGGCTGAGGGGTTTGGGGCGGTGCCGCAAAACCCGTGCCGGCCGGTGGGCGGGCACGGGTTTGGGGCGTGGTGTGTTGAGACCGTTGGTTACTTGGTTTCGGTCTTGCCGTTGTCTACGACCTCGCCGGTGACGACCTCTTCACCGTTCTCTGCCTTGGTGGCGTCCTTCTTGGGGTCGCTCTTGGCGTCGTTCTTGAGGCCTTCGACCTCGGTCTTGAAGATGCGCATGGACTGGCCGAGGCTACGTGCCATGCCGGGGAGCTTGGGGGCGCCGAAGAGCAGGACGACGAGGAGGATGACGACGATGATGGTCGCGGGGTGGCTGAAAATCTGGCCCATGGTGTGCCTTTCTGGTTAGAGCAGGTCTCCGATGTTTTGAGGTTGGCCGAGTCGATCTCGTCGGGAGACCCGTCGCTTGATCCGCTCAGACCTGCGTGTCTGTTTGCCTTGTTCGTAGTTATTGTATGCCTCGGTGATGGGCGTGAATACCCCGAGGGTGGTGTCTCGCGGGAGTTTTCGAGTGGCGTTTGCTTGCGCGGTGTCGAATTGTCCCTCGATTGACTCGACCCAGGTAACGGTTTCGTCGAGTAGCGTGAAACCGCGAGTGAGTGCTTTGTAGGTGAACCATGCCAAGTAGAGGAGCGAGCAGATGATGAGCGCGCCCCATAGCAAAATCCAGAACCACCAAGACATGGGCACCATTATACAAGTTTTGAGGTGTTGTTTTGGTGGGGTGTTGATGTGTTCTGGGGGTTTTAGTCGTGTTTTTGCGGATGGGTGTAGGGTCTAGTTTTCTCTGGGCGAAGCGGGGTTGGCGTTGGCGAGGGCGGTGAGGTGCTCGAGGAGGGCGGCGCGCAGGTGCGCGGGCCCGGTGATTTCGAGGGATCCGCGGTGTGCAATGACGGTGTCGATGATGTTTTTGTCGCCGGCGCCAGCGATGTTGTTGTAGTGCACGCGGACGTGGGTGGTTTTGGTGCCTTTTCGGGCGTGCTCGGCGCTGCGGCGCTTGTAGGTTGCGGTGAGGTTTTCGAGGGTTTCGCCGCCGGGGGTGTGGTCGGTGGGGTGGATGCGCAGCTCGACGCTGGGGTTGGTGGTGGTTTTGTGCTGCTTGGCGTGCCAGTCGTTGACGGTGCTGTCGTGGTTGGGACCGATGTAGTGCGGCTGTGCTTCGCCTGCGGGCGCGTAGCTGCTGATGCGAGTGAGGCGGAAGTTGCGCCAGAAGACGGGTTCGACGGGGGTGGGCTCGGCGCTGGTGGAATTGGTGGAGGCACTCTCCCCCGCCGCGCTCGCGGGCTTTGCCTCCCCGGCGGCAGGGCTCTCTGCGGCGGCGTCCTCAGACAGCGTGGCGAGGTGGCGTGCCTCGCTGGCGCGGCACCACGCGTGCAGGTAGAGGCGGTCGCGGTGCAGGGTGAGCGCTACCGGGTCGACGACGCGTTCCGCGGCGCGGGTGCCGTAGGTGATGGTGAGGGCGCGTCCGCTGGCGAGGGCGGCGCGCGCCTCCTGCAGCCGGGGGTCCTCGGGCGCGAAGAGCAGGTGCTTCGCGTAGTCGGTGGTGCGCGGGTAGGCCTCCGCGAGCGCGGCGAGGATCGCGGCCGGTCGCGGGTCGCCCGAGTACATCAGGTCGGCTGCGGAGAGCGTGAAGACGAGGATTGCCAGCTCGGTGTCGGTGAGGCGGGTGTAGTTGAGCAGGGTGAGGGATGCGGCGCCATCGCTGAATTCGGGGAGCAGGTTGAGACGGGCGGGATTGGCTGCGTCGGGATCCTTAGCCTCAGAGTAGAAGGGTACCTCGTCGAATTCGTCGTAGATGGCGTTGATAATTTTGTCGAGCTTGGCTGCGTTGTTGTTGTCGACGCGGTAGAGGGGGTTGAGCTTGTTGAGGGGCATGGGCGTCTCGCCGTGGACGTCGGCCCAGCGGTCGGCGCGGTGCAGCGCGAGGATGAGGTCGTCGAGGGCGTCGAGGGCGTCGTTGCGGGAACGCTGGGTTGTGGGGAACCACTTGGCGGGGGTTTCGGGTTCGCCGGTGTGCAGGGCGATGAGCTCACGCAAAAGTTCCCGCTGGGCGGCGTGGCTGTCCTGCTGGCGGCCGGTCAGGGTCTTGCCGGATGCGGGGTTCGCGTCGTGGTGCGGCTGGATGAGCCAGCCGGCGCAGGTGGCGTCGATGGCGCTGTCTACGGCGCCATAGGAGGGCACGGTGAAGGGTGCGGCGGGGTCCTCGGCGCCGGGGTTGGGGTCGAGGACGGTGAGGGTCTCTTCGTAGCCGCTGATTTTCTTGAGGCGGGTGCGGGCCTCGTAGGCGGGGTTGATGGGTGCGGGGTCGATGCTTGAGAACACGTCGAGGCTTCGGATGCGGTCGGTGCGGTAAGTGTAGGTCTTGCGCTCTTCGGGGGTTTTGTTGCCGAGGGGAAAGTGCGCGACGAGGTACCAGGAGCCGTAGCTGTAGATGAGGCCGGCAACGCTGACCTTCTCGTAGGTTTTGATGTCTCCACCGCTGCCCTGATAGGTGAAATTGAGGGTCTTGCGCTGCGCGTAGGCGGTGAAGAGCTCGTAGAGGTGCGGGTCGTCGCTGAAGTGCAGGCGCTGGATGTGCTCGCGGTAGGCGTGCAGGTCGCGGGCGCGCTGCTTGACGGTTTTGGTGAGGGGCGGCTGGTTGTCCCGTTTGATCTCTTCGATTCGGGTGACGTTAGCCGCGGTGAGCGCCTCGTCGGTGAGGTGTTCGCTCGTGAGCGCAATCTTGCGCAGGATGCGGTAGGCCTCGTCCTGCAGTTCGGTGCCTTCCCAGCCGCGCAGCTCGGCGTTGAGGAGGAAGAATTCTTTGGCGGTGGGGTTCCACGCGGTCAGCGAGTTGGGGGCTTCTGCGTTGAGGCGGTAGCGTCCGGAGGTGTCGGTGGTGAAGTGGGTGATGCGCGCGCCGGCGTCACGCAGGGTCTGCTTAGCGCGTTCGAAGGCGCGTTCGCTCGCCTCGGAGAGCGCGGCCCCGGGGGCGGAGGTCTTGATGCCCAGGAGGCTGAGGAACTCGTCGCGGCTGATGCCGTTGCGGCGGGTGGCTTCGTCGGGCGCCTCGGCGACGGTGGCGAGGCGGTTCAGGGTCATGAAAAGCTGAGCTGCGGTGGACATGGTTCCATCATACCGGGGTGATTTGTGTTCCGCGGCACTCGTTGAGCGTGCGGGACTGCTGTGGGAAGGTTACGGGAGGGATACGGAAGAGCCGTAGGAAGGGCGAGCCGGCATAGAAAGTCCACCGGCACGCGCCATCAACACGCATCCCCGGTGCGCAAAAGCCCGGCGCCTCTCCCCCGTCGAGGGTGAGACGCCGGGCCGAGTATCTCTTACGCGAAAAACGCGAGAACCTGGCTAGTCCTTAGCGGACGTCCAGCAGGTCCACCACGAAAATCAGGGACTCGCCGGGCTTAATGACCGAACCAGCGCCGCGGTCACCATACGCCATGTCGGCGGGAATCTCCAGGCGACGACGGCCGCCAACCTTCATGCCGAGCAGACCCTCATCCCAGCCGCGGATAACCTGGCCAACGCCCACCTGGAACGGTAGCGGCTCGCCGCGGTTCCAGGACGCGTCGAACTCTTCACCGGTGGAGAATGCAACACCGACGTAGTGGGTGAGCACGCGGGAGCCGGGAACAACCTCAGCGCCTGCGCCCTCAATCAGGTCGGTGATGACCAGCTCGGTGGGGGCGTCGCCCTCGGGGAAATCGATTTCGGGCTTTTCGCGGTCGAGGTTACGCTGACCGAAAGACATGGGTGTCTCCTTTGATTGATTCGAAGTGATTCGAAATGGTGGGGTGCGCTCGCCGCCCATCTCATGTGGGCGGCGAGCGCGGTTGAAAACGTGGGTAGCGTTCCCGGGTTTACTGCGCGGTAGCCGAGGGCGCCGGGGTTGCGGTGGCCGCATCTGTGGAGGCGCCCGAAGCCGATGCGGAGGCAGCAGCGGCGGAAGCGGCCTGAGCCCGTTGCAGGGTCTGCGGGTTCTCCTCGGCGCCCAGGATGTCCACGACGAACACGAGGGTGCCGGTCGGGGTGGAGCCGTTGGCGGACTCGTTACCGTACGCCTGGTCTGCCGGGATAATCAGCTCAACGCGGGAGCCGACCTTCTTGCCGGTCAGGCCGGCGGTCCAGCCCTTGATAACGCCCTGCAGGGACAGCGCCGCGGGGATCTTCTCGTAGTTGCCGTCGAAGACCTTGCCGTCGGAGTACTGCACACCGAGGTAGCGCACGTAGATGGTGTCGGTAGCCTTCACCTCGGGGCCGGTGCCCTCGATGAGGTCCTTCGAGACGAGCTCGGTGACGTCCTGCTTGGTGTCGGGCAGCTTGATTTCAGCCTTGCCGGTGGACTCGTCTAGGGTGAAGGAGGGCAGGGACGGGTCGGCGGGCTGAGCGGTGCCGGTGGCGTACTTGGGCAGCTTGGCCTTGACGGTGTACACCTCAACGTTGGTTGCGGTACCCGGGGATGCGGTCGAGGCGGTGGGCGTGCCGGAGGCGGTGCGCTGCTGCAGGATGTTGGTGCTGTAGGAGAAGGAGCCGCCAACCTTGATTTCCTTGAGCTTCTCGTACACCTCGGGGGCTGCCTGCTTGAGCTGGTCGTTGATGGGCAGCAGAATCGGTTCGCTGGAGTAGGTGGAACCGGCCACCTTGCCGTTAGCACCGTTGAACACGGCCGCCTCGACGAGCACGAAATCGCCATCGTTAATGGAGTCGCCGTTGCCGGTCTCAATCACGTGCGCGGTGGGGGTGGATGCGGCGAAGGGGGTCGCGAAGGACACCTCGGGCTCCGCGGTGGCGCTCTTGAGGGTGTACTTGACGCCGGAGAGGTCGTCGTTGGGACCGGCCTTGGGGGCGCATGCGCTGAGAGCGAGCGCGAGGGCGACGCCTCCGACGCCGATATAGGTTAGGGGTGAGCGTTTGGTCATGATATATCCTCTGGTTGTGTGCGCGCCGGATAATGCGCGCGCCTTCAGAATAGTTTACAGGTACGGGGTTTGGGCGGTCTCATGCTACCGTCCGCGGCTGTGGGCAGGCTGTGCGCGGACGGAGTATCCGCAGGGTTGGGGCGCCGTCTGCGAGGTTGGGGGCGTTCGCCGGAGCAAACGCCCCCTTCACGTATTTCCCGAGCAGAGTTCGCCTGGCAGGGCTTGCCTAGCAGGGCTTGCCTAGCAGGGCGGCGGGAAAGCCGCCTCGCGGTGCTGACGCGCCTTGCCTTCCAGAAGGGTCAGTACCTCCTGCAGGCCCTCGCTGTCGGTCGCGAACGGGTCCTTACACACCAGCGTGTGCTGCGGGTAGGCGTTGAGCTTCAAGTGCACCCAATCCACGGTGAACTGCTCCCCCGCCGCAATCGCCGCGTTAATGAAACGCGAACGCTGCAGAGCGCGAGTGTTCGGCGGCTGAGTCTTCGCCGCCTCCGCAGCGCCCTCGGGCAGGATGCGCTTGACCGCACCGCGACGAACCAGCGCATGGAAGACACTACGCTCCGGGTCGATGTCGTGGTACGCCAAATCCAGCTGACGGATGCGGGCGCTCGCATAATCGGCAGGCTGACCAGCCGCACGGGCGCGGGCAATATACGCATCCAGAAGCTTCTTCTTAATCGCCCAGTCAATCTCAGTGTCAATGCTGCTGTAGTCGCCAGACTCGATAGCGTCCAGGGTGCGCTGCCACAGGTTGAGGGCGTAGTCCACGTGGCGGTGGTGTGCGCCGTACTGCTGCACGTACTGGCGTGCCGCATCCAGGTAGTGGCGCTGCACGCTCAACGCCGTGTAGTACTGCCCGTCGGTGGTCTGGAAGGTCGCGGTGCCGGTCAGATCGTGGCTGATGGCGCGCAGGGCCGCCGGGACGGACACAATATCCAGGCTCGTGACCGGGAAGCGATCCTCGAGCATGCGCAGCACCAGGTCGGTGCTGGCAATCTTCAGCAGCACGGTCGGCTCGGCCATGTTCGAGTCACCATTAATGACGTGCATGCGGCGGAACTTCGAGGCGTCGGCGTGCGGCTCGTCACGGGTGTTAATGAGCGGACGAGCGCGGGAGGTCGAGGTCGAAGCCGCCTCCCAAATATGGTCGGCACGCTGCGAGAACGAGTACGAGGGTACGCCCGTGCTGGATGCCGGGTCGGTCGAACCGGGCACCGGGCCGCCCTGCGGGTGGGTCTTGCCGGCGCCCACCAGAATCTGGCGGGTCACCAGGAACGGCACGAGCTGGGCAATCAGGTCGTTGAACTGCAGCTTGCGGCTGATCAGGTAGTTCTCGTGGCTTCCGTAGGAGTTGCCCGCCGAATCCACGTTGTTCTTGAACAGGTACAGTTCGCCGTCGAGAGGGCGGCCCTCGGAACCGGCGAGCAGGCGCTTGCGAGCGGTGCGCGCCAGGTCGGCGAAGAGCAGCTCGCCGGCGCGTTCCTGCGCGAGCAGCTCGTCGATGCTGCTACATTCGGCGGAAGCGTATTCGGGGTGCGAGCCGACGTCCAGGTAGAGGCGGCCGCCGTTGGGCAGGAAGACGTTCGTCGAACGCCACTGGTCCAGTACGGGCTTGAAGAGGGCGGCGGCGGATTCTTCGATGCTCAGCCGGCCCATGCCGTGCGGGACGTAGCTGAGCCCGAATTCGCTCTCAATGCCGAAAATGCGGTGTTCCATGATGATGACCCGGCGCGCAGGTGCGTCGGTTACTCGCCGCCCTTCTGGACGAAGCCGGTCACGAAGTCCTCGGCGTTCTCGGCCAGCAGGCCGTCGATTTCGTCGAGCAGGTCGTCAACCTCGCTCACGTCAGAAACGACGTGGGAGGCGGCGAGGGTCAGTTCCTGCTCCTGCTCGGCGGCGGTGGTTTCGGTCTGCTGCGCGTTAATGCGTTCGCGGCTCATGGTTCTCTCCTTGAGGTTGGTTAGGTTAGTTAGTTTGGTTAGTTGGTCTGTGGCGGTGGTGCCGGTCGGCGCGGGTTGCGCCACCGGTTTGCGGGTGCACCAGATGCACCGCCTCCGTGGGTTTTGTGGTTTTCACCCTTCCGAATGGGGGTATCAGCCCCGGGACGGAATGTGAGTTCGTGTGGGTTTGGGGGCTGAAACGCCCCGCGGCGGGCCCAAACCTCGACAGCACCCCGCGCCCTAGCGCAGGCCGTTCAGCAGCGCATCCGAGTGGTTTGCCTCCTCCAGCAGCGGCTCCACCTCGGCGGCACCGTAGCGGGTCGGCTCCATCATCGTAAAGCGAGTCAGCTCCTTCGAATAGCGGCCACGGCACGAAACCGTATCCCAGTTAATACCCAGAATCTCCTCGGGCCAGCGGGACATCAGCGTGCCGCGCAAAAACGCGCGCGTCTCACGCGGCGGCTCAGACACCGCACGCTCCACCTGCTCCGCAGAGAACAGCGTGCGCATGCGCCCGCGCGCCACCAGACGATGGTACAGGCTCTTCGACGGATCAATATCAGCGTACTGCAAATCCAGCGCCTTCAGCTTCGGGTTCGCGTAATCCACGCCCTTCTCAACGTAGCCGCGCACCAGCGCGTACTTCGCCACCCAGTCCAGGCGGTCCGCCAGCGAGAGCGGGTTGGTCTCCAGGGCATCCAGCACCTCGCCCCACAGGTCGAGAATCTGCGCGGTCGCCGCATCCACACCCGCCGGGTTCGACTCCTCGTGCGCGCGGGACGCCTCGTAGTAGGCGCGCTGAATCTGCAGGGCGCTCGCCGAACCGCTCGTCGACACCGGGTTCGGCAGGGTCGCCGAAGACGGAGCCAGCGGCAGCTGAACCGACAGTGACAAATCGTGGCTGACCGCGTGCATCGCCGCCACCGGGTCGGACAGGCGCACACCCGGCAGCGCGGGGTGCTGCTCGCTGTGCGACTCAATCAGGTTCATGACCAGCGCCGCCGTGCCGAACTTCAACAGGTTCGAGTAGTGCGAGAGGTTCGCATCCGCCGGAATCACGTGCAGGCGGCGGTACTTCGACTCGTCCGCGTGCGGCTCGTCGCGCGTGTTCACAATCGGGCGGCGAATCGTGGTCTCCAAACCAATCGTGCGCTCAAAGAAATCGGCGCGCGAACTAATCTGGAAGCCAGGAACCTCACCGTGCGTGCCGATACCCACGCGGCCCGCACCCGTGAAAATCGCGCGCGTGGCGAAGAACGGCAGGAGCGCATCCGCCACCTGCTCGAACGGAACCTCGCGGCTAATCAGGTAGTTCTCGTGCGCGCCGTAGGACTGACCCTTCGAGTCGGTGTTGTTCTTGTACAGCTTCACCTGCGGCAGGTCCTCGGCGTGCTTGCCCAGCTCCACGAGCGCCTGGTAAGCCAGCGCGTCACCGGCGGCATCGTACAGCACCGCGTCGGCGGGGCTCAGCACCTCGGGCGAAGAATACTCCGGATGCGCGTGATCCACATACAGGCGCGCACCGTTGGGCAGGATCGCGTTCATCGTCACGCGGTCCCAATCCAGACGCTCCGGGAAGCCGCCGCGGCCGTGCACGCCGGCGAGCGCATCCAGGGCGCTGCGCGGCTCGGCGGGTTCGCCCGGTGCCTGCACGCCCGCCTCGCGCATAATCTCCAGGGCGATGTCCTGGCTGGTCAGCTCGGTGCGGGTGTGGGTCATCTGGCTCGAGTGGGCGGTGGAGGCGTCCTGCACCCGGCCGAAGGCGTCGCGCAGGGGCGACTCGGACTCCCCCAGCCACTGGCCCTCGGGTGCGGCGGGGGCGCTGGGTTCGGTCGAGTAGTTCTCGGCCTGGCGGGCCTCCTCGGCGACGAGCTCGGCGGCCAGGGCGCGGCGCTGCAGCTGCTCGCGGAAGGCCTCGCCGCGGCGGAAGGCGAGCTTGGCGTAGGTGTTGACCACCAGCGCCGACAGCACGGTCGGGTTGGTGCCCGGCGCGGAGGGTGCGATGACGCCGTATTCGGTTTCGGCGCCCATGATGCGGTGCACGCCGTAGCTGGGTGTGGAGTTCATGGGGTTCTCCTGAAGGGTTCCTATATAAATTCTGGACCTGCGGTAATGCCGGTTGTGTCGCGGGATAAGCGCTCGGTGAGTGCCGGATGAGCGCGACCCGGCTCATGCTTGTAGCGCGGTTTAGCGGGCCGGTTCCACCGACACGAGGCGGCCGCGCACACCGGCGACGGTGAGCGCATCCTCGATATCGGGCAGAGGCGGCAAATCCACCTGGTCCTCAAACTCGGCGCGTACCGCCTCCAGCAGGTGGCGGGTACCGATACCCACACCGGCCGCGCCGTTTACCTCGGCCGCACCGGAAGCACCGGCGGCGGTCAGCGCCTGCAGCTGCTCCTTAATTGCGGCCTTCTTCGCGCGGTCCACAATATTGCGAATCACCGCACCCGAGGCGAAGTCGCCGCGGTAGAGCGTGTGCGTGGAGAGGTGGCCGGTCGCGGCGTTCGAAGAGCCCACAATCATGGAGGAATCCACGGTCGCCACGGCGTACGCGGTGGAGGGGGTACGCGCGTACAGCTGGCCCGTTGCGGCGGCAATCATCGAGGTCAGGGCGGCGCGGACGGATCCGGCGGCTGCCACCTCCGCCGCGTCTAGCGGCAGGTCCTCGGTCAGGTACAGGCCGAAGATTTCGGCGGCACCGGCGGCGTCCGGGCGGTTAATGCGAATCTTCAGGTCCAGGCGGCCAGGGCGCATCACGGCGGCGTCGATGAGGTCCTCACGGTTGGTCGCACCAATCACGATGACGTTCTGCAGTGACTCCACGCCGTCAATTTCGGCAAGCAGCTGCGGCACGATGGTCGTCTCGATATCGGAGGAACGGCCCGAACCGCGCATGCGGAACAGCGACTCCATCTCGTCGAAGAACACGACGACCGGGTGACCGGCCTCAGCCTTCTCGCGGGCGGCCACGAAAATATCGCGAATCTGGCGCTCGGTCTCGCCCACGAACTTATCGAGCAGCTCGGGGCCCTTAATGTTCAGGAAGTAGCCGCGGGTATTCGACCCCGGGTTCAGCGCGGCGGCGCGGGCGGCCAGGGAGTTCGCCACGGCCTTAGCAATCATGGTCTTACCGTTACCGGGAGGGCCGTACAGCAGAATACCCTTGGGCGGTGCCAGGTGGTAGCGCTCGAAAATCTCGGGGTGCAGGTAGGGCAGCTCCACCGCGTCGCGAATCTGCTCGATCTGCGCGCCCAGGCCACCGATCTGGCTGTAGGTGACGTCCGGGATTTCCTCAAGCACAAGCTCCTGCGAACGGGAGGCGGGCACCTGCGAGGTAATCATGCGGGTGCGCGTATCGAGGGTCACCGCGTCGCCGGTGCGCAACTGCTCAACATCGAGAGAGCCAGCCACTCGCGCCACCTGCTGGGCGCCCGAGGAGGTATCGACCAGCACGCGCTCGCCGTCGAGCACCTCGCGCACGGTCACCACGTCGCCGAAGGGCTCGGTGTCCAGGGCGACCACGGCCTCGGACTTGTCGTTGAGGAGCACCGTCATGCCGGGGGTGAGGGTGGACAGGTCAATCAGCGGGGACACCGGAATACGCATGAGGCGGCCGCCAACCTGCACGTCCAGGTAGGTGTCAATCTCGGCGGGGGTCTTATCGTCGGCAACCTGCTCGTAGGTCATGGTCTGGCCCTCGTGCACGGCCAGCACAATCGCCGAGTTCAGCGGCGGCATGACGTTCTGCGAGAGGGAGGCGCGCAGGCGCTCCACCTGGTAGCGCATGCTGGTGATGGCCTCGACGAGCTTGCGGTTCTTCTCCCCCGCGCCGCGAATCTGTCGGCTCATATTATCGCGGGTTGCCTCGGCGGCGGTGAGGCGGCGCAGCACGGCGTCATACTCCTGGGCGCTGACGGGCTGACTGCCGGGCAGGGAGGTCGAACCGAACGCGGCGGAGTAGTGCGGCGCGGCGGATGCGGCACTGTGCGCGGTGCCGTGCTGCGGGGTTCCGTTGCGGTCTGCGGATTCGTGGGGGGTCACGGTCTCTCCTATGCGTGTCCGGGCGGGTCGGGCTGTTGCTGGCGGGCCCTTCGGCTGCCTCGATGCGCGGGCTCCGTCAGGGCCGCACCGAGGACGGGGTTGGTACTTTCAGTCTATCGAGAACGCGCGGCTCGGCCGGGGTTCGGGGCGCCAAATTCTCTGCGGGCTCACATGCTGACCCGGTAGTTCTCGGTAGTTCTCAGCTATTCCCCGCTCATCCCGGTGGTTTTAGATTTTTCCGGCGGTTCGGGGCTCATGCCCCGGCGTTTCAATGTTCAGAGGGTTGGCCGGGGGGGGGCGGCGTGCGCGGCGGCTCCTGAGAGCAAAACCTGCGGGCGCTCCGCGGGGGCACCGGCTGATACCCGTGCCCCCGCGTGCCCGTATGAATTATTCAGCGGCCTCGGCGTCCTGCACGGCCTCAGTGCTCTGCGTAGCCTCGGCGGTCTTCTCAGGCTCCAGGCCGTTTTGCGCGGTACCGTTCTGTTCCAGCGCAATCTCGTTCGCGCGGGCGGCGTGCGCGGCAAGGTTCTTCGCATCGCGTGCGGCGCGGCGAATCTTCTTGTCGGTCACCTCGCGCTCACCCACGTTCATGGGAATCCACGCGTTCATGTCCTCCTCGGAGAAGTCAGTCTTGGAGGCGCGACGCTTCGGCGCCAGGCGCACCGCACCGTCGGCCAGGCGGCGGGCCACAATCAGGAACGCGGTGTGCGCCACCATGCGGTGGTCGGGGCGGACCGCCAGGCCCTCCACGTGCCAGCCGCGCACAATGGTCTCGTCGCACTCGGGTTCGGTGAAGCGGCCGTCCAGGCGCATGCCCTCGACCAGGCGGGACATCTGGGTCACGGTCGCAACGTAGCAGATGAGCACGCCGCCGGGTGCGAGCGCCTCCGCCACGGCGTCCAGGCACTCCCAGGGTGCGAGCATGTCGAGGACCACGCGGTCGACGCTGCCGGGCTCTTCAACCTGCGGCAGGGTGTCCTGCAGGTCGCCGATGCTCAGCTTCCACGCCGGGTGCGGGCCGCCGAACATGGTTTCAATGTTGCCGCGGGCGACGTCTGCGAACTCTTCACGACGTTCGAAGGAGTGCACGCAACCGTAGTCGCCGACTGCACGCAACAGCGCGATGGACAGTGCACCGGAGCCGACGCCGGCTTCGACGACGCGTGCGCCGGGGAAGATGTCTGCCTTGACGATGATCTGGGCGGCGTCCTTGGGGTAGACGACGGCTGCGCCGCGCGGCATGGAGAGCACGAAGTCCTTGTAGAGGGGGCGCAGCGCCTGGTAGAGGATGCCGTGAGTGTTGGGGATGACGGTGCCTTCGGGTGCGCCGATGAGGTCGTCGTGCTTGAGGAAGCCCTTGTGGGAGTGGTATTCGCCGCCTTCGGCGAGGGTGATGGTGGTGATGCGGCCGCGTTCGTCGGTAATCTGGACGCGCTCGCCGGGGCGGAAGGGGCCGCGGCGGTTGATTGCGCCGGTGGGGGTGGGGGTGCCGCTGCTCACGGGGTGGTTCTCCTCGGGTGGGTCTGTGCTGACGGGCTGGGTCCTCTCGGCGGGGAGAGCGTTTCCAGCAAAAAATCTCTACTCATTCTACCGGAGGTTACGGCGTGCACGGAGTGAACACAGAAAAGCGCGAGGGGCGGTGCCACGGCCGTATGCCGTAGCGCCGCTCCCCCGCGCTGTCTCGTCCTAGCCGGGCGTTGCTATAGAAGCCGTCTTAGAGGACCACGCCCAGGCGTGCCGCCAGGATGTCACGCACCAGCGCGCCACCGCCGACGGTGGTGTCCGCCAGAGCCTTCACGGCCCACGCATCCACGGCAGCCAGTGCCGCCGGTGCGTTCAGGTCCTCGCTGAGCGCCTCACGCACAGCGGCCAGCAGCTCAACCGCCGCCTCATCGGTGACGCCTTCGGAACCCTCGCGGCCTTCAGCCACCGACACCGCGTGGCGGTAGGTGTCCAGGCGGGCCTTCGCGTGCTCGAGCAGCTCATCAGTCCAGAACCAGTCCGAACGGTAGTGCTGACCCATAATCGCCAGGCGAATCGCGTTCGCGTCCTCACCGGCTGCCCGTAGACGCGAAACCAGCACCAGGTTGCCGCGGGACTTGCTCATCTTGTGGCCGTCCAGACCGACCATGCCGGTGTGCGCGTAGTGCTTGGCGTGCGGGCGGTCAGACACGGCCCAGGTGTGGCCCGCACCCAGGTCGTGGTGCGGGAAGGTCAGGTCGTTACCGCCGGCCTGAACGGTCAGCGAACCGTCCACGAACTGGCGGGCAATCATGGTGCACTCGATGTGCCAGCCCGGGCGGCCCGCGCCCAGCTCGCCGGCGTCCCAGCTCGGCTCGCCCTCGCGCTTGACGCGCCACAGCAGCGGATCCAGCGCGTCACGCTTGCCGGGGCGGTTCGGGTCGCCGCCGCGCTCAGCAAAAATCTCGAGCATTTCGTCGCGGCTCAGGTGCGACACCTCGCCCGGTGCCCACGAGTAGCCCTCGGCGTTGGCCGGCAGCGCGCGCACGGCCTGCAGGTCCAGGTACACGTCACCGTCGGGCTGCTCAACGCCCTGCTCATCGGTGTAGCCGGGCACGCGGTACGCCAGGCCGCGGCGGTACAGGTCCTCAATCAGCGGGAACAGCCACTCAATGGACTCCACAACGCCCACATAGTGAGCCGGCGGAATCACGTTCAGCGCCTTCATGTCGGTGCGGAACAGTTCCGTCTGATCCTCCGCCAGCTCGCGCCAATCAACGTTCGTCGCGGTCGCACGCTCAAGCAGCGGGTCGTCCACATCGGTCACGTTCTGCACGTACGTCACCGGCACGCCCGCATCCAGCCAGGCGCGGTGCAGCAGGTCAAAAGCCACATAGGTGGAGGCGTGACCCATATGCGTCGCGTCGTACGGGGTGATACCGCAAACGTACAGGCTCGCCGCCTTGTCCTCCTGAACCTGAACAATCTCACCGGCAGAAGTATCAAAAATACGCGGCAGCGCAGCCTGACCGGGCAGAGTCACAGAGGCGGGGGCATCCCAAGCTCGCATGGGTTTCCTTTCCGTAAAAACGCCCACAACCGGTGGACGCGCCACACCCGCCGCCCAACCTCAAGGCATGCGGGTGCCAAAAAATCTACTCCAATAAGAATACCCGCCCGTGAGAAACTCACGGACGGGTATGTCATATCACGCTGAGGGCTAAAGCCTTAGAAGGCCGAAGAAGTAGCGTTCAGCACGCCGGTGCCCAGACCAACGAAAATCAGGATACCGAGCGCAATGCGGTACCAGATGAAGATGCCGTAGGACTTCGACGACACGTACTTCAGGAACCAGCCAATCATCAGGTAGCCCACCACGAACGCGACCAGAGTAGCCACGATGGTCGAGGGAATACCGTAGAAGCCGGTGGCCTCCTCGCCGGTGACCACCTTGAAGGTCTTGTACAGGCCAGACATGAACACGGCGGGCATGGCCAGCAGGAACGAGTAACGTGCCGCAGCCTCACGGGTGTAACCCATGAACAGACCCGCGGTAATCGTACCGCCCGAACGGGAAACACCCGGGATCAGTGCCAGCGCCTGCGCACAACCGTACAGCAGGCCGTGACGGAACGTCAGGTCCTTCAGCTCACGCTGCTCGCGGCCGAAACGGTCCGCCAAGCCCAGGAACACGGCGAACACAATCAGCATGGTCGCCACAATCCACAGGCTACGGAACTGCGTGTCGATGTAGTCCTCCAGCAGCAGACCCAAAATGCCGATGGGCAGGGAGCCAATAATAATCAGCCAACCCATGCGGGCGTCCGGATCGTTACGCGGCACGCGGCCGGCAAGAGCACCAAACCACGCCTTCACAATGCGCACAATATCGCGCCAGAAGAAGATCAGAACCGCGGTCTCAGTGCCCAGCTGGGTGATCGCGGTGAACGCGGCACCCGGGTCGGCCTTCTCCGGCAGGATCTGGCCAACAATGTTCAGATGCGCCGATGACGAAATCGGCAGAAACTCTGTCAGGCCCTGAACGAAGCCCAAAATAATCGCTTGAATCCATTCCACGCCTTCAAGGATACAGCAGGGGTACGGCGACGGGGCGGTCCGCGGAGGGTGATATATCACCTCCGCAAACCGCCCCGTCCACACCGCGGAACGCCGCCGAGCGAGTCAAATGCGCCTATCCGCGCCGGATGCGCTCCCCCGCCCTCGCGGAAAACCCGCGTAGCTTAGGCGTCGCGCAGCGCACGGTTCACGGCCGAAATCATGGCCTTCAGAGCCGCACGGGTCGTCGAGTTATCCACGCCAATACCCCACAGCACGCGCGAATCCACGGCGGCCTCAACGTAGCAGGCCGCGTTCGCGGTCGAGGAGGAAGACATCGTGTGCTCGGAGTAATCCATCACGCGAATATCCACGCCCTCACCCGAGAGGATGTTCTGCAGAGCATCCACCGGGCCGGTACCCGATGCGGTGCGGTTGTAGGTGTGACCGTTAATGTTCAGGGCCACGCGCAGGGTGGTCGCACCGGTATCGGCCGAATCAATGTTGATCGACTCGATGCGGTACTTACCCCAGCGCTTCTCGGAATCGGTGGCGGGCAGGTACTCGTCCGCGAAGATGTCCCACAGCTTCTTGCTGGTCATCTCGCCGCCCTCGGCGTCGGTGCGAGCCTGAACAATCTTCGAGAACTCCACCTGCGCACGGCGCGGCAGGTCCAGGCCGTGATCCTGCTTGAGCAGGTAGGCCATGCCGCCCTTACCGGACTGCGAGTTCACGCGAATAATAGCCTCGTAGGTGCGGCCCAAATCGCGCGGGTCGATCGGCAGGTACGGGACCTCCCAGTAAACCTCATCCACGCTCTTGCCGGCCTCGGCGGCGGTGCGTTCCAGGGCCTCGAAGCCCTTCTTGATGGCGTCCTGGTGCGAACCCGAGAACGCGGTGAAGACCAGGTCGCCGCCGTACGGGGAACGCTCGTGCACCTTCAGCTGGTTGCAGTACTCAACGGTCTTGCGGATACCGTCAATGTCCGAGAAATCAATCTGCGGGTCAATGCCCTGGGTGTACAGGTTCAGGCCCAGGGTCACCAGGTCGACGTTACCGGTGCGCTCGCCGTTACCGAACAGGCAGCCCTCGATGCGGTCCGCGCCGGCCAGGTAGCCCAGCTCGGCGGCGGCCACGCCGGTGCCGCGGTCGTTGTGCGGGTGCAGCGAGAGAACGATGTGCTCGCGGTGGTTCAGGTTGCGGTCCATCCACTCCACCGAGTCGGCGTACACGTTCGGGGTGGCCATCTCGACGGTTGCGGGCAGGTTCACGATCAGCTCGCGGCCGTTCTGGCCAATCTCCAGCTCGTCGGCCACGGCGTTGATCACGCGGGCCGCGTACTCCAGCTCGGTGCCGGTGAAGGACTCGGGCGAGTACTCGTAGATAATCTTCGTATCGGAAATCATCTGCTCTTCGTACTTGCGGCACAGGCGCGCACCCTGCAGGGCGATGTCGAGCACGCCCTCCTGATCCTGGTGGAACACCACGCGGCGCTGCAGCACGGAGGTTGAGTTGTAGAAGTGCACGATGGCCTGCGGTGCGCCCTCGATGGCCTCGAAGGTGCGGGCAATCAGGTGCTCGCGGGCCTGCACCAGAACCTGGATGGTCACGTCCGAAGGAATGTGGCCGTCCTCGATGAGGGTGCGCACGAAGTCGAAGTCGGTCTGCGAGGCGGAGGGGAAGCCCACCTCGATCTCCTTGTAGCCCATCTTGACCAGCAGCTTGAACATGGCCAGCTTGCGGTCGGTGTCCATGGGGTCAATCAGCGCCTGGTTGCCGTCGCGCAGGTCCACGGCGCACCAGCGCGGTGCCTTCTCCATGACCTTGTCCGGCCAGGTGCGGTCGGGAAGGTCGACAACAATCTGCTCGTGGAAGGGACGGTACTTGTGTACCGGCATGGGGCTGGGCTTCTGGTGGTTTTTCATGATGAATTTCCTGTGGGTTGGTCCGTCTCGTGCAGCCCGCTTCGGGGCCTGTGCTGTGCCCGGGTATCGGTTCCCGAGCCGTCGTCATCAAGGCGGTGCATCGTATCGATGCTGGTGAGATGCCGCGTCAAAAAGCCGGAACGGTCGCGGCAGGTTCTAGCGTGCCCCGTTCCGGCGAATAAGCAGCAGGTTTACTGCGGTGCGGTGCGCGCCGCTCATGCTCTCACCGTAAGTGGTCATGCCTCCACGCTATCACAGCCCGCGAAAGATTACCGCCGGCGCGGTCGGGCCCGTCCATCATCTGGAAGAACACGAGGTCGACGACTACGCCTGCACGCGGTCATACACCCGGCCACGCGCGCGGTCATACGCCCGGGCATACGAAAGGGGGGCGCACCCACCGCAATGGCGGATGCGCCCCCCTTTCACTCACCGGAGACAACCCCGTAGGGTGTCTAGAAGGCGAAGGCGGTCTGGCACTTGTTCTGGTCGGCGGTCTGGCCGCTCGCGTTACCCGCGATGGCCGCTTCCTGCTTCTCCATCGCCTCACCGGACGGGAAGTCGGTACCAATCGTCACCGACACGCCCTGAACCTCTTCGGTTGCCACCACGCGGGTGACGTTCAGCTTACCGGCAATCTCCTGAGCCTCAGCCTCGTAACCGGTCGAGTAGAACACCGTGGTGAAGTTCGTCGGAGTAGCCGAAGTACCCGGAGTAACATTCGTGTAGCCCAAACCCTCAATCACCGAGGCGATCGTGGCGGAACGGCCCTCCAGGCCGGTCGCGTTGTACACGCTCACCGGTGCCTCACGATTCAGCTGAACCGCCGGGGCTGCTTCTGCGGGCTTTTCCTCTTCCTTCAGCGACTTGTCATCGCGCAGACGCTGGAAGACATTATTGGCCGCTTCGGAAACCTGCAGTCGGTTCGAGTCCTGGGTCCACGGTTCGGTCGGCACGGTCGCGAACACCACGTTCGACAGGTCCACGCCACCGAGGGTTGCGCCCACACCAATCAGGGTGCCGATATTGCCCAGGCCCTTGTCAACGGTCACGTTCTGGGTAATCGCCTCGGCGATACTTGCCAGGCGGCCCGGGTTCGACAGGGTTCCTTCGCTCTTGACCTTGCGCAGCAGCGAGGCCATAAAGCCCTGCTGAGCCTGAATACGACCGATATCGGAACCATCCGAGAAGCCGTGACGGCTACGCAGGAACGCAAGAGCCTGCTCACCCTCAACGGTGGAAGTACCCGCGGGAAGCTTCAGGCCGCTGTACTCGTCATCAATCGGAGCGTCCACACAAACCTGAACGCCGCCAACAACCTTCGACAACTCCTTCACAGCGTTGAAGTCAACCAGCATAAAGTGGTCGATGTTCACACCGGTCAGCTTGCTAATGGTCGCCACGGTGCAGCCCGCACCGCCGCGAGAGAGCGACTCGTTAATCTGAACGTTATCCTCGGCCGGGTAGACGGTGCCGTTATCCGGGTCGGTGCACTGCGGTACCGAAACCATCAGGTCGCGGGGGAAGGACAGCACGCTCACGTTCTTGCGGTCCTTGCTGATCTGCAGGAGCATCATGACGTCCGCGCGAGCCTCAGAATTGCGGTCCTCCTCGTCACCGTAGGCGCCGTTATTGCCTTTGCGGGTGTCGGAGCCGATGATGAGGATGTCCAGCGCGCCGTTCTCCAGGCCGTCCTTATAGTTACTGATGTTCAGCTCCTGCGTGTGCAGGTTATTGCGCATACGCAGGGCGAATACGCCGCCGAAACCAACAACGATGACGAGCATGCAGGCCGTCAGCAGGGCAATCCAGCGATTACGTTTCGAGGTCATCACCGAGGTGCGCATATGGCGCCCGGTGCTTCGTAGGCGAGGTGCCTGGGGCATACCTATTCTCTTTCTGCCGGTGAGCAAGTATTTTCTCAGAGTAACATTCTTCGCTATGAGCGCCGAAAAGAAAAGGGGCGCACGTCACCCGAAAGACGCGGACTAGGCGGCGTTCTCCGGGTGACCGACCCCCTCTCGGGCGGCTGGCCTAGAAGCCCAGACGGTTCAGGGCGCGGGGGTCAGACTGCCACTCCTTAGCAACCTTCACGTGGATGTTCAGGTACACGCGGGTGCCGAGCATTGCCTCAATCTGCTCGCGGGCCTTCGTACCAATCTTGCGCAGGTTCGAGCCGCCCTTACCGATGATGATGTACTTCTGCGACTCACGCTCCACGTACAGGTTCACGTGCACGTCCAGCAGCGGGTTATCCGCCGGGCGGCCCTCACGGAATTCCATCTCCTCAACGGTCACGGCAATCGAGTGGGGCAGCTCCTCGCGGGCACCCTCCAGGGCGGCCTCGCGCACCAGCTCGGCGATGAGGGTTGCCTCGGGCTCATCGGTCAGCTCACCCTCCGGGTACAGCGGCGGGGAGAGCGGAACGTACTGCGAGAGCAGGTCGGCGACCGCATCCACCTGGAAATGCTGAATCGCGGACACCGGGATGATGGCCGCCCAGCCGCCCTTGCCGTCCACGGGCATCGGCTCGGAGATTTCGCCGGCGCGGCGCTGTGCTGCCGGGCCGGAACCCTTCGCGAAGGGGGTCGAGGCGTTCTTACCTCCCTTGCCGCCCTTCTTCTGGGCGCGGTGGGCCGCACGCTTCTCGCGCTGTGCACGCTCGGCGCTCATGATCTCCTCGCCGAGGGCCTCGACGGCCAGCAGCTGTTCGCGCAGCTCGTCGGAGTTCACGGTATCGGCCTTGGTCACAATCGCGACGACCGGCTTGTTGCTCGAAGCCACCAGCTGCGAGGCGATGTAGCGGTCACCCGGGCCGATCTTCTCGTTTGCCGGAATGCAGAAGCCCAGCACATCCACCTGCGAGAGGGTGCCGGCCACCAGGTCGTTCAGGCGCTCACCCAGCAGAGTGCGGGGGCGGTGAATACCCGGGGTGTCCACCAGAATCAGCTGGTACTCGTCCTTGTGCACAATACCGCGGATCGTGTGGCGGGTCGTCTGCGGACGGTTCGAGGTGATAGCCACCTTCTGGCCAACCATAGCGTTCGTCAGAGTGGACTTACCCGCATTCGGACGGCCCACCAGCGACGCGAAACCCGAACGGAAATCCTTCGGGTAGGTCGGCAGCGGGGTGCTCAAGTCCAGAGTGCTCAAATCGAGCGGGGTGTACTCCTGGTCCATTGTGTTTCTCCTTATCAAACCCCGTGCGGGGTGTGTGGGGTGTCAGCCTCATCTGCCTGCGCCTTCGGGGCGGCGGCGGGCTGGCTCAAAGTGTGTATGGGATGATGCGGTGTCTACGTTCGATATTTAGCGGTTGCCGTGCTTGTCGGTGGCAGGTTCAGCCTCTGCGGTATCTCCCGGAAGGTCCGGATGCGCATGCGGCTCAGCCACAGCGGGCGGCTCGGTATCCACGGTGAGAAGGTCAGCAACCTCAGCAGAATGAGCCTCTGAGGAACCCTCAGCGCTCTCCTGCTCATCACGAGGCGGCTCGTACCAGGCCTGCAGCATATCCACCTGGTGGCGGCGGCCCGACGAACCAATCGCACGAATATGAATGCCGTCAATCTCAATCTCAGAACCAACAATCGGTACCATACCCAGGTGCTTGGCGAGCAGGCCGCCGACCGTGTCGACGTCCTCATCCTCCAGGTCGATACCGAAAATCTCGCCGAGCTCATCAATACCCAGACGAGCCGACAGACGGAACGTGCCGTCATCGTTCAGCGTGTACTCGGGGCGCTCGTGGTCGTACTCGTCAGAGATATCGCCGACCAGCTCCTCAATCAGGTCCTCCAGAGTAACCAGACCGGCGGTTCCGCCGTACTCATCAACCACAATCGCCACGTGCGTGGACTCGCGCTGCATATCGCGCAGCAGGTCCATGGCGCGCTTCGTCTCGGGTTCGAATCGGGCCGGGCGCATGATCTCCACCAGGGTTGGCATGGGGGTACCCTCGGGGGCCTCGGAGTGCAGAATGTAGGTGCGCATCGAATCCTTGAGGTAGAGAATACCCAGGATCTCGTCGCTCGAATCGCCGATCACCGGCATGCGGGAGTAGCCCGAACGCAGGAACAGGCTCAGCGCCTCGCGCAGCGGTACGTCGCGACCCACGGTGAGCATATCGGTGCGGGGCACCATGAGCGAGCGGATGCGCAGGTCGTCCATCTCGAACACGGACTGCACCATCTGCGCCTCGTCGTCCTCGATGGTCTCGGCGTCGGAGGCTCGCTCCAAGAACTCGCGCAGCTCCTCTTCCTCGAACACGCCAGCGGGGGCCTCTGCCTCGCGGGCCGGGGCGATGCGCGTCGCGAGGTGATCGAGCAGGCCGGTCACGGGGGTCAGCAGCTTCGACAGGTAATGCACCGGGCGGGCCAGCATGCGAATCGACGAAACCGGGCGGTTGCGCCCCGCGGAGCGCGCCAGCACGTGTAGCACCGGGTAGCCGACGAAGGCAACCAGCACGAGGGTCAGCACGACGGCGAGCGCGTGCACCTCGACCAGGTTCAGCAGGCAGGTCATGGTGGCGAGCACCGCGGCCGCCGCCGCGATGAGGCGGGTCAGGCGCAGCGGGTGCGTGTACACCTCGGAGTCACCGTCGAGGGTGCGCTGCAGAACGTGTGCGCCGAGCGTGCCGGGATGCGCCTCCACGGCTTCTTCCGCCTCGTTGTGCGGCAGGTACGTGAACGCGGTTTCGGCAATTGCGGCCACCACCGTGAAGCCGAGCGCCACGACAGCCAGCAGAATCGAGATGAAAATACCCATGCCGCTCCCCTAGCGTCGAGTCTCGACCGGTGCGGGTCGGCCCAGGAACTCTTCGAGAATCGAACGCTGAATACCGAACATTTCGGCTTCCTCTTCGGCGGTTCCGTGGTCGTAGCCGAGGCAGTGCAGAATACCGTGGGTGGTGAGCAGGCACAGCTCATCCAGGGTGCTGTGGCCCGCATCCGCGCCCTGACGTGCGGCAACGGGCGGGCAGAGGACGATGTCGCCGAGCATGCCACTGGAGGGGTTTTCGGGGGTTCCCGGTTCCAGCTCGTCCATGGGGAAGCTCATCACGTCGGTGGGGCCGGGCAGATCCATCCACTCGATGTGCACGCGCTCCATCTCGTCTTCATTCACGATGGCGATGGACAGGTAGGTGTCATCGGCAAGGTGCATGCGCTTGAAGGCGTGCTCGACGAGGCGGGTGAGCACCTCGGTGTCTACCGCCTCGAAGGATTCGCGGACAAACGCGTCGGTCACCTCGCCTGCACCGGTTGCGGGTTCTTCGCAGTCGAATTCAATCTCTGCCACCGTTTAGCGTCCTTCCGGGGTGGTCTGTGCGTTATCGGCGTTCTTATCAGCGTTCTTTTCGGAGCCGCCGTTAATGCCGGCACGGTCCAGAAGCTTCTCGGCCGCGGCCTCGATGGTGGCGCGCTTGACCTTGCGGTTGCGCTTGCGTTCCATGGCCTTCTGGTCCTCACCCCACTGATCGTAGGCGGAGACAATGTTCGAGACCAGGGTGTGGCGCACCACGTCGGAGGATTCCAGGATGCTGAAGTGAATGTCCTCCACGCCCTGCAGAATGTTGCGCACCTGCTTCAGGCCGGATGCGGCGCCACCGGGCAGGTCAACCTGGGTGATGTCACCGGTAATGACCATCTTCGAGCCGAAGCCTAGGCGGGTCAGGAACATTTTCATCTGCTCGGCGGTGGTGTTCTGCGCCTCGTCGAGGATGATGAACGCGTCGTTGAGGGTGCGGCCGCGCATGTACGCCAGCGGTGCGACCTCGATGGTGCCCGCCTCCATGAGCTTGGGGATGGTTTCGGGCTCGAGCATGTCGTGCAGTGCGTCGTAGAGCGGGCGCAGGTACGGGTCAATCTTCTCGTTGAGGGTGCCGGGCAGGAAGCCCAGACGCTCGCCGGCCTCCACGGCGGGGCGGGTGAGGATAATGCGGTTCACCTCGTGGCTCTGCAGCGCCTGCACAGCCTTCGCCATGGCGAGGTAGGTCTTACCGGTACCCGCCGGGCCGATACCGAAGATCACGGTGTTCGAGTCGATGGCGTCCACGTACTTCTTCTGGTTAATGGTCTTGGGGCGAATCGTGGTGCCGCGGGTGGAGAGGATGCTGGTAGACAGCGAGTGCGCCGGGTTGCTCAGCTCCTCGCCGAGCATGCCCATGAGGCGGTGAATGACCTGCACGGTAATCTGCGTGTCATGGCTGGAGAGCACGCGCAGCTCGTTCAGCAGCTTAGCGGCGGTGTTGACGGCCTCGGAGGGGCCGGTGATGAGCACGTCCAGGTCCTTTGGGCGCAGGCCAATCTGCTCGAAGTAGTCCTCGATGATGCTCAGGTGCGCGTCCTGCGGGCCGAGCACGGCAATCATCTCTGCGGCGCTCTTGAAGGATACGGTGCGTGCGGTCGACAGCGGTCGGGAGGTAGTCATATGGGCTCCTTGGCTAGTGATGTATTTACAAGTATAGATGTGCGTGATGCGTCACGCCCCGGCTGGGTTCCAGCAGTTGGGTTTTACCGGCCGGGTTTAGCGCGGCGCTCTACCAGCGGCCCAGCACCACGTTCAGGGTGCACATGGCGGCGGACCCGGCGGTGGAAGAACGCAACACCTCGTCGCCCAGCAGCGCCAGGTGCGCGCCGGCCTCGGTGAAGAGCTGCACCTCGCGGTCGCTGATACCGCCCTCGGGGCCGACGAGCAGGTAGATTTCTTCGGGCAGGTTCTCTGCCGCTACAAGCGTGCGTGCCAGGGCGCTGAGGCGTTCGGTCGCCTGCTCATGCAGGATGAACACAGCAGAACCCTGCCCGGTGACCTCCTCGATGAGCTCCACCAGGTCGGTGGTGCTGTACAGGTCGTACACCTCGGGAATGAGCGCGCGGCGCGACTGCTTCGCCGCGGCGGTGACGGTGTTCTGCCACTTGGTGTGCGCCTTGGCGGCGCGTTCTCCCTTCCAGCGCACAATCGAACGGTCCGCGCTCCACGGCAGCACGCCGTACACGCCCAGCTCGGTGGCGGTCTCAATGGCGAGCAGGTCGCGACCGTCCTTCGCGAGCGCCTGCACCAGGTAGATGCGAGGGCTGGTGTGTTCCTCGCGGAGCTGCTCCACGCGCACGATGACGCCGCGGTCGGTCAGGGAGTGCACGGTGCCCACGGCTCGGCGGCCGGTGCCGTCGCCCAGGTCGATGCTCTCCCCCACTTCCATGCGCTTGACGAGGGCGTGCTTGCCCTCGGGGCCGTCCAGCTCGAAGGATGCGCCGGGGGTGAGGGTCTCGTACTCTTCGGCGCTGATGTAGAAGATGGGGGCGCTCATGGTGCTCCTTGGGTTCGGGCGGTGCTTCGTGCGGGAGGTGCGGTTCGACGCGGCTGCGAGGCGCGGTCGCCGTCTCGGGGTCGTCCCCGCATAAACACGGCGGATGCGGCGCCCACCGGAAAGGCCCGGTGGGTACCGCATCCGCTACAGAGATTTACTTGAACTGGTCCTTCAGGCGGGAGAACAGGCCACCGCGCTGCTTGACCTGCGAGCCTTCGTTCAGCGGCTCGTTGCGCAGGGCCGCAAACTGGCGCAGCAGCTCGCGCTGTTCCTCGGTCAGGTCGGTCGGGGTCGTCACCTGAACGCGCACGAGCAGGTCGCCACGGCGTTCGGTGCCGAGCACGGTTGCGCCCAGGCCGTTGAGGGTAATCGTGTCGCCGCTCTGGGTGCCGGCTGGGATGCTGACTTCCTGGTCGCCGTCGAAGGTTTTCAGCGGAATGACGGTGCCCAGTGCCGCCGCGGCCATGGGGATGTTCACGGTGGTGACCAGGTTGTCGCCCTCGCGGCTGAAGTACTTGTCGCGCTTGACGTTCAGGTCGACGTACAGGTCGCCGTTGGGGCCACCGTGCAGGCCGGCCTCACCCTTGCCGCGCAGGCGGATGCGTGCCTGATCGTGCACGCCGGCGGGGATCGTGAAGGTCAGCGGCACGTCTTCGCGCACGCGGCCCTGGCCGTGACATTCGGGGCAGGGGGTTTTGATGACGGTGCCGTAGCCGTGGCAGTCGGGACATTCGACCTGCTGCATGACGGTGCCGAGGATGGACTGTACGCGGCGCTGCATGTAGCCGTGGCCGGCGCAGGTGGTGCAGGTTTCGGGCTGGGTGCCCTCGGCGGTACCTTCGCCGTTGCAGGACTTGCAGGTCACGGCGGAGCGGCGCTCGATGGTCTTCTCGACGCCGAACACGGCGTCCTGCAGGCTGATGGAGACGGTAATCAGGTCGTCCTGGCCCTGACGCACGCGGGATGCGGGGCCGCGTGCGCCCGCGGCGCCGCCGGTGAACATGTTCAGCAGGTCTTCGAAACCGCCGAAGCCGCTGAATCCGCCGCCCGGGTAGCCGCCGCCTCCGGGGTAGCCTGCGCGGCCCTGTTCGTCGCCGGTGGTGTCATAGTTGCGGCGTTTTTCGGGGTCGGAGAGCACCTCGTAGGCGAGGGTGACGCGCTTGAACTCTTCGGCAGCGTCCTCGGAGGGGTTCACGTCCGGGTGCAGCTGGCGTGCCTTCTTGCGGTAGGCCTTCTTGATTTCTTCGGGGCTGGCGTCGTTCGATACGCCGAGAGTCTCGTAGTGGCTCATGTGTCTGTGTTCCTGTTCCTCTCAAGATGGTGACGGCGCTCGATGAGTGCGCCGCCAACATAGTCGTATCAATTCTATGGGATAGTGTACGCGAGCCGATACAATGGCTAGGCTGAAAGGGGTCGCTCCCGCTATCCGCTTAATCCCCGGCGCGCCTGCGGCCCGGCGACGGTTATTGGGCGCCCGAGGCTCTCAGATCGCCCGCCGCCTACTCTCATCGGCTACGTCCGCACCATCCGAAGGAGAATACCTTGAGTACCCACCACTCCCCCTACGGCTGGGGCGCACAGGATCTGAACGCAGACCGCCTGAGCCGCAAGGCCCCGCCCGCGCGCAAGGTTCCCCTGCAGCGAGGCTTGCTCATCGAGAGCGTGGACGGCTGGGTGGGCGAGGTGGTGTGCGCCGAACGCATCGGCGGTGCTATCTTCTTCGGTCTGGAGGACGCCAAGGGTCGCGTGAAGAATTACCCGCTAGGCACCGGCTACCTGATTGAGGGTGAGCCCGTTGAAATCATCGCTCCGGCACCGGCGAAGGCGCCCAAGCGCACGATTTCTCGGTCGGGTTCCATCGCCGTGAAGAACGCCCCCGCGCGGGTTGCGCGTGCCTCCCGCATCTGGGTTGAGGGTCTGCACGATGCCGAGCTGGTGGAGAAGGTTTGGGGCCACGACCTGCGCGTTGAGGGCATCGTGGTGGAGCCGCTGCACGGTGTGGACGACCTGGCCGGCGCGGTGCGCGAGTTTGCCCCGGGCCCGGGCCGCCGCCTGGGCATCCTGGTGGATCACCTCATTGAGGGCACGAAGGAACAGCGCATCGTTGCGGAGGCGCTGGCCGTGCCGGGTGCGGCGGGGCACGTGAAGATTGTGGGCCACCCGTTCATCGATATTTGGCAGGCGGTCAAGCCCTCGGTCCTGGGCCTGAAGGCCTGGCCGCAGGTGCCGCGCGGCGAGGACTTCAAGAAGGGCACGCTGCGCCGCCTGGGCCAGCCGCACGAGACGCAGGCGGATGTGGCGCAGGCCTGGAAGCACATCCTTTCGCGGGTGGATTCTTACGCCGATTTGGACCCGACCCTGCTGGGGCCGGTGGAGTCGCTCATCGACTTTCTCACCGAGCCCGGCGCGTAACCGCGCTGTGCGGATGTGAGTTTGCTCAGAACCTTGCAATCCAGCGCATTAACCGCCGGCGGGGCTGGCTTGAGGCGGTACAATGGTGGAGCACCGATGCGGCCGCTCCATTGAGCCGCGGCGGTGCTTCACTACACTCAAGGGCCGTCACCACCCACACGGTTCGCCCCGCTCGGGCGGATTCGCCGTTTGACGGTGACCACCACAAGATACTTCGATTGAACCAGGATTTTCGTGACTAACGACGCACGCCCGACCACCGGGCCTCAGAAAACCCGCAAGATTAGCGTGATTCAGGACCGTAACCGCGCGACTCTCGCGCATTTCGGGGGGATTCTCGGCATTCTTCCCTCCGCCGCGGTGTTCTACGTGAGCCGCCGTAACGCACCCTTCGCTGAGCAGGAAGCTTTCGAGGCCATGAACTTCACCCTCGTGCCCTCTCTGCTGATTGTTGTCTGCTTCATCCTGGGCTTTGTGCCCGGCCTGGGTAACATTGCCCTGGTGCTGGGGATGCTCGTGTGGCTGTTCATGGCGATTGCTTCGGTACGCGCCGGCATTGAGGTTAATCGCGGTGAGCCGTACAGCTACCGCGTGAACCCGCGCCTGCTCGACCGCGTGGTGAAGAGCAACTAGGTTAGAGCACCCGGTGAGCAGCTAATGCCGAACCGGTTGCGTTCACGAACGCTGCACCGCATTTTGAATACTTAATTTGAATACTTAAGGGGCCCGCACCACTCGGTGCGGGCCCCTATCGGTTAAGTCTGCGTCTTCGGTGCCCGTCGGCTCGCCTCTCGAGTCAGCTCCCCCATTGAGTCTGCTCGTTGGGCCGTTAAGTCAGTTTCGTGCCGCCCGCAAACCGGCGGAGGCTATCGCGGAACCGGGAGAGGCACGTAACGGCACCAAACAACCCCGCTGGAAATCGTCGTTAAACGATCGTGGGCCCCTGTTGCCAGGAGCCCACAACCGTATTCACTCAACTTCAGCAAAGACGAGAACACGCTGTTAGACATATACCGTCCTGCCGTGAACTATTATGGCACAGCCTAACCTTCAACCACAACTTGAGAAACGCTCTTTGGAGAAAGTTTTTAGGCCTTTGCGGCGGCTTCCAAAACCCGGTGACCGACACCTCACGAAAACCCACTAAAAACCCACATACCTTTAAGCTGGTCCAGCGAAAATTTCCGAATCAAATCCAAAGATTCCACACCAAAGCCCATCGATAAGCGACCGAAAATCCCTCAGAAAAAATTTTTAAATTTTTTTCTCGCAACATTCGCGCGGCCCGGTGCAACTCAGCGAATACGCGGGCAGGTAGCCCTTCCTCACCCCACGCGTCTCTCCTCTGGCACACCCGGCGGCACGTGGGTTCGGCGAAACGAGGCCGCCTCCCCCGGCGCCCGGGGTATGTGTCAGAGGGGCGGGCGCCTCATTCCCCGAGCGTCAGTCTTCGGCAGCCTCCGAGACCTCCGGCAGCAGCTCGCGCGTCACGGCGTCACCGAGCAGGCGGCCCTTGAGGGTGAGGCGCACGTGCGCATCCGGGTCGGGCTCGGCGGAGGCGGTGAGCGCATCCGGTTCGATGAGCCCCTGGGAGACGAGCCAGCGCAGAGACGCGCCCAACTGCGCCTCGTCGTGCACGGCGAGTAGCTCGCGCATCGCCAGGCCCTCGCGCACACGAATCATGAGCATGATGGTCTCGAAGGCGCGGGTCGAGGCGTCCAGCACCTCGCGCGCGGCCGCCGGGGACTCCCCCGCACGCACCTTCTGCGCGTACGGCACCGGGTGCTTCACGTTCCACCAGCGGGTACCGTTCACGTGCGAGTGCGCGCCGGGACCGATGCCCCACCAGTCCTGGTTGCGCCAGTAAGCGAGGTTGTGGTCGCTGCGGGTGTCCTCACTACGCGAGTAGTTGGAGACCTCGTACCACTGGTAGCCGGCTTCGGTGAGCAGCTCCTCGGCGAGCAGGTACATGTCCGCCATGAGGTCTTCATCGGGCATGGTGTACTCGCCGCGGCGAATCTGCGCGGCAAGCTTGGTGCCGTCCTCCACAATCAGCGAGTACGCCGAAATGTGGTCGGGCTCGTAGGAGATCGCGGCGCGAACGCTGCGTTCCCACTGCTGCAGGCTCTCCCCCGGCGAACCGTAAATCAGGTCCACGGACACCTGCAGGCCAACCTCCTTAGCCCAGGCGACGACCTTCGGCACGTTCGACGGCGTGTGGGTGCGGTCGAGTACCTTCAGCACCTCGGGGACGACGGACTGCATGCCGAAGGATACGCGGGTGAAGCCGCCGTCCTTGAGGGTCTGCAGGTCCTCGCGGGTCACGGAGTCGGGGTTGGCTTCGGTGGTGACTTCTGCCCCTTCGACGAGGCCGAATACGTCAATGGCGGCTTGCAGGATGCGTACGAGGTCGCGGGCGGGCAGTTTGGTGGGGGTGCCGCCTCCGAAGAAGACGGTGTGCATGGGGCGTTTTGCGACGCCGGATGCCTCGAGGGTGCGGGCGGCGAAGAGGATTTCTGCGATGGCATCGTCGGCGTAGGTGCTGAGGCCGATGCCGTCGCCGAAGTCTTCGGTGGCGTAGGTGTTGAAGTCGCAGTAACCGCAGCGTACAGAGCAGAAGGGGATGTGTACGTAGAGGCTGAAGTCGCGGGTTTCGCATCCTGCCGCGCTGGTGGCGGGGATACGCCCGTCGCGGGGTGCGGGGGCGCCGGTGGGCTGGGCGGGCATTCTGCCTCCTGGAACTAGGTATACGAGTAGAGAATCAACAATAGGAGGTTGATTGTACTGGCTTGACATGATATCACCACGCAGAAGCCTAAAAGAACATTATAAGGTGGGAGATGTAGAGTAAATTAAATTTACCTTCATCCATATTATCTATATTAGGCAATTTAGTGACCAGTCTATATATCCTTTGTCCTAATTGAAAATATTTCACGCCATTCAGCAACGAAAATTGAAGCGTATTGATGCACTTGAGGACATCAATACGCTTCAACACTTTCACATATATAATTAACTAGAGGATATACAGGGAATTATTTACTATTTTTTGAATTATTGTCGGATAAAATTTTATCGTAAACAAATTCTGCCATACGCTTATTTCTATCTTCAACATGCCGAAGAATCTTCTTAAGAGTCTTTTCATCCGCATTTTCTATAGACATATTTTCCATCTCAAAAATCTCTTCAGGGAGAGTATTTGCGTAATCTAAGGTCCTGAAAAATGCAATTTTTTCATTGATATCTTTAGTACCAATGCGTTCATTATCCTTATTCCTCAGGAGAATCAAATTGCCTGGAGAGTCAATTATCTTTCTAATCTGCTCCTTCTCTTCGACGGTAGCTTTAGGGCCTGCAATTTTTCCAACACTAGAGCGAGGAATAATATGTTCAGCAGTCAAAATATTTCCAGGTTTACGTAGAGTTTCTGACTGATATTTCTCTAAGAAATACCTCACTTCAGGATAATACTTCCCGTAGTCCATCTTATCCACAAATTCATTTACAAAGACTTCTTTAGTTATATTCTTCATAAGACCCTGATATTTTTTCTTGAGTCGCTCTTGAATATCAGTAATTTTATTGTTGCCGACGGATTTTCCAGAAGCCTTTGAAAGATTAAACACTTCTTTTGCCATTGAGTTATAGGTATTTGTAAATTTATTTCCAGGCTCACCATGAATAACAGTAAGTACAAAATGAGAATCTTCCATCAGCGAGAAAATATCATTGATTACGGTAGTACCTACAGCTTTATCGCTATCATCGAAATATCGCCTTAAAATTGCGAGTATAAGCGGATGAGGCTGGCTAAGACCAAAGATGTTCAAGGCTTTTAGAGATTCTTCCCAAGTCGCGTGGTTCCTCTTACGTTGGGATTCGCCAGGAATTTTATATTCGGGATCGAAGATAACCCGATATAGGTTAATTTCATAGGCTAGGCGTGTTAGGAGTTTATCTGCATCCTCCGGAGTTTTAACCATCTGCTCATACTCAGCAAACGTCCCCTTCTTGGCTTTTGGTGCACTTCCCCGAGAAACAAGATAGTGGTAAAAGAAATCATCTTCCGAAATTTTTATAGAACCTTCTTTACTGTTATTCTCTGTAATCGATTTGACAAAATCTTCCCATTTTTTTCTGTTTAGGTCGACGCCGTCTTTATGATGGAGATGGCCTAGTATATGACTTTTAATGAGGTCTGACTGCTTCAAATCCATTCCGCGAGAATTCAAAGTATTAAAAACCTTATAGGCTTCTACTATATTCTTCATATTAATATCTACAAATTTTACTTGAAGGATTTTTTTCAGGAGTAATCTAATTTTAATTTCCTGGGGGTTATCTGAAGAGAAATCAGTTTCGTAATCTTTCATTTTTTCTGCAGGTATTTCTTCAGAGACAATCTTCCTAATCTCATCTTTGAAAAAATTATATGATTCAATAACTTTGCGTCCAGCTTCCGTATTCTTTTTAAAACCGGCTTCTCGCTCACTGGATTCCTTATCTTCAACAATCAGTCTATAGTTATCCATGAAGCATTCATCTCCGGTTTCTTGAGATATTTTATAATATTTTTCTCCCATATAATCATTCGGAGTAAGGTACCTTTGGATAGAATTTTTTAAATTGCTTTCACGAGAGATTGTTTCAACATAAACATCCCTTAATGCGGCAAGAAGGATTGATATGGAAGTCAATCGCTGTTGACCGTCGATGATGTCCCATTTAGATTCATTATGCTTTTCGCAACGAATGATTGCCCCTATAAAATGGCCATCACTCTCACCTTTTGAGTTTTCAATATCGCTAATAAGTTCTTTTAGATTTTCCTTATTCCATGAATATGGACGCTGATAGCGAGGGATAAAAAGCTCTTCTCCTGCGTTACTTAAGAATTTTCCAATGGTATTTCCATTTGCAGAAATATCCATATATTTCTCCTTTGAATGTAAAACCGTAGGTGTAATCATCGATGCTACACCCACGCTAACTCTACTCTTTCATGCAGTACCTTGACAAGGAGTAACACACATTACACCCTAATGAATATCAAAATAATGCTGATTACCTACCCCGGTTTAGATACAGCAAAGGCGGCATGCCCCTCCCCCACTTAGAGGTAGAGCACGCCGCCTACATTGGAAGAGCTGAGAAGGCTACTTCTTCTTTTCCTTCTCCTCGCCCGAAGACAGTGCCGCAATGAAGGCTTCCTGCGGAACCTCCACACGACCGACCATCTTCATGCGCTTCTTGCCTTCCTTCTGCTTCTCCAACAGCTTACGCTTACGCGAAATATCGCCACCGTAACACTTCGAAAGAACGTCCTTACGCATCGCTCGGATATTCTCGCGGGCAATAATACGCGAACCGATAGCCGCCTGAATCGGCACCTCAAACTGCTGACGAGGAATCAGCTCACGCAGCTTAGAAGTCATCATCAGGCCGTACGAGTACGCCTTATCGCGGTGAGTAATGGCGCTGAACGCATCCACCTTCTCACCCTGCAGTAGGATGTCGACCTTCACCAGGTCGGCCTCTTCCTCACCGTCGAACTTCCAGTCCAGCGACGCGTAACCGCGGGTACGGGACTTCAGCTGATCGAAGAAGTCGAACACAATCTCTGCCAGGGGCAGGCGGTAACGCATCTCCACACGGTCGGCAGAGAGGTAATCCATGCCACCAATCTGGCCGCGGCGAGCCTGGCACAGCTCCATAATCGCGCCAATGTACTCGCTCGGGGCAATAATCGTACACGCCACCATGGGCTCGCGAATCGTCGCAACCTTACCCTCGGGGAACTCGCTCGGGTTGGTCACGCGCTTAGCGTTACCGGCCTCGTCCACCACGTCGTAAATAACGTTCGGTGCGGTCGAAATCAGGTCCAGGTTGAACTCGCGTTCCAGGCGCTCACGCACAATCTCAAGGTGCAACAGACCCAGGAAGCCACAGCGGAAACCGAAGCCCAGAGCGGCAGAAGTCTCCGGTTCGTAAATCAGCGCGGCGTCGTTGAGCTTCAGCTTATCCAGCGCGTCACGCAGGGCCGGGTAGTCCGAACCGTCAATCGGGAACAGGCCCGAGAACACCATCGGCTTGGGGTCCTCGTAACCGCCCAGGGACTGTTCGGCGGGCTTCGCCGCGGAAGTAACGGTATCGCCCACACGGGACTGGCGCACGTCCTTCACACCGGTAATGAGGTAACCCACCTCGCCCACGCCCAGGCCCTTCGACGGGACAGGCTCCGGCGAAATCACACCGATTTCAAGCAGGTCATGCTCAGTACCGGTGGACATCATCTTAATCTTCTGACGCGGCTGCAAGCTACCGTCCACAACACGCACATAGGTGACCACGCCGCGGTACGAGTCGTACACCGAGTCAAAAATCATGGCACGCGCCGGGGCGGATGCGTCACCCTGCGGGGCGGGAATCGCCTCCACAATACGGTCCAGCAGAGCCTCAACACCCTCACCGGTCTTACCCGATACGCGCAGAACCTCGTCCGGCTCGCAACCAATCAGGTTCGCCAGCTCCTCAGCGTACTTATCGGGCTGAGCCGCGGGAAGGTCAATCTTGTTCAGCACCGGGATGATGGTCAGATCGTTCTCCATCGCCAGGTACAGGTTCGCCAGGGTCTGAGCCTCAATACCCTGAGCGGCGTCCACAAGCAGAAGCGCACCCTCACACGCAGCCAGGGAGCGGGACACCTCATAGGTGAAGTCCACGTGGCCGGGGGTGTCAATCATGTTCAGCGCGTAGGAGGTGCCGTCAACGTCCCAGGGCATGCGCACAGCCTGAGACTTAATGGTGATACCGCGTTCACGTTCAATGTCCATGCGGTCCAGGTACTGCGCCTTCATATCGCGCGGGGCAACCACGCCGGTGGCCTGCAGCATGCGGTCCGCGAGGGTGGACTTACCGTGGTCAATGTGAGCGATAATGCAGAAGTTGCGAATAATCGCGGGGTCGGTCGCCGCCGGAACGGGCGGGTTCTTCGACATGGGTGCCAATCACATCATCCTTTCGAGATGCTGGCTGCGGGTATGGGCATAGTTACCTATCATTTTCCCATACCCGCGCCATATGTGCGAACGGACCTAGCGTTCCGAAGAATCCTCCGCAGAATCCGCACCATCATCGGCAGGATTTACGCCCTCGGAGGCGCCGCTGAGGGAATCCAGGTAGCCCTCAATATCCTCGGCAATCACCTCGCCGGAGACAGTGCGCAGGGTCGAATCCATCTTCTGCTCAATCTCACGCACCAGCTCAACCTTCTCGTAGTCCTTCGCCATTTCTTCGGCGAGCTCCGCCTCCCACTCATCAGCGTGGGTGCGCAGGCGGTCGTACTCCTCCGACTCGACCTTGATACCGAGGATGACCTCCAGCGCCTCGATCAGGCTCACAACCGCGCGCGGGTTCTGCTGGTCAAAGCTCAGATACCCCGGGATGCTCATACGTAGCATGACCGATGAGGGCAGGCCGTGCTCGGCGGCGAGCGCAGACATCGCCATCGTCACCGAGGTAGAACCGGTGAAATACTCGTGCAGAATACCGGGGATAGCCGCCAGCTTCTCGTCGTGAGTGGTCAGCGTGTACGGGTACGGGCGGGTGTGCGCCACCTGATCCTCGAAGGTCTCGACGAAGATCGCGTGGTCCACGTGGAGTTTCTTCACGTACTTGAAGAAGCGGGTCATGAACCGCTGCAGGCACAGGCTCGGGGCGGGTCCGGTCACCACGAGCAGGCGCAGGCGGCGCTTCGGAATGGTGACCATGTTGTAGAACATCTTGGGCCACACCAGGACCGTGGATTCGGAGTCGTCGTTGTTCAGCAGCTGCGGGGCGACGGAACCGTAGTCGTAGAAGTCGTCCATATCGAAGCCGGGGCTCTCATCGCACGGGTCGAAGGCACGGTGAATCACGTCGAGGGCGTCTTCACCGTTGCCCGGGGGTTCCTTGGCGGAGTTGAAACCGACCAGCATGACGGTCGTGTAGTTGTCCTCTTCGGAGGATTCGCCCAGGCCCAGCTTGCCGAGCAGTCCCTTCTTCGCGGGCTGTTCTGTGGAGGCGGGCTTGGCGAAAGCGTCAAAGAGTCGGGCGGGTGGGAAGTTCGGCTGGCTCATCGTTGGTCCTTAGCTCGTGGTCGGTGGTTGTGTGGTGTGTATCGGCGGTGCTCACTCCCCCGGTGCCGTCTATACGGCACTATTGCTAGGGCGTGGGCGGTGTGCGGTACCGTCGATAGTTCCCACTATACGGGCTCCCGCGCGACCCGCAAGCGGTTTCGTCACCGGGCGGGCGCCTCCCCCCCCCCAAAAAAATCCGGGCGCCATAAAACCACGGCGTGCGGGTATAGCAAAAGGCACCCCGCCACTTAGCAGGATGCCTTTCACAAAAGTTATGAGGAGTTAACCGGTGGTGCCTCCGGTGTCTTCTAGACCGAAGCATAAAGCCGCGGCCGCCCGAGCGTTATTGCCACACCAATAGGTGAGGCTCAGGGTTTCAGAGGGGTCGTTTAACTCCTTGAACCCAAGTATACACGAAAAAGAAACCCCCTGCGTTCCCCTTAGAGGAGGGGGAACACAGGGGGTCTCTGCCCTTAAACCAGAGAGGTACTCACGCACCCCGCAAGTTTTAGAAAGCCTTGTTTACCAGCGCAGCAAGACCGGACTTCTTGTTTGCAGCGGTCTTCTTGTGCAGAACACCCTTGGAAACAGCCTTGTCCAGCTTACGGTTCACAAAACGCAGAGCCTCAACAGCAGCTTCCTGGTTCTGTGCCTCAACAGCAGCCTTGACCTTGCGGGTCGCGGTCTTCAGCTCGGACTTTACAGCGTTGTTACGCAGGCGAGCCTTCTCGTTGGTGAGGATACGCTTCTTCTGAGACTTAATGTTAGCCACAATTAAACTTTCTGTTTTGTCTTATTGGTCGGTGAGGGCGACGCTGGCCGATCATCGACTGAGCGGCGTGGGGATGCCTATGGCAACCGGCCAGCAGTGCCCGATGACCATCGGACACTCAACCACACATATTACCAGATGAACAGCCTCCACGACAGACCCCCGCGGAGAGAAAAATACTGTGAAAACCGCTACACGCGGCCCCTACATCCGGCGCAGACCGCGTCGGCTTCTTCCGCACCGGTCGCCGGTGAAACTACCTGCACAGGGCGTTAGCCGTTATGGCGAGTCCACGCACGCTCAATCAGGCGGAACGTATCCTCCGGCATAATCGCACCCTCGCGGCGCATCGAATCCGGGCGAACACGAATTACACGGTTCAGCTTCACCTCAGAGGCACGGCCCTGCGGATCCCACGGACCCGAACCAATATCAAGGTAGTTCGGGTCAGCGTGCTCACGGTTATTGTGGTCCTTGCTGGTCATCATCAGCGCCAGCAGGTACTCACCGTCACGACCCACCAGAAGCACCGGGCGGTCCTTACCCTGCGAGTGGTCCTCCTCGAAGGGAACCCACGTCCACACGATTTCACCCGGGTCAGCGTCGCCGTCCAGGGAGGGCGAGTACTCAAAGTTGATCATGTCGCGGTAATCACCCGGGTAGTCCGAACCGTCGGATGCGACGGTCGAAGCCGGTGCGGAAGGCTTGGGCGCGCTGGACTTTGCCGAGGAAGGCTTCGGAGCGCTCGGCTTGGGCGAAGACTGCGAGGACGCGCGGCGTTCCTCGCTCTTCGATTCGTGCGAGCCGTCGGAGCCCTTAGAGGAGGCCGCCTCGTTGAGCATGTCCTCCGCCGCCTTCTGCAGGTGGGGCAGCAGGGCAAAGAAAATTTTCTTCAGGAATTCAAGCATGCGCACCATTATGCACTAGTCGCGGGCGGGCAGTGCAATCGCCAGCACCGCGCGCTCCACGGCGTACACCGCATCCTGCGATTCTCCCTTGAGCTGAGCGTCGGCATCGGCCAGAAGCTGCACGATATGCGCCAGCTGCGCGCCAGTAAAGCGGCGGCCGTCTCGCTGAGCCTGCTCAACCTGCCACGGCGCCATGCCCACCTCGCGCGCCAGCTCGTTGGCGCTCATGCGCACGTGGTGCACGCGGGCAATATTGCGGATGCGCATGGCGAGCGCGCCGAGCATCGGAATCGGCTCCGTGCCGGTGGCCAATGCGTGGCGGAGCAGGCGCAGGGCCTCGGGAGCGTTACCCGAGATGGCGGCGTCACTTACTCGGAAGGCGGTGACCTCGGTGCGGCCACCGTAATAGAGGTTTACGGATTCCTCGGTGATTTCGCCAGAGATATCGGCGAGCAGCTGCTGGCAGGCGGCGGCCAGCTCGGCGGTGTCCGATGCGGCAGCGGTCAGCAGGGCCAGCGCTCCCCCGGTGATGGGTCGGTGGGCGGCCGAGAACTCGCTGGCCAGGAACTCGCCCTTCTCACGGTCGGTTTTGAGCGCCTTGCAGTTGACGAGGGTGAACTGTGATCGCACCAGGTCGATGAGCTTCTTGCCTCGGTTGCCGCCCGAGTGGTTCAGAATCAGCATGATGTCCGGCTCGGGAGCCTTCAGGTAGGCCAGGGTATCGGTGAGGAAGTCCTCGCTCATGGAGGCGAGGTTCTCCACCTCAATGATTTTGGCCGAACCGAAGAGTGAGGGGGACGCCTGCAGGGTCAGCTCCCCCGCCGTGTAGGTTGCGGCGTTCATCTGCACGCGGTCCACCTCGGGGTGCGCCTCGCGGAAGAGCTCGCGCAGGCGTGCCGCGGCGCGGGAGGCGAAGTACTCCTCGGGGCCGTAGAGCATGACGGCCGGCGCGGGCGTGACAGTACGCCAGGCGGTGTCGAGGGCCGGGCCACCGCGGCGGCTGTATCCTCCTCGGCCACGCTGGGGTGTACGCTGACCTGCCACGCTCATCACTCGCCTTCTGTTGGGTTTATCTCGCGGGGTTCCGCTGAGTATCCATCATAGCCTCTCCGCGCCGGTTGCCTCCTTTCTGCCGGTGATATTTCCGCCTGTACCTCGCGTGCCGGTGCTCCGCGCGACGACCCGCAGGTAGCGGCGGTGGGTTACGGTGCGGTAGCGGCGCGCATCCGCCCACCAGAGCAGTGCGCTAAGCCCCGCAACGGCCGTGATGCTCAGGAGCACCGCCGGGAGGTTGTTCCCCGGTTCCCAGGGGTTTCCGGGGGCTTGGGCCGCGGTGAGGGCGATGCGTTCGATGCCCGCAGCCGCGAGACCCCCGACGCGCAGGCAGAGGTCGGCCAGGGGCGTTATGCCCGTTGCGAGGAAACCCAGGGCGGCCAGCCCAGCGAGCATGCTCACGGGGGCGAGGGGTGCCGCCGCGAGGTTGGCCGGGACCGCGTAGAGCGGCACCTTACCGCTCATCGCCAGAATCAGCGGGGTGCACCACATGGAGGCCACGATGGGGGTTGCGAGCGCGTGCGCCCAGAATCCCGGCAAGGCCCGCATGAAAAGGCGTGCCAGGGGCGGGCCCAATAGGATGAGCGCGGCGGTGGCCGTGACTGAGAGGGCGAATCCGGCGTCCAGGGCGCGATGAGGTGCCAAGAACAGGCAGGCCAGCACGGTAACCTGCAGCGCGGCCAGCGATTGGCGACCCGAGCCGCGCAGCAGGGCGTAGGCACCGAGCAGACCCATGGCGAGGGAACGTACGACCGATCCCTCGTTCTCCAGGAGCGTGGCGTAGGTGAGTACCGCCGCGATGCCGCAGAGCACCACGGCCCGGCGCGGGACGCTCAAGAGGCTCAGCCTGCGTACGAGCGGAGGGAGGGTGGCGCTCGGTGCCGGGTCGGTGGAGGTGACCGTCACGTGCCTAGCGCCGTCGTGCCTCCTCGGACGGGTGCGTGCACCACCCCGCCCGGCGATACCGTGCCGCAACTCTCCCAGCCTCCTCAGCCGCTCGACCCAGGAGCGGTAGTGCAGGTAGCCGGTGGCGATGCGGTAGGGCCGCACGTGTAGCATCAGGCGGTAGGCGGCGGCAAACATGAGGGCGATGTTCGCCCCGGAAACCGCCGTCAGGTGGCTGAGCCCGCTGAGCTTGTACTCTTCACGGATTGTGGCGCTCATGAGGGAGTCGTCGCCGTAGGCCGTGCCCAGAACGATCGCTGTCGAGTCTGCCCCGAGAACCTCCCGGCCGTGGGCTCGTAGCCGCTCCTTAAGGCCGGTCAGCATGCCTCGGGGGTCTGCGCCACCGGGGTTACCGCTCGTTGAGCTGTTGTTCTGTGCGAAGAGCGTTCCGCGCAGGCGAGCCGTCGCGGTGAACGGGCCCTCGCCGAACTCCACGGTGCCGATGGCCGTCACCCTCGTTCCGGGTGGCAGCTGCCGATTCCCCGAGCCTCCCTTCGCGTCTTGGCGGGCCTTGCCGGAGGTCGCACGCGCGTACACCCGCACCCGCTCGTTGACCGCGGCCCGCACGGCACGGCCCTGTACCTCCTCCAGCCTGATGACCGTCAGGGTGGTGCGCGGATCGATAGGGCGCACCTGTTCCACGACGCCGCTCAGGCGAATGGACCGGCCCTGAGCCTGGTGCAGGGTGGCGCGGGAGGCATCCACCCCCGTGGCGCAGAGCAGCACCGCCTGCGCGACGATGACGCAGGCAACCAGCACCCCCTGGCCCGCAAGGCGGAAGAGGAAGGGCCCCCGTGCCTTCGCGAGGCGCGAATCCGCCCCACCTCTCGGCGCCAGCAAGGCTATAGCCAGGCACCCCAGCACCCCAATCAGAACGCACGCCGCCGGGTGGAGTACCGACCATGTTCCACGGTTCAGGGCCAACGCGGTGAACCCCCAGAGGGTAAGCGTGGCCGGGATGAGACGCAGGTCCAGGTGGATAAGGCTCCCCTGGGCCCTCAGCTCCTCGCTGCCTCGGCGTTCTGCCCACCGCTCGGCCTGCACCGCCCAGCCGTGCCGAAGGCTGCCGTAAAGGCCACGCATCCAATTGCCTCCGCGGGCCGGGGTGCGCAAAGTACGAGCCATCAGACCGTCACCAGCGGACGCAGGGTCTCGAGCAGGGTCGGGCCGATGCCGGGCACCGCATCCAGCTCATCCACGCTACGGAAGCCGCCGTGGGCCTCACGCCAGGCGATGATGCGCTGGGCCATGGCCGGGCCGATACGCGGCAGGCTCTGCAACTGCTCGGCGGTCGCGGTGTTGATGTTGACCGGGGCTGAGGCGGCGGAATTACCCGTGCCGCCGGAGGGGGTGAGGGTGCGCTGAGGCTGTGAGCCTCCTCCCCGAGATGCGCCCTGAGCCCCTCCCGGCGCGGTGTTGGGTTGAATGGGCGCCGGAGCGGCGGTTTCCCCTCGGCGCGGAACGTAGAGCTGCATGCCGTCGGTCAGCTCGCCGGCGAGGTTCACCCGATCCAGGTCGGCATCGGCGGCGGCCCCGGATGCGGCGGCGATGGCGTCCACGGCGCGGCCGTTCGCCGGGAGGGTGTACACGCCGGGGTTATTGACGGCCCCGGCCACGTGCACCCGCACCTCGGCCGCCTGACTGGGCTGGGGCGTCGGATGCTCGCTCTCCGCCCCCTGCCCGCTCCCCTGCGCGGTGCCCGAAGCCGGTGCGGGCACCTGGGCTACCGGCTCGCTACGGGGCGCCGCCGAGAACTGCGAGACTCCCCAGATGACGACCGCCAGGACGATGAGCGCCACGAGTACCAGGGCGCGCGGCGAGATGCCCCAGCGCGTTCTGCGGGTGGTGCCGGGCGCATCGGCCTCTTCCCAGTCCTCCCAATCGTCCCACTCTTCCAGGGCCTCTGGCTCTTCCAGAGCGCCCGATTCGTCGGGGGCCTCCGGGCTATCCTCGGCGCGGGATGCGCTGCCCAGGCGCACGGTGTCTTCCCGGTCGCAGTCCGGAATTGCCTCGGCGCGCCCCGAAGGATTGGGCCCGACGGGCCCACCGCTTTCGGGGGCCGCGGGGTTCGCGGGTTCCGGGGCGCGCCCGGGCGTGCGGTACAGGCCGTTCATGAGTTCGCGCGCTGTGCGCGGCGGCACCCCGGTCGGCGTGGTGACGCCCGGTGAATCTGCCACGTGGTACCCGTATTCGGCGGGGACGTCTTCGTCGGCGAACTCGTTGAAAGCCCGCTCGGACGAGGAATCTTCCCGCGGCGGGAGATTCTGAAAGGAAGTGCGGTGGTTGGGGGTCATGCTCGTCATACCTCCACACTAGGCTTGCGCGCGCGGCTATTCCGGAGCGCAGAAAAGCCTGTGGATAACGTCCCTTCCCCGGCGGGAAAAGGCGCAATCCACAGGCTTCTTTTTGAAAAAATCTACCCTTTTATTCAAATATGCACGGCGTGCACACGTAACACGGGGGTCAAAACGTGGCGGCTAGGTCGCGGGTTTTCGGCGTTCTTAAAACCTTCCGCACCCACAAAATAGTTCGGAGTCCTCACGAGTTCCTGGATATCCACGGGAGCCCCCGTGAGAGCACGGTTTCCGTTACGGCGCTCCCAGGCAATTACTCGGCATCCACGCTGGCTCCGGCACCCACAAAATAGTTCAACACCCGTGAAATCGTCCGGCGCCCCCTATCGGCTCGCGGCCTTAGCCAGCCACGCCCTAGTCCTCGCGCGGCAGCTCGGTACCGGGAATACCTAGCTCGGCGGCGCGCTTATCGGCCATGACCAGCAGGCGGCGAATACGGCCCGCAATCGCGTCCTTCGTCATGGGCGGCTCGGCCAGGCGACCCAACTCGTCCAGAGAGGCGTGCTTGTTCACCACACGCAACTCTCCCGCGTAACGCAGGTGTTCGGGGGCCTGATCGCCCAGAATTTCGAGGGCGCGCTCCACGCGGGCGCTGGCCGCCACGGCGGCCTGGGCGCTACGGCGCAGGTTAGCGTCATCAAAGTTGGCCAGTCGGTTGGCGGTCGCGCGCACCTCCTTGCGGGTGCGGGCCTCACGCCAGGTGGTGAGGGTGCCGGTCGCGCCCATGCGCTCGAGCAGTTGCGCAATGGTCTCGCCGTCGCGCACCACCACGCGGTCGGTACCGCGCACCTCGCGGGCCTTCGCAATGATCTCGAGGCGACGGGCGGCACCCACGAGAGCCAGGGCGGCCTCGGGGCCGGGGCAGGTAAACTCCAGTGCGGAGGAACGGCCCGGCTCGGTCAGGGAGCCGTGCGCCAGGAATGCGCCGCGCATGACGGCCTCCGCATCCTGCAGGGAACCGTTGACCACGGCCGGCGGCAGGCCGCGCACGGGGCGACCGCGCACATCCAGCAGACCGGTCTGACGGGCCAGGGCCTCGCCGCCCTGATCCACGCGCACCACGTAGCGGCCACCGCGGCGCAGGCCGCCACCGGTGACGCTGGTGAGCTCGGAGTCGTGACCGTAAATCTCAGAGATGATGCGGCGCATGCGGTGGGCGGTGGGCTCGTGATCTACCTCAGATTCCACCACGATTCGCCCCGAGACAATGTGCAGACCGCCGGTGAAGCGCAGAATCGTTGAAATCTCGGCCTTGCGGGCAGAGATTTTCGGCGCGTCATAGCTGGCGAGTTCGTCTTTGACGAGGGTGGTCAATGCCATAGGTCGGTGTCCTTCTGGGCGGGTAGTCGGCACGGGTGGCCGGAAAAGTTCAGTCTGGTAAAGTTCGGGTCGCCGCTTCCTGAGCGGGCGAAGAGAACCTCTAAGCGCTCAGCTCGAAGGTTTCGTTGTACGCGGAGGCGAGCTTCAGCGGATCGTGCACATCCGGCCGGGTGCTCGAACGCAGGTGCGCCCACACGACCTTCGCACCCATCGAGGCGGCCTCGCGCTCGAGTCCCGCGCGGTGGTCGGCCTGCATGTCGGCGTCGGCAATCACGGCGTCCAGGTGCAACTTGGACGCGTACTGACGCAGAAGCTCCAGGTGGGTTGCCGGGGTAAACCCCACGGTCTCCTTGTCGTCGGAGAGGTTCATGACCACGCATCGTCGCGCCTCCGTGCGAATAATCGCCTCGCGCTGGGCGTCCAGCAGCAGGTGCGGCAGAACCGAGGTGCGCCACGAGCCGGGGCCGAGCACAATCCAGTCGGATTCCTCAATAGCGGAGAGCGCCTCCGGGCAGGGACGCGCGTGCTCCGGGGACAGGCCAATATCGTGCACGCGCTCCTCCTTGGAGAGGTTCACCTGCCCCACGACCTTGACCCGCTCGATTCCGCCACCGGAGTGCTCGCGCAACACGGTACCGTAAATCACCATGGGGTCCAGCGCCATGGGGAGCACGCGGCCGCGGGCGTTCAGCAGGGCGCCCGCCCAGTCCAGGCCGGCCACAGGGTCGTCCAGCAGCTGCCAGAGCGTCGCGATGAGCAGGTTGCCAAGCGCGTGATAGTCCAGGGGAAACTCCCCCTCGTAGCCTTCGGGCGCGGCGAAACGGTGCTGCATGACGTCGCGCCAGGTGCGGCCCCAATCGGTGTCGTCGCAGAGCGCCGAGAGCGCCATGCGCAAATCTCCGGGAGGAAGAATACCCATCTCCTCACGCAGGCGACCCGAGGAGCCGCCGTCGTCCGCCACGGTTACCACGGCCGTCAGGTCGGGGGTCACGTGGCGCAGAGCCGAAAGGGATCCGTACAAGCCGTGCCCGCCGCCCATGGCCGTCACCTTCGGTGAACGGTGCGTGGTCTTCAGCAGACGCAGAGCCTGGGTCGGGAGCGCGGGTAGGCGGGGAATCCCCTGAGTGTCATAACTGGTTGAATGAGTGTTCATAGTCTGTATCTCACATACCCGGAAGCGGCCGGCCCTCCGCTCGGTGTGCGAAGGGCGACCGGTAGCTGATTATGGGTTGCCGGTCAGTACTGCGAGGCTATTCGCGGCCCTTGTCGCGGTGCTGCACGTTCACGTTGACATCGGGGAAGGCGGAGAGGCGGCGGGCCAGCTCCTCGGTCACGGCCACCGAGCGGTGCTTACCACCGGTGCAACCAATCGCGATGGTGGCGTAGTACTTACCCTCGCGGCGGTAGCCCTCCAGCACGGGACGCAGGGCGGCCAGGTAGTTGCTGATGAACTCCTCGGTGCCGGCGTGCTCCAGCACGTAGTCGCGCACGGGGGCGTCCTGGCCGGTCAGCGGGCGCAGTTCGGGTACCCAGTGCGGGTTCGGAATAAAGCGCATGTCGGCCATGTAGTTGGCGTCCGAAGGCGCACCGTACTTGAAGCCGAAGCTCATGACGGTCAGGTTCAGCTTCTTGTCCGCACCCTCGGCGAACATCTCGCGCACGGTGCGGGCCAGCTCGTGAACGTTCATGCCGGTCGTATCAATCGTGCGGTCCGAGGCCAGGCGCAGGCCCTCGAAGAGGGTGCGCTCGGCGCGGATGCCGTCGAGCACGCGACCCTCACCCTGCAGCGGGTGCGGGCGGCGCTGAGCCTCGTAACGGGCGATGATGGTCTCGTCCTTGGCATCCAGGAAGAGCATGGAGAAGTCAATATCGGACTTGCGCAACGTCTCGATGGCGGCCGGCAAATCAGAGAACAGCGCGCGGGCGCGCACGTCAATACCGAGAGCCACCTTCGGCACGCGAGCGCCGTCGCGGGTCACCAGCTCGGCCAGGGAACCGAGCATCTGCGGAGGGATGTTATCGATAACGTACCAGCCCTCGTCCTCGAGCACGTTAGCGACGGTGCTACGGCCCGCACCGGAGATACCGGTAATCACCAGAATCTGCGGGCGCTCATCGCTCTGGACGGAATGTGCGGCGGCATGGTGCTGATTGTCTGCCATGGTGTCTCTTCCCCTTTGACGCGAACTACTCTATAAGCCATGATACAAGACCTTGATTAGACGGTCCGGGCCCGTGCTCACATATTTCAGGACATGACAAAAAAGAGTCGCCCCTCCCCCATCTCCCCCGAGCGTTAACGCGAAACGACCCGCCGCAAAGAATGCGACGGGTCGAATGTTCCGCTCGTGAAAAGCGCCGTAAAAATGTTATGAAAACGTTGTGAAGAGCGCTACGAATGTGCTGCGGATGCGTCTGCCGCGGGAACGGCCGCGGGCTAGGAGCAGTCCGGCCCGAAGAAGCCGCTCACGTACTCCAGCAGGCGCACCGAAACGTCCTTCTTCGAGCCAATCAGCACCGGCTCCTCATCGGTCAGCGCAGAGAGCAGGGTAATCGTGTTCTCGTCCGTACCGAAGCCCAGGTTCACGCCCACCGTGTTCACGGCCAGGAAGTCGGCGCCCTTGCGCTGCATCTTCTCGCGGCCCAGCTCCAGCGGGGTCTTTTCTGCCGAGCCGGTCTCCGCGGCGAAACCCACAATAATCTGCGGGCCCATGCAGGTCTGACCGGCCTCCCGAGCCTGAGCGCGACGCACCACAACCTCGCGCAGGATATCGGGGTTGCGCACCAGGTTGATGACCGGCGCATCCTCGGAATCGGCGCTCTTCTTAATCTTGAACTCGGCGAACTCGGCGGGCCTGAAATCGGCCACCGCCGCGGACATCACCAGAACGTCCGCGGATGCGCTCACCTCCAGGACGACCTCGCGCAGCTCTAGGGCGCGCTCAACGCGGGTCACCCGCACGCCCTCGGGGGCGGGCACCTCGATATTTGCGGCAATCAGGTGCACGTGCGCGCCCAGGTCGCGGGCCGCCTCGGCCAGGGCCACGCCCTGCTTGCCGGTCGAGCGGTTACCCAGGTAGCGCACGGGGTCGAGGGGCTCGCGGGTGCCGCCGGCGGTAATCACCACGGTGCGGCCGGCCAGCGGACCGGATGCGGCGGGCACCTCCCGGGCCGCGCCCTCGACGGCCTCGGGGCCGCCATGACCGTCGATGCTCACCGAGCCCAGGGTCGCCAGGCGTGCGGCGGCCGCGCGCTCCTGCTCCGTATCGGCGTACAGGGGGTGGGTCGGGGCGTAGCCGGGCGTGTACACCGGGTGCGTGGAACGCTTCGGGAACCGCGCAATAACCTCCTGCGCCAGGCGGAAGATGTCCTCGGGTTCGGGCATGCGGCCGGGGCCGGAGTCCGGGCCCGTCAGACGGCCAATCGCCGGCTCAATCACGTGGTAGCCCCACGAACGCAGGGTCTGCACGTTCGCGCGGGTCGCCGGGTTCTCCCACATCTGCGTGTGCATGGCCGGGGCCAGAATCACGGGCGCGTGCGTGGTCAGCACGGTCGCCGACAACAAATCGTCCGCGCGTCCGGCAGCCAGGCGGGCCAGCAGGTCAGCGGTGGCCGGGGCAATCACCACGGCGTCGGCCTGCTCGGCCTGGCGCACGTGGTTCACCTCGGGCACGCGCTCGAACACGTCGGTCGAAACGGGGTTGCCGCTCAGCGCCTCCAGGGTGGGTACCCCCACGAACTTGGTCGCGTTCGGGGTGGGCATGGCGATAACCTCGTCACCATTCTTCGCAAAAAGGCGAAGGAGCATCGCCGCCTTGTACGCGGCGATGCCCCCTCCCATACCAACGATAATGCGCATGGTACGTCAGATAATCCTTAAACTAGCCGGTCGGCTCGTTACTCGGCGTGGTCGTCGAGGATGACCTCTTCAATCGCGATGACCTCGTCGCTACCGGCGGGAATGTACTCTTCCTCGATAGCGTCGGGGTACTCGGTGACGCTGAAGTCAATCAGAGCGTTCGGCTCTTCAGCGATCGGGTAACCGTCCTCGTTGAACTTGGTGCCGGGCTGGTGCTCAGCCTCAACGCGGTCGGTAATGATTTCGCGCATAGCAACCGACAGGGACTTCTCAGTCGAGTCAGCGTCGACCAGCGGGCCGATGTGAGGGTTCTTGGAATCCTGCAGGTTAGCGTAGTACGCGTTGATCTGGCGGGCGCGGCGGGCACCGAAAATCACCAGGCCGTACTTGGACTCTGCCTTCTCGATCAGCGAGTCTGCGCTGGGGCGCACGATGCCCTCGGGAGTAACGCCGTCAACGAAGTTGTAGTCCTCGTGTTCCTTGATTTCGTTTGCCACTAAAAACTCCAAAAATCTTGATGGATGTACGTACCGAACGCCCTTCGCGGGGTGCCCACGCTCGGATTCGGGCGGGCGCGGGAAGGGCTCGGTCAAAACTAAAGAACTATTCTACCCTCTCGGCGGCTAAAAAGCACGTACCGGATGGTGGAGAAGACGCAAAGGGGCGGGTCACGCTATTTTTGCGTGACCCGCCCCTCACGGCGGGAGACCTACGCGGCGCCAATCAGCTCGGCAATTTCCCGAGCCGCACGCTCCACGCTGTCGTTCACCACCGTCACGTCAAATTCCTTCTCGGCGGCCAGCTCAACCTTCGCGGTTTCCAGACGGCGAGCCTGCTCCTGCTCGCTCTCGGTACCGCGGCCCTTCAGACGCGACACCAGCTCATCCCAGCTCGGCGGGGCCAGGAAAATCAGGCGAGCGTCAGGCATGGTCTCACGAATCTGGCGAGCGCCCTGCAGGTCAATCTCCAGAATCACCGGGTGACCGGCGTCCAGAGCCTCCTGCACCTTAGCGCGCGGGGTGCCGTACTTGTTCTTTCCGTGCACCACCGCGTACTCCAGCATCTGGCCGTCGGCAATCATCTGATCAAACTCGTCCATAGAGACAAAGTAGTAGTGAACGCCGTCGACCTCACCGGGGCGAGGATCGCGAGTGGTTGCGGACACCGAGAACCACACCTTCGGATAGTTCTCGCGAATGTACTGGCACACCGTACCCTTACCAACGGCGGTGGGGCCGGCCAGAACGGTCAAAGTCGGCTGAGACATAGCTTCCTTCCAGATGCGCCGCCGCACGCGCGGGGCGCAAACACTTTAGGACTGAGAAGATTCAGAAGACTGAGCAGCAGTCCTGCGACGTGCGCGGTTGAGATACCGCGAATTACGGTTGAAGTACTCCACCATCTTGCGACGCTGGTGAACGCCAAGACCACCCAGACGGCGGGTCGGCGCAATATGAAGTTCTTCAATGATGCGTTCTGCTCGAACGGCACCAATGCCCGGAAGTGCGCGCAGCATCTGCCCCACCGGCATTTTAGCCAGTGCAGGGTCGGAATCGACCATATCGAGAACCTGACGTACGGAAAGCTCACGTTCACTCAGTGCACGCTTAATTTCCTGGCGGTGTGCTCGGGCAAGTACTGCCTTCTCGCGGGCGGAGGCGCGCGCATCCTCGGTTAGCGGAGTCAGCGGCATGGTTGGGTCCCCCATTTCTGCGAGTATTGAATTTTACTTATCAACTAATGTATCACGAATGTCTCGGGAGGCCCCGCTCCATTCGCGGTGCTCCCCACGCACCAACAATGCGTCTACGCACGTCAGCACGTAAATTCCGGAAGCACTCTTTCTAGCATAGCGGAGTCATCGCCCGATCAAAAGCCACGCACGGGCGGGACCGATACTGTTTGGTCACACTGCCGGATGCGCGGCCCCTCCCCCACCCCGGCGGACACAGAAAAGGGCACGCACCCCGGCCGGGCTCCCGAAGGAACCGACCGGGGTGCGCGCCCCATCTAGGCTTAGCTATACGCTGAGCGCGGACTATGCGCCGCGGGCAGCCAGCAGGTCGTCGCGAGCCGCCTGCGCTGCCTGCGCCAGAGCCTCAACCGACGGGCCCGCAGAGAGCACACCGCGGCTGGAGTTCACCAGCACCTGCGACTCCACACCCGCGAACACGCGGTACAGGTCAGCGGCCGAAGCACCCTGAGCGCCGTAACCGGGCGACAGAATCGGGCCGTTGAAGGAACCCAGGTCAATGCCCAGGTCAACCAGCGCCTGGCCGACGGTCGCACCGACCACCAGGCCGCACGGACCCATCTGCTCCCACTGACGGGAGGTGTTCTCGGCTACCGCCGCGGCAATAATGCGCTTGGCCACCGCGCCCTCGGACTCCGAGGCGCCCACGTGCTGCACGCTCTTACCCTCGGGGTTCGAGGTCAGCGCCAGTACGAAGGTTCCGCGGTCGTTCTGGGCGGCCAAATCCAGCGCCGGACGCAGCGACTCAAAACCCAGGTACGGGCTCAGCGTCACCGAATCGGCACCCAGCGGCGAGGAGGAGCCGAGCCACGCATCCGCGTAGGCCTTCATGGTCGAGCCGATGTCGCCGCGCTTCGCGTCAGCCACAATCAGCACGCCGTCGGCGGCGGCGCGGGCGAACAGCGCTTCCAGCACGGCCAGGCCGGCAGAGCCGTGACGCTCGAACAGCGCCACCTGCGGCTTCAGCGCGGCCGCGAAGGGTGCGCAACCCTCGTACACGGCCTCGGTGAAGGCGGCCAGACCCTCGGCGGAATCCTCCAGGCCCCACTGCTCCAGCAGGTTCGGGTGCGGGTCAATGCCCACGCACAGCGGGCCGCGCTCGGCCATCGCCTTCGCCAGGCGGTCACCAAAGGAAGCGGACATTACGCCTCGCCACCCTCGGAAGCCAGGCGAGCGTCCACGGCGGCGGCCAGCTTGACGTCGTGCTCCTGCAGGCTCATGATGTCCCAGCTGTGCTCGCGCAGAGCGGTAATCGCCTGAACGGCGGCGGCGAACTCGGAGATGGTGGTCATCACCGGGCAGCCGACCGACACGGCGGCGGCACGAATCTCGTAGCCGTCGCTACGAGCGGCACCACCGGCGGGGGTGTTCAGAATCAGGTCGATGTCACCGTTGCGGACCATGTCCACAATCGAGTGGTCGCCGTTTGCCTCGGCAAACTTCGAAGCCACCAGAATCGAGTTCAGGCCGTTGCGGCGCAGAATCTCGGCGGTACCACCGGTCGAAACGATCTCGAAGCCCAGCGACTCCAGCATCTTCGCGTAGATGATGACGTTACGCTTGTCGTGGTTAGCCACCGAAATGAAGACCTTACCGGAGGTCGGCATCGGCGAACCAGCACCAGCCTGAGCCTTCGCGAACGCGGTGTCGAAGTGCTGATCCAGGCCCATGACCTCACCGGTCGAACGCATCTCCGGGCTCAGCAGCGAATCGACCACCACACCCTCCGGGGTGCGGAAACGAGCGAACGGCAGAACCGCAGCCTTCACAGCAATCGCGGTCTCCTGCGGCAGGGATGCGCCGTCCATGTGCTGCGGCAGGTAACCCTCAGCCTTCAGCTCAGCAATGCTCTTGCCCAGACCAATCAGCACAGCAGCCTTAGCCATCTGCACGCCGGTAGCCTTCGACACGAACGGAACAGTACGGGACGCGCGCGGGTTCGCCTCAATCACGTACAGGTTCTCAGACACGTACGCGAACTGAATGTTAATCAAGCCGCGCACACCGGTGCCGCGAGCAATCTTCTCGGTAGCGTCCTTCACCTTGGCGATGATGTCCGGGCCGAGGGTAATCGGGGGCAGAGTACAGGAGGAGTCACCGGAGTGAATACCGGCTTCCTCAATGTGCTCCATGACGCCGCCCAGGTACAGCTCCTCGCCGTCGAACAGGGCGTCCACGTCAATCTCGATGGCATCCTCAAGGAACTTGTCAATCAGAGCCGGCTGCGAGGGCGAAACCTCGGTAGCGTTCTCCAGGTAGCGGGCCAGGTTAGCCTCGTCGTAGACGATTTCCATGCCGCGGCCGCCCAGCACGTACGAGGGGCGAACCAGAACCGGGTAACCGATTTCGTCGGCGATGCGCTTAGCGCCCTCGAAGGTGAACGCGGTGCCGTTCTTGGGCGAAATCAGGCCGCCCTCCTCCAGCACGCGGGAGAACTCGCCGCGGTCCTCGGCCAGGTCGATGGCCTCGGGGGTGGTGCCCAGAATCGGCACGCCCGCATCCTTCAGGGCACGAGCCAGCTTCAGCGGGGTCTGGCCGCCCAGCTGCACGAACACGCCCATCAGGCCGCCGGTACGACGCTCCGACTCAACAATCTCGAGCACGTCCTCAAGGGTCAGCGGCTCGAAGTACAGGCGGGTCGAGATATCGTAGTCGGTCGAAACGGTCTCGGGGTTGCAGTTGACCATGACGGTCTCGTAACCCAGCGAACGCAGCACCATAGAGGCGTGCACGCACGAGTAGTCGAACTCGATACCCTGACCGATGCGGTTCGGGCCCGAACCCAGAATCATGATCGAGGGCTTCTCGTGGTGAGCGACCTCGTCCTCCAGGTCGTAGGAGGAGTAGTGGTACGGGGTGAACGCCTCAAACTCGGCGGCGCAGGTGTCCACGGTCTTGAAGACCGGGCGGATACCCAGGGCGTGACGCACGCCGCGCACAACGTCCTCGGAGGAGCCGATAATCTCGGCAATCTGTGCGTCCGAGAAGCCGTGGCGCTTGGCCAGCTTCAGGGTCTCCGGATCCAGGTGGTCACGCTTCTCGTAGACCACGCCGGCCACCTCGTTCAGCAGCACCAGCTGATCCAGGAACCACGGGTCAATCTTGGTGGCCTCGTGCAGCTGCTCCACGGTTGCGCCGGCCAGCAGAGCTTGCTGAACCTGGTAGATACGCTGGGTGGTGGGAACCTTGGTCTTCTCAATCAGCTCGGCCAGCTCCACCTCGGAGAGGGTCAGCGGCTTGAACGAGAAGGAGGCGCCCTTCTGCTCGAGCGAACGCATGGCCTTCTGCAGAGCCTCGGTGAAGTTACGGCCCAGGGCCATGGCCTCGCCCACGCTCTTCATGGTGGTGGTCAGGGTCGGGTCGGCAGCCGGGAACTTCTCAAACGCGAAGCGCGGAACCTTCACGACCACGTAGTCCAGGGTCGGCTCGAAGGAGGCCGGGGTCTTCTGGGTGATGTCGTTCGGAATCTCGTCCAGGGTGTAGCCCAGCGACAGCTTGGTCGCAATCTTCGCGATCGGGAAGCCGGTAGCCTTCGATGCGAGCGCCGAGGAGCGGGACACGCGCGGGTTCATCTCAATGACGATGACGCGGCCGGTCTTCGGGTCGATAGCGAACTGGATGTTGCAGCCACCGGTGTCCACGCCGACCTCGCGAATCACGTTAATTGCGATGTCGCGCAGCTTCTGGAACTCACGGTCGGTCAGGGTCAGTGCGGGGGCCACGGTGATGGAGTCACCGGTGTGCACGCCCACGGGGTCGAAGTTCTCGATGGAGCAGACGACCACGACGTTGTCGTTGGTGTCACGCATCATCTCCAGCTCGTATTCCTTCCAGCCGAGGATGGACTCCTCGAGCAGGACCTCGCTGGTGGGCGAGTACTGAATACCGGCGCCGGCGATGCGGTAGAGGTCTTCCTCGTTGTACGCCATGCCCGAGCCGAGACCACCCATGGTGAAGGAGGGGCGAACCACCATCGGGTAGCCGAGCTCCTTGGCGGCCTCCAGGGCCTCCGGCATGGAGTGGACGATGACCGAGCGGGCCGATTCGCCGCCGGCACGCTCCACGACGCCCTTGAAGGCCTCGCGGTCCTCGCCGAGGTTGATGGCGTCAATGTTCGCGCCAATCAGCTCGACGTTGTACTTCTCGAGGATGCCACGCTCACCCAGCTCAATAGCCGCGTTCAGTGCGGTCTGACCACCCAGGGTCGGCAGGATTGCGTCCGGCTTTTCCTTCGCGATAATCTTCTCGATCACCTCGGGGGTGATGGGTTCAATGTAGGTGGCGTCCGCGAACTCGGGGTCGGTCATGATGGTTGCCGGGTTGGAGTTCACGAGGATGACGCGCACGCCCTCCTCCTTCAGCACGCGCAGCGCCTGAGTGCCGGAGTAGTCGAATTCCGCTGCCTGACCGATGACAATCGGGCCGGAACCGATGACGAGGACGCTGTTAAGGTCGGTACGACGAGGCATTTAGGCTTCCTTTGCAGTCTTGGTTGCGACCATCAGGTCAATGAAACGGTCAAAGAGGTAGGCGGAGTCGTGCGGACCCGCGGCGGCTTCGGGGTGGTACTGAACCGAGAAGGCCGGGATGTCCTTACAGGTCAGGCCCTCCACCACGTTGTCGTTCAGGCCGACGTGGGAGACCATGACCTGACCGAACTCAGCGTTCGGTGCGGTCACATAGTCGCCAATCGGCGCGTCCACAGCGAAGCCGTGGTTCTGCGCGGTGATTTCAACCTTGCCGGTGGTCTTATCCATGACCGGCTGGTTGATGCCGCGGTGACCGAAGAGCAGCTTGTAGGTGCCGAAGCCCAGGGCGCGGCCGAGCAGCTGGTTACCGAAGCAGATGCCGAAGAACGGGGTGCCCTTGCGCAGCACGCCCTGCAGCAGCTCAACCTGCTCGTCGGCGGTTGCGGGGTCACCGGGGCCGTTGGAGAAGAACACGCCGTCGGGGTTGTAGGAGTAGATGTCCTCGAGGGTTGCGTTGGCGGGCAGCACGTGCACGCGCACGCCGCGCTCAGCGAAACGCTGCGGGGTCATCGACTTGATGCCCAGGTCCAGGGCGACGATGGTCGCGACCGGGGGTGCAAACCAGTTGTGCTGGTGCGGCTCGACGGTGTAGGCGGTGTCGACCGAGACGATGTCGGCGAGCTTGCGGCCGGCCATGGGCTCGGAGGCGCGCACCTCCTCCAGCAACTCGGCCTCGGGGCGCTCGGCGTGCTCACCGGAGAACACGCCCGCACGCATCGAACCGCTCGAACGCAGGCGGCGGGTCAGGGCGCGAGTGTCAATGCCCTGAATACCGATGATGCCCTGCTCGATGAGCTCTTCGTCGAGGGTGCGCTCAGAACGCCAGTTGGATGCCACACGTGCGGCGTCACGAACCACGTAGCCGGCAACCCAAATCTTGGGGGCTTCAGCGTCGGTGGTGTTCACACCGGTGTTGCCAATATGGGGAGCGGTCTGAACCACAATCTGACCCGCGTAGGAGGGGTCGGTCAGGGTTTCCTGGTAGCCGGTCATGCCGGTCGCGAAAACCGCCTCGCCCAGGGACGCGCCGGTTGCGCCGTAGCCATAGCCGCGGTAGACGGTGCCGTCCTCCAGGACGAGCAGCGCGCGGTCCGTACGCAGGGCGCCGGATCGTGTCATGTCAGTCATGCTCTCTTTTCCTTTTCTGTGGTGCTCTCCCCCGCGGGCCTTGCGGTGAGTGCCGCTCGGTGCGTTGGGGATAGTCTCTTGCTGCCGGGGCGGGCTGTTCTGCCCGCCCGGGCTAAATCTAGGGTGTCGTGCTGTGTCGTGTTCGGCTTCGGGGCCGAGGTATGTTGCCGGAAGTGCCGGGGTGCGTTGCGCCGCCTACTTGGCCTGCTCGGTGCCCTCGGCGGGGTCTGCCGCCCACTTCTCGGGCGCATCTACCGCGTTCGGGGCGATGCGGCGCAGCTCCTGCAGTACCGCCTGCTTGTCCTCGGCGTAGCGGGTGCGGAAGCCGGTCTGCACGCGGTGACCGTCCAGGGTCCAACCAATCACGACCAGGCCGTTCTTCTCCACAACCTTGCCCGCCATACCGCGGTCGGTGGTGATGACTGCGAGCTTCTTCGCCGGAATCCACAGGTCCTTCGCGCCGTTACGGGTGAAGATGATGCTGTCAGGGTAGACCAGCAGGGTGGACTTACTCTTGAAGCCGAGCGAATCGAATCCCACGCGGTCCAGCCAGTTACCGAAGATCGTGGTGCTGATGTACTCACCCTCGAAGGCGGCGTCGGCGGTCAGACCCTCGTAGCGTTCGGGAACTTCCTTGAGGGAACCGAACATGTTGGACTGGCGGGCCAGGCGCGAGCGCCATCCGTGCCACATGCCGTAGATGCACAGGGCCACGAGGGCCAGGCAGACGATGGCGGTGATGAGCTTTCCCACGTGGGTTCTCTCTTTCGGTTGGTGTCTCGGTCGATTGTCTCGGCCTGGGTTGGTGAGGTTGGGGGCGGTGCTCCCGGCGCGGTTGAACCTCCCGGCGAGGCGGTGGCAGGCGTGAACCTACCACCGCCAGGCACGGTCACCACGTACGTTTGCCTCGCGGGTTACTTGCGCGGGGTGGCCAGCTCGCCGTTCAGCACGGTCGGGTGGCCGGCGTAGAAGGTTGCGCGAATCGAGCCGGGAACCTCCATGCCGCGGTAGGGGTTGTTCTTACCCTTGGTTGCCTGCTCCTCCGGCTTGATCACGCGGGTTGCTTTCGGGTCGACCAGCACAATGTTGGCCGGTTCGCCTTCGGCCAGCGGGCGGCCCTGCTCGGCCTCCAGACGGCCAATCTTAGCGGGCTGCTCGGAGAGGATGCGTGCCACGTCGCGCCAGGTAATCATGCCGGTGTCGACCAGGGTCATCTGGATGATGGACAGCGCCTGCTCCAGGCCGGTCATGCCGTTCGCGGCGCACGCCCACTCACATTCCTTGGTCTCTGCCGGGTGCGGTGCGTGGTCGGTACCGATTACGTCGATGATGCCGTCGGCGACTGCCTGGCGTAGCGCCATGACGTCCTCTTCGGTGCGCAGCGGCGGGTTCACCTTGAACACCGGGTCGTAGGTGCGTGCGGTCTCGTCGGTGAGCAGCAGGTGGTGCGGGGTTGCCTCCGCGGTGACCTGCACGCCGCGGGACTTAGCCCAGCGCACAACCTCAATGGAGCCCTTGGTGGACAGGTGGCAGATGTGCAACTTGGAGTCCAGGTGCTCGGCCAGCAGCACGTCGCGGGCGATGATTGCCTCTTCAGCGACGGCGGGCCAACCGGCCAGACCCAGGTCAGCGGACACCTTGCCCTCGTTCATCTGGGCGCCCTCGGTCAGGCGCGGCTCCTGCGCGTGCTGCGCAATAACGCCGTCGAAGGTCTTGACGTATTCGAGGGCGCGGCGCATCACGGCGGGGTCGTACACGCACATGCCGTCGTCAGAGAACACGCGCACGTTCGCGGTGGAGTTCGCCATGCCGCCAATGTCGGAGAGGCGCTCGCCCTTCAGGCCCACGGTCACGGCGCCGATGGGCTGCACGCGGCACCATGCGGATTCCTTGCCGAGGCGGTCCACCTGCTCAACCACGGCGGCGGTGTCTGCCACGGGCAGGGAGTTCGCCATGGCGAACACCGCGGTGTAGCCGCCCAGGGCCGCAGCGCGGGTGCCGGTCTCGACGGTTTCGGAGGCCTCGTAACCGGGCTGACGCAGGTGGGTGTGGATGTCCACCAGGCCGGGCAGTGCCACCTGGCCTGCCGCCTCGACGACCTGTGCATCCGCGGCGTCAATGTTCTCTGCGATGCGGCTAATCACGCCGTCCTCGATGAGGATATCGGCGACCTTTTCGCCGTAGAGGCTTGCGCCCTTAATCAGGTACTTGCTCATGGTGTTGGTTCCTCTCGTTAGGAAGGTCGTTTAGGATTCGTCGCCGGCGTAGAGCTTGGCGCTGGAGCCGTCGGTCAGAAGCAGGTAGAGCACCGCCATGCGCAGTGCCACGCCGTTGCTGACCTGGCGCAGAACCCAGGAGTTGGCGGCGTCGGCGGCTTCGGTGCAGATTTCCAGGCCGCGGTTCATGGGGCCCGGGTGCAGGATTGCGACCGGCTGCGGCTGTGCCTGCAGGGTTGCGAAGCGTTCGGCGGTCAGGCCCCACAGCTCGGTGTACTCCTCGGCGGAGGGGAAGTACGCGGCGCGCATGCGTTCCTTCTGGATGCGCAGCAGCATCACGGCGTCGGGCTTGGTGGCGATGGCTTCGTCGAAGTCGTGGAAGATTTCCAGGCCGGCCTCTTCAACCCAGGAGGCGGTGTTCAGCGGCAGCAGGGTCGGCGGTGCGACGAAGACGACCTGCGCGCCGAGGGTGTGCAGCAACCAGAGGTTGGAGCGTGCCACGCGCGAGTGCAGGATGTCGCCGACGATGAGCACGCGCATGCCGGACAGGTCGGTGCCGCGGGGGCTGTCGAGGCCGTCGCGTTCTGCCTTGTACTGGCGCAGGGACACGGCGTCGAGCAGTGCCTGGGTGGGGTGTGCGTGGGTGCCGTCGCCCGCGTTGAGCACGGGGATGTCGGTCCAGCCGGCCTCCGCGAGGCGCTGCGGTGCGCCGGAGGCGGAGTGGCGGATCACGAAGGCGTCCGCGCCGATGGCCTTGAGGGTCTGCGCGGTGTCCTTGAGCGACTCACCCTTGGAGAGGGAGGATCCCGAGGCGGAGAAGTTCGTGACGGCGGCGCCCAGGCGCTTCTCGGCGGATTCGAAGGAGAGGCGGGTGCGGGTGGAGTCCTCGAAGAAGAGGTTGACGACGGTCTTGCCGTTGAGCACGTTCAGGGTGCGGTTTTCGGCCTTGACCTGTGCCATGTAGTCGGCGACGTCGAGGATTTCGATGGCTTCTTCGCGGGTTAGTTCGCGGGTGTCGAGCAGATGCTTCATGAGAGCCCTCCCAGCTGGATAATGTCAACTCGGTCTGTTGCGTTGTCGGTTTCGGTGAGTACGACGCGTACGGTTTCGCTGGCGCTGGTGGGCAGGTTTTTGCCCACGTGGTCGGCGCGGATGGGTAGCTGGCGGTGTCCGCGGTCTACGAGGACCGCCAGGCGTACGAGGGCGGGCCGTCCGTGGGCGTTGAGTGCGTCGAGGGCGGCGCGTACGGTGCGGCCGGAGTAGAGGACGTCGTCGACGAGAACCACGGTTTTGCCTTCGATGCCGACGGCGGGCATGAGGCTCTCCCCCGCTGTTTGCGGTTCGGGGGCGTCGCGCTGGTCGTCGCGGTAGGCGGTGATGTCCAGGGCGCCGATTCGTGTTTCTGCGTTGAAGTTCGGCTCGATGGCTTGGATGCGGGCTGCGAGTCGTACGGCGAGGGGCACGCCGCGGGAGCGGATGCCGATGAGTACGAGGTTGTCTACGCCTTTATTGGTTTCGATGATTTCGTAGGCGATGCGGGTGAGGGCGCGGCGAATTTCGTCCTCGCTGAGGATGGTGCGACCGACGGTGGTCGCCTGCTGCGAGTGAGGGGTCGCCGGTTGAGGGCCCCCGAGTGCTGCGGGATGCAGCGCTTCAGGCTGCGCGGTGGTGGCCACGCGGGCAGCCCGGTTCGTACCGGTTGCGGGTACACTTGTCCCCGACATAGCCGTCTCCTTCCCCGCCTCACGGGACGGATTTAAAGGTTTTGTGCTTCTAGTAGGGTACCACAGTTCACAGGCTACGTTCAGGTTCGGCGAGAGCGGGTATAGGGCGGGTGCGAAGCTGGTGCGGAGCGGGCCAGCGGTGACACTCGGGCCCGCAATCCCGGCGCCCCACCGGATAAGATAATGGGGTACGACATCTATCGACTCACACCACTGGGAGAGTTCATGACCGCCTCCGGCACCCCGGCCGACGTTTCGACGAAGACGTCGATGGCCTTTGACAATCTGCTTCACCAGCTTCGAACCACGGCACTCCATACGCGCGATCAGGGTGACCGCCTGGAGCGTCTGACCAAGGAGTTCCTGACTAAGGACAGCATCCAGAGCCGCCTGTATAAGAAGGTGTACCTGTGGAAGGACTGGGATGGCCGCGAGAACTTCGGCGATATTGGCATCGACCTGGTGGCCGAGAACGTTGACGGCGGCGTGACCGCCATTCAGTGCAAGTTCTACGATGAGCACAGCACGATTGCTAAGGAACATATCGATTCCTTTATTTCGGCCTCCGGTCGTAAGCCGTTTACGCACCGCATCATCGTGTCCACGACCGATAAGTGGTCGAAGAACGCGGAGAAGATGCTGGAGGAACAGCGCTTTCCCGTGCAGCGCATGGGCCTGCAGACTTTCCGTGATTCCAATATCGACTGGTCGACCTATTCCCTGGATGACCCGGGCGAGCAGCAGGTCGGTTACAAGCCGCATAAGAAGCTTCGCCCGCACCAGGACATCGCCATTACAAGGACTCTGAAAGGTCTGCAGAAGGACGACCGCGGTCAGCTGATTATGGCCTGCGGTACCGGCAAGACCTTCACCGCAATTCGCCTGGCCGAGAAGTTTGCCGAGCAGAATGGCGGCCACGCCCGCGTGCTCTTCATGGTGCCTTCCCTGGCGCTCATGTCGCAGTCCATTTCGGAGTTCTCGAACGAGATTGAGGGCCCGTTCCACGCTTACGCGGTGTGCTCCGATTCCAAGGTGGGCCGCGAGAAGAAGCGCGGTGGCGCTAACGCCGACCTGGCCGACCTGCGCGTTGAGGATCTGCAGCTGCCCGCGACGACGGACGGTGCCGAGCTGGCCGCCGCAATGAACGCCAACCCGCTGGATGAGGGCCTCGAGGTAGTCTTCTCCACCTACCACTCCATTGACGCGGTGTCTGCGGCTCAGGCTGCGGGTGTTGGCGAGTTTGACCTGATTATCTGCGATGAGGCGCACCGCACGACCGGCGTGACCCTGGCGGACGAGTCGGAGTCGAACTTCGTGAAGATTCACGACGATAAGTGGGTTGCAGGCCGCAAGCGCGTCTACATGACGGCTACCCCCAAGATTTTTAATGAGGACACGAAGTTCCAGGCGAGCGAGAAGGCCGCCGTGCTCTGTTCCATGGATGACGTAGACACCTTTGGTATTCCTTTCTACCGTATCGGCTTCGGCGAGGCCGTGGAGAAGGGCCTGCTGACCGATTACAAGGTGCTGGTGCTGGGCGTTTCCGAATCGCAGATTGCGACCTCCTTCCAGAACCTTCTGGCCGATGAGTCCAACGAGCTCGCCATTGATGACGTGGCGAAGCTGGTGGGCTGTTGGAACGGCCTCGCCAAGCGCCGCAGCGGTGAGCTGGAGGCTTCCTTCGGTGATGACCTCGAACCTATGAAGCGTGCCGTGGCCTTCAGCCGCTCGATTAAGGATTCCCAGAAGATTGAGCGCGAGTTCGAGGACCTCGTGCGCATTAACCTGCGCAACCGCGAGAACGACGACCCGACCGACGACCTGGGCGTGCAGGTTCGCCACATTGACGGCGGCTTTAACGCGCAGAGCCGTGCCGAACTCCTGAACTGGCTCAAGCAGGAGCCGAATGAGGAGGGCCCGATTTGTCGTATCCTGACGAACGCTCGCTGCCTGACCGAGGGCGTGGACGTTCCGAACCTTGACGCGGTGCTTTTCCTGAACCCCCGCAATTCGATGGTGGACGTCATTCAGGCCGTGGGCCGCGTGATGCGCCGCGCCGAGGGTAAGAAGTACGGCTATATTATTCTGCCGATTGCTATTCCCGACGGCATGTCAACCGCTCAGGCGCTGAGCGACAATAAACGCTACAAGGTGGTGTGGCAGGTGCTCCAGGCGCTCCGCGCGCACGATGAGCGTATGGACGCGACGATTCACCAGATTGAGCTGAACGCTTCTGACCCCGAGTCGATTATTGTGCAGACCGTTGACCTGGCCCCGAAGAAGGAGAAGGACAGCATCGGCGCGAACGATACCGAGGCGCCGGAGGATTCGATTACTCCGGGTGAGCAGACGACTCTGACCTTCCCCGCGCAGGAGTGGAAGGATGGTGTGTACGCCAAGATTGTGGACAAGGTGGGTACTCGCGAGTACTGGGACGATTGGTCGAAGGATATTGCGACCATTGCGGGCCGCCACATCACGATGATTCGTCATCTGCTGGATGAGGCGAGCCCCGAAAGCGAACTGCGCACCGTCTTCGCTCAGTTTGTGGAGGGCCTGCAGCAGACCCTGAACCCCGCGATTGACGAGGACCAGGCCATCGAGATGCTGGCCCAGCACCTCATTACCCAGCCTGTCTTTGACGCGATGTTCGCCGGGCACCGCTTTACCGAGCTGAACCCGATTTCGCTGGCCATGCAGAACGTGGTGGACCACCTGAACGCGAACGCGGCCTTTGAGAAGGAGCGCGAGTCGCTGTCGGCCTTCTACGAGTCGGTTCAGCGCCGTGTGAAGGACCTCGATAACGCGGCGGCAAAGCAGCACGTAATTAAGGACCTCTACGATAAGTTCTTCCAGAACGCCTTCCCGCGCATTGCGGAGCGCCTGGGTATTGTCTTCACCCCGGTTCCGGTGGTGGACTATATCCTCCGCTCGGCGGATGTGGCTCTGCGGGAGTCCTTCGGCAAGTCGCTCTCTGATGAGGGTGTGAGCATTATTGAGCCTTTCGTGGGCACGGGTACGTTCATTACCCGCCTGTTGCAGCTGGGTCTGATTCGCCCGGAGGACCTGGAGCGCAAGTACACCCGCGAGCTGTTCGCGAATGAGATTGTGCTGCTCTCGTACTACATTGCGGCGATTAACATCGAGACGGTGTACGGTGAGGTGGCGAAGGAGCACGGTCTGGGCTCGGAGTACGTGCCGTTCAACGGCATGGTGCTGACGGATACCTTCCAGCTCTCCGAGTCTTCGCACCACCTGAACCTGCCGGCGTTCCGCGCCAATAGCGAGCGCGCGGAACGTGAGCTTGAGCAGGATATTCGGGTGATTGTGATGAATCCGCCGTACTCGGCGGGCCAGAACAGCGCCAATGATAATAACCAGAACGAGAAGTACCCCAAGCTGGATGAGCGCATCGAGAATACCTACGTTGAGCGTTCAACTGCGACGCGAAAAGGAAGTCTCTACGATTCCTACATCCGTGCAATTCGCTGGGCATCCGACCGCGTGAAGGATAGCGGCGTGATTGCCTTCGTCTCGAACGGTTCCTTCATCGACGGTAACTCTGCGGATGGCCTGCGCAGGTGCCTGGTGGACGAGTTCTCGAAGCTGTACGTCTACAACCTGCGCGGTAACCAGCGTACCTCGGGCGAGCAGTCGCGCCGCGAGGGTGGCAAGATTTTTGGCTCAGGTTCCCGCACTCCGGTGACCATTTGCGTGCTCGTGAAGGACCCCTCGCACACGGGTGAGGCCGTGCTGCACTACCGCGATATTGGCGACTACCTGAGCCGCGAGGAGAAGCTCGACATTATCGCCCGGGAGGGCTCCATCGCGCACACCGAGTGGGAGGTCGTCGTTCCCAACGCTGAAGCTGACTGGGTCAACCAGCGCGACGAAAACTACGACACCTACCAGCCCATCGGCGATAAGGCGACCAAGGGCAAGCCGAACACCCCGGGCGTCTTCCAGTTTTATTCTCTTGGTCTGGCTACGAGCCGCGACCCGTGGGTGTACAACTTCTCGGCCCGCGCGGTCGAGGAGAACGTGCACCGCATGGTCGAGTTCTACAACTCCGAGGTCGACCGCTACCAGCAGGCCGACGGAGCCGCGAAGAAGATTAAGGTTGAGGACTTCATCGACTTCGACTCGACGCAGTTTAGCTGGGACCGAGTGAACAAGAACGACGTGGCCCGAGGCAAGAAGGGTGCCTTCGACCCCTCGAAGGTACGCACTTCGCTGTACCGCCCCTTCTGCAAGCAGGCCCTCTACTTCGACGCGAGTAACCAGTTCAACAACTGCGTATACCAGCTCCCGAAGCTTTTCCCGACCCCGGCGCACGAGAATATTGCTTTTGGTTTCACCGGACGTGGTGCTACCAAGGAGTTCAGCGTGCTCATGGTCGATACCCTTCCCGACTACGAATTGGTCTCTAAGGCTCAGTGGATGTCTCTCTACACCTACGAGCCGGTCGTTGAGGATGACGGAGGACTCAACCTCAACCTGGGCGGCGGCGAGGTCGTGGACGGCTATACCCGCAAGGAAAACATTACCGACGCCACGCTGGCCGCGTACCGCAGCACCTACGGTGACGAGAGCATCGCGAAGGAAGACATCTTCTACTACATCTACGCGTTGCTGCACCACCCCGAGTACCGCGAGAAGTACGCGGCAGATCTGAAGAAGATGCTCCCGCGCATCCCGCTGGCGAAGGGCTTCTGGGAGTACTCGCGAGTCGGTCGGGCCCTGGCGGAGCTCCACCTGGGTTACGAGAGCGTAGAGCCTTACCCCCTCGATGAGGTGGCCTCCTCCCCCGCACCCGAGGGTCTCGAGGAGCGCTTCGAGTTCTACCGGGTGCAGAAGCTGCAGTTCGGCCCCAAGAAGGATAAGACCCGCATCAAGTACAACGGTCACCTGACTCTCAAGGGCATCCCGGAGGAAGCCAACGAGTACCAGGTAAACGGCAGGTCCGCACTGGAATGGGTCATCGACCGCTACCAGGTGAAGACTGATAAGAAGTCGCTCATTACGAATGACCCGAACGATTACTGCCGCGCCGTCAACAACCCGCGGTACATCGTGGACCTGATTAAGCGCCTGGTGACTGTTTCTTTGGAGACTCTGAAGCTGGTGGGTACGCTCCCCCGCTTCGAGGTTCTGGAGGACAACGCCTAACCATTCCATACCTGCAATAAATACATAATTCGCACTGAGGGCCCTACCGTACAACGTATGGTGGGGCCCTCAGCGCGCCGCAAAATTGGCAAAATATCACCACAAAAATAGATATTTATCTTTGACTAGGGAAATTACATGTAAGTAATCTCTCACACAAGGGGCAAGTTCTTAAAATAAATCAAACAGGATGCTTACATATCAAAACATATGAAAAAAGAAGAAAAACGGTGTTCAAATGCTCTGATATATACATAGTGAAAGCTCAGCGGCGCATTGCTGCTGATAATCACTAAATACAAGGAGCCTAAAATGGCCACCATACTTTCATATGTACGTCCTCTGTTCTGTTTTACATGTTTTATCATTGCCTCGTGCATTCTCGGCATTGTTGACCCTACTGATATGTATAGCCAGCGCCAACACAGCGTACTCAGCACTATACGTGATGAATCTGCCGATTATCTTATGAGTTACCTCTTACAAGAGTGCAGGCGCATGCGGTACAACCCAGCTGGGTACCTCCATCGTTACATTACAGCTCCCCGAAATCTTCGCTTCCATCCCGGAATACTCTATGTCATCGCAATCAGCTCATGCTTCGGATTCTTCGCATGGTACATAGCTCTCATGGCTGCCCACCAAACCCACAGTATGGCTTGCACTACATACAGGGCCGCGTGTTTTATCGGAGCTACACGTCTCGTGAAGTCAGTACTACGCTGGTTCGCTACCATCTCCTACTAGTACTAACCGAAACTGGAGTCTTCTGAACTCCCCATCGGACACGCGGGACGACCGTAGCTGCCCAAAGCGAGTAGCTAACACTGATGGAGGCGAATACCGGGCACGCGGAGCGGGGGCTCCGTCCTCAAGGCGCTCAGCGCCGCAGAGGGGGCACTCCCCCGCCTGCGTTGTCCGGTGAAGCCTCCACCGATGCACCTTAACCGGCGCCTCTCCCATACCCAGCGAGCGCATCCGTACCCAATACGGAACCCCACGCAGAAGCGCACCAACCAAACGCAACCTAGACACAGAAAACCCCCGCCGTCCTGTAGCGAACTACAGTACGGCGGGGGTTTCACGTACGCTCCCCTGCGGGTGCATCCTCAACGGCGGCAAACCAACCCAGCTACGGGCTGGCGGGCAGGCCGCGGCGGGACGTCTTACGCGAGCAGGGTCGGCTTCACCTGACGGAGCTTATCCAGCAGACCGTTCACGAACTTCGGAGATTCATTCGTGGACAGCACACGCGCCAGACCGACAGCCTCAGAAATTGCGACAGCATCCGGAACTTCGTCATTGTACAGAAGCTCCCAAGTGCCAATACGCAGCACGGCACGGTCCACGGCGGGCATACGCTCGAAGGACCAGTCACGGGCGTAAGTCTCCACAAACTCACGGATCTCTTCGTCGTGGTCGCGAACGCCACGAATGATTTCCTCAGAGTAAGCAGAAATCTGCGCTACCGTGTACAGTCGGCGGCGGCGGAGTACCTCAATATAATCTTCGTTGCGCTGATCCGCCTCGAAGAGCACTTCGAGGGCGCGCAATCGGGCTTTAGTACGCGAATTCATTAGTCGTTCACGCGACCGAGGTACTCACCGGTGCGGGTGTCAACCTTGACCTTGGTGCCGGTCTCCAGGAACAGGGGAACCTGGATCTCGTAGCCGGTCTCAACGGTTGCGGGCTTGGTGCCGCCGGTGGAGCGGTCACCCTGCAGGCCGGGCTCGGTGTAGGTGATTTCGAGGACCACGGATGCGGGCAGCTCGATGTACAGGGGGCTACCCTCGTGCATTGCGATGGTTGCGGTCTGGGACTCGAGCATGTAGTTTGCTGCGTCGCCGACAACGGTTGCGGGAACGTTGATCTGGTCGTAGGTCTTCATGTCCATGAAGACGTAGTCGTCGCCGTCCTGGTACAGGTACTGGTAGTCGGAGCGGTCAACGGTTGCGGTCTCAATCTTAGCGCCAGCGTTGAAGGTACGGTCGACGACCTTGCCGGAGGTAACGTTGCGCAGCTTGGTGCGGACGAATGCGCCACCCTTGCCGGGCTTAACGTGCTGGAACTCTACGACGGACCAGAGGTTACCGTCAATCTTCAGGACGGCGCCGTTCTTAATATCGGTAGTGGATGCCATGGGGCTCTCCTTCGTGTCATCGACGCTCACGCCGTAGTGGTACCCGGCGAGGCGCTAAGTTTTCAATGAGCAAAAATATGTCCCGTACATTCTACAGGATGCGCACGAGTTTGCCTAGCAGGGGCGCCACAGTTTTTCTGTGGCACCCCGCCTGGCTGCCGCATGCTGGTGTGCGTGGCGGTGATTGTACGGACTCACGCCTACTCGGAGATGATCTCCTGGTAGGTCATGTACAGGATCGAGTCGTCCGGCACCTCGTAGACGCGCGGGCGAGCCAAACCGTCAAGAATAATGAAGCGCAGCAGGTTGCCGCGTGCCTTCTTGTCGCGGCGCATTGCTTCGAGCAGCTGGGGCCATGCGTCTGCCTTGTAGGAGGTGGGCAGGCCCAGGGATTCGAGGATGTGGCGGGTGCGTGCCACGAGTTCTTCGTCGGCGTGGCCGGTTGCCAGCGCCAGTTCGGCGGCGTAGACCATGCCGACGGACACTGCCGCGCCGTGACGCCACTGGTAGCGTTCGTTGCGCTCGATGGCGTGGGCGAGGGTGTGGCCGTAGTTCAGGATTTCGCGGCGGCCGGATTCGCGCAGGTCCTCGGAGACGACCTCAGCCTTCACGCGCACGCTGCGTTCAATGAGTTCACGCATCACGGCGGACTGCGAGTCGCGCACGGCGTTCGGGTTCGCCTCAATCAGGTCAAGGATTTCGGGGTCTGCGATGAAGCCGCACTTGACGACCTCACCCATGCCGGTCAGCAGCTCATGCTCAGGCAAGGTACGCAGGGTGCCAATTTCGCAGAGCACTGCGGCGGGCGGCCAGAACGCGCCGACCAGGTTCTTACCTTCGGCGGTGTTGATGCCGGTCTTACCGCCCACGGCAGCGTCTACCATGCCGAGCAGGGTGGTCGGAATGTGAATAACGCGCACGCCGCGCAGCCAGGTTGCCGCGACAAATCCGGCAACGTCGGTAATGGCGCCGCCGCCCACAGACACAATCGCGTCGGTACGGGTGAAGTCGTTCTGGCCGAGCACCTGCCAGCAGAACGCCGCCACCTGGTAGTGCTTGGCCTCCTCGGCGTCCGGGATCTCGGCGCTGAACGACTCGTAACCCATCGCGCGCAGGTCCTCCATGACCAGCTCACCCGTGGAACGCAGGGCACGCGGATGAATCACGAGCACCTTCTTCGTGCGGTTGCCGAGAATCTCGGGCAGGGTGCCGAGCAGGTTGTGGCCAATCAGCACCTCGTAGTTCTCGCGCGGGGAGCTGCCGGTCACCGGAATACGGGTGATATCCGCTTCACCGGAAGCGCCGAAGGTAGGCTGAGTGCTCATCGTGTGTCCTTTCACAGAAGAGTGGGGGTAGGAGGGGGTCAGGAGTTGTTCGCCCGCGCCTTGCGGCTGGCGGTGACGTACGCCTGAATCTCTGCGGTCATCTCGGTAATGGGGCGGCCGCCGCGAGCATCCAGGGTGAAGTGCGCCAGCTCCTCGTAGCGGGTGCGGCGACGCTCAAAAATGTCGGTCCAGCGCTCGACCGGGTTCGGCTGCAGCAGCGGGCGGGTCTTATTGCCCGTAATGCGCGGGGTGACGGTCTCAGCATCAACGAGGATGTACACCACGCATTCGTCCTTGAGGAGCTCCGCAACCGAGTCGGTCATGGGCGCGCCGCCGCCGAGCGAAAACACCGTGTTGCGGTACACCGGGGAGGTCAGCACCTCTTCGATGGTCTTGCGTTCCAGCTCGCGGAAGTGCGCCTCACCGAAAATCTCGAAAATTTCGGAGACCTCGCCGTAGCGTTCCACGATCAGCTGGTCGGCGTCGAGGAACTCGTAGCCGTAGAAACGCGCCAGGTGCGTGCCAATGTAGGTCTTACCGGCCGCCATGGGGCCGATGAGCACGATGGGGCGCGACTGCTCGGCAAAGTTCTCGTGCATCTCGCGCACCTGCTGCGGGTGGATGCGGGCGGACTCCTCGATCTCGGCGTTCAGCTCCGCCTCGGATGCGGCGCGCGCCTCAATCTCGGCCGCGGCCTCGGCGGAGTCCACCGCCACGATTTCCTCAGCCACAGACTCAGCCGCAGAAACCTGCACCTTGCCGAATAGCGCCGGGGTCGGACGTAGCGGCTTAGCCACAGCGTGCTTGGGCGCGGGAGCCGCGGAAGTTTCGGTCTGTGCCGGCGCGGGCTGGGGTTCGGCCTTCTGCGCGGGAGCAGGAACGGGGGCAGAGGTTGCGCTCTCCCCCGCCGCGGGCTGAGCCTGCTTCGGAGGTGCCGGCTTAGGCACAGTCGGCTTGGGCGCGGCCGGTTTTGGAGCTGCGGGCTTGGGAACTTCCGCCTTCGCGGGTTCCTCGCGAGGCTCCTCCTCAGCCATGCCCTGCAGGGCGCTGAGCAGCTTCAGGCGCAGGTCCTCGTCCAGGCCGAGCGCCGGGTCGGCATCCTCAGACACCGAGGAGGCGTACAGACGCACGCCCCGCGCGCTCACGGGAGCGGCGGGCAGGGGGCGAACACCCGAACGCATCAGGTCGGCCGGGGTCGGCACGCGAGAAGCCGTGCGCGCAGAGGAAACTGACGCGGAAGAAACCGAGGCGGTGGCCTCACGCGCAACAGTCTCACGAACCTCAGCGCTCGCAGCCTCAACAACCCGCTCAGCCGCGGCAGATACACCGGGTTCCGCACCGGATTCTGCGCCGGTTTCCGGGCGCGGCGAAGCGCCCCCTCGCGCACGCTGCGCAGCCGCAGCAATACGCGCCAGGGGGCTCGACGCGACGGGGTGAACGCCCGCAGGCTCAACCGGAAGGGGCACTACGCGTCCCAACCAGCCACGTTAGACTCCCACGCCAGAGACGCCGGAATGGCCTCCAGGTAGGAATCCATGTTGCGGCGAGTCTCGCCAATGGAGTCGCCGCCAAACTTCTCCAGTGCCGCCTCAGCGAGCACCAGGGCGACCATAGCCTCCGCCACCACACCGGCGGCGGGAACAGCACACACATCCGAACGCTGGTGGTGGGCGCGAGCCTCCTCACCGGTGGAAGTGTCAATGGTCTTCAGGGCCTTCGGCACGGTCGCAATGGGCTTCATTGCCGCGCGCACACGCAGCAGGTCGCCAATGCTCATGCCGCCCTCAATACCACCTGCACGGTTGGTATCGCGGGTTACACCGTTTTCGCCAATGGAAATCTCATCGTGAGCGGCAGTGCCCGGGCGGTCAGCGGTCGCGAAACCGTCGCCAACCTCAACGCCCTTAATAGCCTGAATACCCATCAGCGCTGCGGCAAGGCGCGCGTCCAGGCGGCGGTCCCAGTGCACGTACGAACCCAGTCCGGGAGGCATACCGTACGCGAGCACCTCAACCACACCGCCGAGAGTCTCGCCGTCCTTGTGCGCCTCGTCCACGCGCTGAACCATCGCGTCGGAAGTTGCCTTGTCGAAGCAGCGCAGCGGGTCAGCGTCCAGCTGGTCAACGTTGCGGGGCGAAGGCACCGGGGCACCCTCGGGAGCGTGCACGCCACCCACAGCCACGGTGTGAGAAACCAGCTCAACACCCAGAGCCTTCAAAATCTGGGCGGCAACCACGCCAAGAGCCACGCGGGTCGCGGTCTCACGTGCGGAGGCGCGCTCCAGCACCGGGCGAGCCTCAGAGAAGTTGTACTTCTGCATACCCGCAAAATCGGCGTGACCGGGGCGCGGACGGGTCAGCGCAGCATTACGCGCACGACCCTCAATCAGCTTCGGATCCACAGGGTCGGAGCTCATTACGTCGGTCCACTTGGGCCACTCGGTGTTCGCAATCTCAATCGCGACCGGGCCGCCCTGAGTCAGGCCGTGACGCACACCGCCCAGGATGCGCACGCGGTCCTCCTCGAACTTCATGCGGGCACCGCGGCCGTAGCCGAGACGGCGGCGAGCCAGGGCGTCACGCACCATGTCGCTGGTGAGTTCCACACCGGCGGGAACGCCCTCAATAATGCCGACGAGCGCCTCGCCGTGGGATTCTCCGGCAGTGAGCCAACGAAGAGCCATAGGTTAACCTCTTTTCGTGTCACCCACACCGCAGCGCAGGTGGAAGGAATAATAATTCTTCACGTGTATAAATAGTGTATAAAATGCCTGTTTACTGAGCGAGTGAAAGCACGCTTTTTTCACGAAACGGAAGCACGAGGCGCAAGATCAACCGCCTCGCACATCGCATTCACCAAACCCAGTAGCTCACCCTCAGACAGGGTGCGGTCGGTAAACAGCAGAACCTGCTCGACGGCCTGGTAGAGCAGCATCTCCAGTCCAGAAACCACCGTGCCGCCGTTAGCCTCCCAAACGCTCGCCAGCACCGAAGGCCACGGGTTATACGCAACATCGAGCAGTACCGGCTGGTGCGTCGCGGAGGCGCCCTTCAGCCCGCTCAGCTGGCTCGCCCACTCATCCGCCGCATGGGCAGGAAGAGTAGACACCACCGGGTGATGACCGCGCTCCGCAAGATTCTGCGGCAGCTCGGCCAGGGCAACGGTCGACAGCTGCACGCCCAGGCGGTCCGCCGCCTCCTGCACGCTACCGAGCTTATGCAGCGAACGGGCGTACACGCTCACACGGGAATACCCCAGCTGATGCAGTGCGGTCAGGGCGGAAATCGCAGTCGCTCCCCCACCCACAATCGCGGCAGAATCCTTAAGTGGCTGCGGCTCCAAACCCGCGTGCCGCAGCGCGTTCACGATGCCAATCACATCGGTGTTATCGCCCAGCACCCTCTCGCCGCGCGGGTACACCGTGTTCACCGCGCCGGTCACGCGGGCGGTCTCGCTCAGCTCATCGCAGTACTGAATGACCGCGGTCTTCAGCGGCATGGTCACCGACAGGCCCGCAATATAGGGTGCGTCCTCCGTACCCTTCGGGTGACGCACGCCGCGCATAATCGCCGGCAAATCATCGGGCAGGGTATCGCGACGATCGTACTCGAGGTTCGCCTCGCCCAGGTACGCGTACGCGGCCCGATGCAGCGCGGGCGAGAGCGAATGGGCAATCGGGTGGCCCAGCACGTAGGCGCGGCGAAGATACGGGGCTTCGCGGTACGGTTCAGTCTTCATCGATACTCTTTCGCTCTCAATGCCGGGTCACGGACGGCCGCGGGGGCCACCTCCCATTTTAGCGGGTACAGCAAAGGCGGGCACCGCCCCACTCTCGTGGGAACGATGCCCGCCCTCTACATCAGCTACAGCTTAGTTACAGCGGCCCGGGTGCTTCGAGCACCACTGGTTGTACTCTTCCACGTAACGCTGGTGCTCAGCGTAAGTGCGGGAGTACTTGGTCTCGCCGGAATCCAGGTCGACGGTCACCCAGTAGTAGTACGGGTTCTTCTCCGGAGCGGCGGCGGCCTTGATGGACGCCAGCTGCGGGGAACCAATCGGACCCTTCGGCAGACCCTTGTTCGCGTACGTGTTGTACTTGTTGCTCTTGTCTGCCTTCTGCTCCTCCGTCAGGTGGTAGGAGCGGACACCCAGACCGTAGGTCACGGTTGCGTCCGACTGAATCAGGCCGGAGGTCTCACCATCCGGGTTGTTCAGACGGTTCTCAATGATGCCCGCAACCGCCACGTAGTCCTTCGGCTGAGCCTCAAGCTCCACGATGGAGGCGATGGTCAGCACCTCGAAGGCCTTCTGATCGCCGCTCACGCCGGCTTCCTTCAGGTCGGCCTTGGTCTTATCGACCATGGTCTGAATGACCTTCTTGATGTCGGTGTCCTTCGGGAATCGGTACTCGCCCGGGTGCAGCCAACCCTCAATCGAGGGGAAGTTGCTCGGCACGCCGTACTGCGTGTAGTTCTGCACGGCCTCTTCCACCTGCTTGCGGGTGAACGCGCCGTCAGAACCGGAAACGATCAGGTCGATGGTCTCGGTCACGCGCTTACCCTGCGGAATCGCCAAGTACAGCACGTTACTGTTCGCCTCGATAATCGTGTTGATTGCGCTCGAGCTGCTCATGTGCTGCTGAAGCTCGTAGGTGCCCGGTTGCAGGTACTTGCCGTTGCTTTCCTTGCTGTACACCTCGACGAACTTATCGGCGTCGGCAATCACGCCGGCCGCCTCCAGCTCGTTCGCCACCTGTGCGGTGGACTGGCCCGAGCGGATCGTGAAGGTCACGGTCGTGCCGTTACCGCTGCCGGAGTAGTCGCGCGTCTTGAACGGGTCGTACCGCGTGATGAAAGCAGCAGAAATAATCACCAGGGCCGCCACGAAGAGCGACATGGCGCTCAGCATGATGGCGCGGCGACGGCGCTTGCGAGCACGCAGAGTCGCTACAGAGACAATCTCGTGCTCCAAGGTAATGCCGGTAATGCCTTTTTCCTCATCGGCTTTCGTCGGCCGAAAAAGGTCCAGACCGCTCTCTTCGGGGTGTTCCTCGGAATGTTTATTCTTTTCGGTCACTGAAGGTTCTCCGTTTCATTGACGGCACCAACCGCAGCCCCTTCTAACTCGTGCGATCGGTTCTCTTCGTGGGCCGGATCGCTCACCTTGTACCCGGCTACGGACTGCCCTGCCTTGAGGGCGTCCAGGCTGTACTGCAAAATGTTCACAGCCGCCACCTGGTCAACCATAGTCTTGAAGTCTCGGCTGGATACCCCAGCCTCGTGCAGTGCACGGTGAGCGCTCACGGTGGTGAGTCGCTCATCCACCAGCCAAATGTTAATGTGTGTCTTATTTTCGGCGTCCAGCTCGGAGCGCAGAGCCTGAGCGTATTCCCGAGCCATCTCGGTCGAGGAGGACTCCCCGCCGCGCATGGTCTTCGGAAGCCCGACGAACACCTCGACCACCTCGTTCACCTCAATCAGCTTGCGTAGCACGCGACGATCGGAGTTCTTCTTCTCGTCGCGACGCAGCGTCTTGAGCGGGGTGGCGAGGATGCCGTCGGGGTCGCTGAGGGCGGTGCCGACGCGGGCCTTACCCACGTCAACACCCATCCGCACTCCGCGCTGGAATTCTGCCATGTTTAGGCCTGAGCCTGTGCGATAGCGTCGCGAACGGCGTCCAGAGCGGCACCAATCTTGGATGCGTCCTGGCCACCGCCCTGGGCGACGTCGTCCTTACCGCCGCCGCCACCGCCGAGAACACCGGCAGCAACGCGAACCAGTGCGCCAGCCTTCACGCCGGCGGAGCGAGCGCCCTCGGTGGTTGCCACGAGGATCACGGGACGGCCGTTAGATACGCCGGCCACGGCCACCACGGCGGCCTCGGAACCGAAGCGGGAACGCAGGTCCAGGGCCAGCTCGCGCACGCCGTTGGCGTCCAGTTCGCCGGCGTTGTGGGCCAGAACGCGCACGGAGCCGATGGTCTGTGCGTTCTCCAGAAGCTTGCCGGCCTCGGCCTGCAGCTTCTCGCGACGCAGCTGAGCCAGCTCCTTCTCGGCTGCCTTCAGCTTAGCCAGGGTCTGGTTGATCTTCTCGGGCAGGTCTGCGGAGGACTGAACCTTCATCAGGCCGGTCAGCTGGTTCACCAGGGTGCGCTCAGCTGCCAGGTGGTTGAAGGAGTCCAGACCCACCAGGGCCTCGACGCGGCGGTTGCCGGAGCCCACGGAGCTCTCGGTCAGCAGCGACAGCGAACCAATCTCGGCAGAGGTGCCCACGTGGGTACCACCGCACAGCTCGCGGGAGAAGTCGCCGCCAATCTCAACCACGCGCACCACGTCGCCGTACTTCTCGCCGAAGAGGCTCATGGCACCCAGAGCCTTCGCCTCGGCCAGCGGCATCACGCGGGTAATCACCTCGTGGTTGTCGCGGATGGCGAGGTTAGCAACCTCTTCCACCTCGCGCTTAGCGGACTCGGACAGGCCCTCGCCCCACGCGAAGTCGAAGCGCAGGTAGCCTTCCTTGTTGAAGGAGCCGCGCTGGGTTGCTTCCTTGCCGAGCACCTGGTGCAGGGCAGCGTGGATGATGTGGGTACCGGAGTGTGCCTTTTCACCGTCGCGGCGGCGCTGCACGTCAACCTGTGCCACAACATCGGCACCGACGTGAGCCTCGCCCTCGCGCACGATGGCGCGGTGAACGCTCAGGCCCTTGACGGGTTGCTGAACGTCCTGAACGTCAATGATGAAGCCGTTACCGGTAATCACACCGGTGTCGGCTGCCTGGCCACCGGCCTCGGCGTAGAACGGGGTTTCGTCCAGGACGACCTCAATCTTGTCGCCGGCCTTGGCGGCGGGCACGGACACGCCGTCCACCAGGATGGCGCGCAGCTTGGTCTCGGTGCGCAGCTCGGTGTAACCGGTGAAGATGGAGCCGCGCTCGTCCACGAGCTTACGCAGCTCGGAGAGGTCGGCAAAGGCACCCTTCTTAGCCTTGGCGTCAGCCTGTGCGCGGTGGCGCTGCTCGGCCATCAGCTCGCGGAAGGCCTTCTCGTCAACCTTCACGCCGGCCTCGGCGGCCATCTCGAGGGTCAGGTCAATCGGGAAGCCGTAGGTGTCGTGCAGTGCGAAGGCCTCGGCGCCGGAAACGGAGTTCGAGCCGTCCTTCTTAGCGGCGGCCACAGCCTCTTCCAGGCGCTCGGTACCGGTCTCGATGGTGTGCAGGAACGCCTTCTCCTCGGCGTAGGCAATGCGGGAGATACGCTCGAAGTCGTCAGCCACGTACGGGAACGCACCCTTCATCGCATCACGCGAAGCCGGGAACAGCACGGGCAGGCAGGGCTCGGTCACGCCCAGCAGGCGCATAGCGCGGATCGCGCGGCGCATCAGGCGGCGCAGAATGTAGCCGCGGCCCTCGTTTGAGGGGGTCACGCCGTCGGCAATCAGCATGAGCGAAGAACGGATGTGGTCGGCCACCACGCGCATGCGCACGTCGTCCTCGTAGCCCTCGTCCTCGGCGGACTCGGAGCCGTGGTACTTCTTACCGGAGAGCTTGGACGCCGCATCCAGCACGGGGCGCACCTGGTCGGTCTCGTAGAAGTTCTCGACACCCTGCAGCAGCATGGCCAGACGCTCAACGCCCAGACCGGTATCGATGTTCTTCTTCGGCAGGTCGCCCAGAATCTCGAAGTCGTCCTTGCCGATGCCCTCGCCACGCTGGTACTGCATGAACACGAGGTTCCAGATCTCGATGTAGCGGTCGTCGTCAGCCGCCGGGCCGCCTTCCTTACCGTAGGCGGGGCCGCGGTCGTAGAAAATCTCGGAGTCGGGGCCTGCGGGGCCGGGCTGGCCGGTGGACCAGTAGTTCTCCTTCATGCCCATGCGCTGAATACGCTCAGCCGGGAAGCCCACCTTGTTGTGCCAAATATCGAACGCCTCGTCGTCACCCTCATAAATGGTGACCCACAGGCGCTCCGGATCCAGACCGAAGCCGCCCTGATCCTGCGGGGTGGTCAGCAGCTCGTAAGCGAAAGGAATCGCCTGCTCCTTGAAGTAATCACCAAAGGAGAAGTTACCGGCCATCTGGAAGAAGGTACCGTGACGCGCGGTCTTACCGACCTCTTCGATGTCCAGGGTGCGGATGCACTTCTGCACGCTGGTCGCGCGGGAGAACGGAGGGGTCTCACGGCCCAGGAAGTAGGGAATGAACGGAACCATGCCGGCGATGGTGAACATGGCGCCGGGTTCGTTCGAAATCAGCGATGCCGAAGGCACCACGGTGTGGCCGCGGGAAGCGAAGAAATCGATCCAGCGCTTGGAAATCTCCTGTGAGAGCATCTCGTTCCTTTGAATAATCTGTGCGAAATTCTAAATAGTCTACTGACCTATGGTGCCTCTCCGCGCGCAAAATGGCTAATCGAGGGGCCATTATGGGCCCCTCCAACGCCCTCACGCTACGGGTCGGTCGGTTCGGTAGACGGCGGCCTTTCGGCCAAAGTCTAGTTAGTTGAAGAAGTCGTCCCCGAGCTCGCGGTCGCGGGCGATGCGCTGCTCGCGGGCCTTCTCCAGCGAGGCAATCTGCGACTCCACCTCAATGAGCTCACGCTCGGCAATGCGGCGGTTTGCGGCCTCAATCTCGGTCGTGCTCATGCCCCTCTCCCAGGTGTCAAGGGAACCGGGACGCAGGTCCTGCTTCTGGCGCTCCACCTTGGCGTTGAGCTCCATTTCCTTCTCCTGCATACCCTCGCGCACGCGGGCTGCGAACTCGACGGCCTTCAGCGCGTAGGGCTGCAGGGGCTTGCCAATCGGCGAATCGAAGAATTTTGCCATCTGAGACTCCGGGTTGAGGGCCAGCTCGCCGTGCTCACGCTTGAGCAGGGCGCTACCGGGGGTACGCTGTGCGGGCTCGGAAGAAGAGGCTCGTCGGGAGGCAAGGTAGCCCGCCGCGGCACCGGCACCGAGCAGAAGAACGGAACGGAGCAGACCCATTAGTTCTCACCGCCCGCGGAGGTGCCACCCTGCTGGCCGGACTTGTTGCCGCCGCGGAAGGCCTGGCGCACGCCATAGGAGAAGGAAGCCACCTTAATCAGCGGCTGGCCCACGGTCGAAGTCACCAGCGAGGACAGGGCCGAAACGTTCGCGGAGGCGTCCGAAACGTTCGAGGTGATGTCGTCAACCTTCTCGAGCTGTTCGTTGGTGGTCACCACGGTGCGGGTCACCTCTTCAATGAGCGGCGCGGTGCTCTGGTTGAGCGAACGAATCGTCACAATCAGCTCATCAAACACCTTGGTCAGGCGAATAATGGGAAGGGCCAACAGCGCCACGAGAATCGCGAAAACTCCCGCCGCAATCAGGCCTGCAATATCTCCGCCAGTCATCTGTACCTCATTTCGCGTAACGCATGGTGCTTGTCAATAGTCATACTCACCGGCGCGCCGCCGTGGCGCATCGGTCGGACTGCCTACACAGTTCAATCCCCTATTCTAGTCGAAAATTCCTTCTCGCGCCCCTTAAACTCTCATGAAACTCCCAGGATTGAACAATTCACAGGTTCCCGAATAAGCCGATGCGAAGCCCGCATCCGAGGGGCAGAACCCCAAGCCGGGCCCTTAAACGGGAACAACCCGTCCCCCACCGAAACGGTACGGAACGGGTTGCTTCTCGAAAAATCGAGATTATGCCAGACGCGAGTAGTACTCAACGACCTGCTGCTCGTCGCAGATCACGGGGATCTCTTCACGCTTGGGCTTACGCTCAAGCTTTGCGTGCAGCTTCTCAATCTCAACGTTCAGGTATGCGGGAACCTCGGGCAGAACTGCCTGGTGCTCGCCAGCAGCCGCAGCCTGGAAGGGGGCAGTCTTCTCAGCCTTGGGGTGAACGTGGATCAGCTGGCCGGGCTTGACGAGGAACGAGGGGCGGTCCACGCGAACACCGTCAACCAGAATGTGACGGTGAACAACCATCTGACGTGCCTGTGCAATGGTGCGGGCGAAACCTGCACGCAGAACCAGGGCATCGAGGCGGGTCTCGAGCAGCTCGACCAGGTTCTTACCGGTCTGGCCCTCGGTACGCTTTGCCTCGAGGTATGCGCGGCGCATCTGTGCCTCGCGGATGTTGTACTGAGCGCGCAGACGCTGCTTTTCCTTCAGCTGAGTAGCGTAGTTGGAGTCAGCCTTCTTGCGGGCACGGCCGTGCTGGCCGGGGCCGTAAGGACGACGCTCGAGGTACTTTTCTGCCTTCGGGGTCAGTGCAATGCCCAGGGCACGGGACTGACGCACGGTACGGCGGGTGCGGTTGTGCTTAGCCACAATCTACCTTTCTATGTGAGGCTCCTGCACCCTCACGGGTGGGGCCTCGGTCTGTTTGGATACTGGCCTCCTCGGGTGACCTCGCCGTGGCCCGCGCGCGACCGATTCGGTCGTTGCTGCGCGGCGGTGAGGCGGAGAGCGCGAGGCAGAGTACCTCGCAGCTACATTACTCATGCTCGCACGGATGCGGGCATAGCAATTGCCAGACCCGTCAAGCTTACCGGATGCGCCCCAGCTTTACCAGCCTTTTGGGGAATCTTTAGTTTAAATTGCCGTTCGTGTGGGTTTTTGACATATACCCACACGAACCCCACGGGAATATTTACACCCGTCAGAAGCATTTAGGGGAGCCTTCCTCGCAAAATTGCCGGGTGTAGATGTTGGATTGTAATCATTCCGTTATTTTTAACCTGTGAATCTATGGGATTAGCTTGATTTCGAGCTCTCGCATCGCCTAGACTAGGCATACAAGCTTGGCGTCCGCCCTTCCGGGATTGGCCGACGGTCAAGACATCTATCACAACTCAAACTCTGATGCGGTGCGCAGTACGACCGAGGTACTGCGCATCGCTTTCTGTTTGCGCTCAGCCCTATACTGCTGCTTGCTCTATACGGCTACCTGCCTGCCGAGGCGCGCCACTCCCCCGGTGGTCAGCACTCAAAGTAGTAGACGGCTCGATGGGAGCCACGTATGCTAACGGGTCGTATCCTGCACCGGAGCCGCATCCAAAATACGGCGGATACGCTCACGACGCTCCGTCAACGTACGCTCAAAACCGTGCTGAGTCGGCTCGTAGTACACCGTGCCGCGCAGGGTATCCGGCAAGTACTGCTGCGCCGCCACGTGGCCCGGCGCATCGTGCGCATAAATGTAGCCGTCGCCGTGACCAAATTGCTTAGCCCCCGCATAGTGAGCGTCGCGCAGGTGCACCGGAACCTGACCCGAGGCACCCGCACGCACATCCGCAATTGCGCGGTTAATCGCGTTATACGCGGCGTTCGACTTCGGCGCGAGCGCACAATAAATCACCGCCTGCGAGAGGATAATGCGCGCCTCCGGCATGCCCACCAGCGCCACCGACTGCGCCGCGGCCGTCGCCACCTGCAGGGCCTGCGGATCAGCCAGGCCAATGTCCTCGCTCGCCAGAATCATGATGCGCCGCGCCACGAAGCGCGGGTCCTCGCCGCCCTCCAACATGCGCGCCAGATAGTGCACCGCGGCATCCGCGTCGGAGCCGCGCATGGACTTAATGAACGCGCTCACCACGTCATAGTGCTGGTCACCCGAACGGTCGTAACGAATTGCGGCGCGGTCCACCGCTTCCACGGCGTGCGCCAGGGTGATGCGGACAGGGGCGGCGGGTTTCGGGGACTTCTCCCCCGCCGGTTCATCTGAAGCCTCGGATGAGTTGGCGGTATCGGGGTCGGCGAGGTCAGTCTCTTCAGCCTCGGTTTCTGCAGCGTCGATTTCTGCGGGGCTGGTTTCTGAAGGGTTATTTCCCGCAACTTCAGCCTCGCTAAACGCAATCGCAGCCGCCGCCTCCAGCGAGGTCAGGGAGCGGCGAGCGTCGCCTCCCGAAACCGCCGCGAGGTGGGCGCGCGCATCCTCATCAATGACCGCCGCACCGCCAAAACCGCGCGGATCGGCCAACGCACGGTCAATCAGACGCTCAATATCGGACTGCTCCAACGAATGAACCCGCAACAGTAGCGAGCGCGAGAGCAGCGGCGAAATAATGCTGAACGACGGGTTCTCGGTCGTGGCCGCCACCAGAATCACCCAGCGGTTCTCCACGCCGGGCAGGAGCGCATCCTGCTGAGCCTTCGTGAAACGGTGAATCTCATCGAGGAAGAGCACGGTGGTCGTGCCGTACATGTCTCGGTCGAGCAGCGCCTGATCCATGACCGCGCGAACGTCCTTCACACCCGCGGTAATCGCCGAAAGCTCCACGAACTTGCGGCCCGGCGCGCGCGCAATCACATGCGCCAGAGTGGTCTTACCCGTACCCGGAGGGCCGTACAGAATCACCGAGGACGGGCCTGCTGGGCCGGCGTTCTCCCCCGCCAGCACGCGCAGGGGCGAGCCGGGGGTCAGCAGGTGCTCCTGGCCGAGAACCTCGTCAATGGTGCGCGGACGCATGCGCACCGCCAGGGGTGCGCGGGACGCCGAACGGGCAGAGCGCGCACGCGACGCAGAGGGGCGCGAGGAGGCGGGCTCCTCGGCGGGCGCACCAATCAGGCTCACGCGGTCCCCGTCGTCGGGCAGCTCAAGATCAAAGAGGGAATCAGCCATAGTCTTACTCTATCGTTTCACAGGCTTGAGGTGGGTTCGGGGTGCGGATTTACAGGCGTGGATTTAGCTCGCGGCGTGAAGCCACGGGTTTTATCAACGGGGTTTTCGATAGGTTCGTGCTTCGCCGCGGGTTTATGACCCAGGAGTAAAGTTACAGATCCGGGGCAATCCGCTAGCCCAACGAGGGCGCTGAACTAGCCCCTCGAGGGCGCCGGCTTAGAGGGTCTCGCTGTCGAGAATCAGGGTCACCGGGCCGTCATTGACCAGCTCCACCTGCATGTCCGCGCCGAACACGCCCGTCTCAACGTGCAGGCCACGCTCACGCAGCGCCTGAACATAGTCGTTGAACAGCGGCTCACTCACCGCACCGGGCGCGGCGGCAGACCAGGAGGGGCGGCGACCCTTCTTCGCATCCCCGTAGAGGGTGAACTGGCTGACCGCCAGCACGGGCGCACCCTCATCGAGGAGGGACTTCTCCCCCTCCAGCAGGCGCAGGTTCGCGGTCTTATCGGCCAGCTTCGCGACCTGCGCCGCGCCGTCGCCGTGGGTGATGCCGACCAGTACCAGGTAGCCGGGCCGGTCAATCGCGCCGACCGTCTCGCCGTTCACGCGCACCGCCGCGCGGGTTACGCGCTGAATAACTACTCGCATCGTTCACCTTTCATCATGGAGCCGGCTTTCGCCGGGCTCGAGCATCTCTTTCGATACCATCCGCGGCGGTCGGTTTAGAAGGAGCCGCAGTTCTAGAGCCAGCCGCCTCAGAGCACGCCGCGTAGCTGCACGGCACGCAAAAACTGGTTCGCCGCCCGCGGGGTACGGAACTCAATAAAACGCTTCTGCAGATGCTGCCCGCGAGCCTCCGCCAGCAGCTGGCCCACGTGCGGGTAGCTCCTCCACGTGTACCGAATCATGTTGTCCGGGTCCCGCAGAATATCTTTCAGCGGCGGTTCCACGTTATCAGCCCACAGCTTCTGACCCGTCACCGCACGGCGCACCGTCCGGCGAACCACACGCCACATGACCACCGCACGGCTATAGCGCAGGTAAATCACCACGTCCGCGCGCTCCAGCAGGCGGCCGCGCACCTGCGGATACTGCCACTCCGTAATCCACGCGGGCCGCTCGATGAGCGCCTGAACGTCCGCCTCAAAACTAGGGCGCGGAGTCCAGTTCGGACCCCAGTGCAGCGAGTCCATCTCCGTGTGCGGAATGTCCAGGATGCGCCCCAACCGCGCCGCAAACGTCGTCTTACCGCTACCGCTCGGGCCGGCAATCAGGATGCGCATGCTCCCCTCCCCCCGCTGTTCTCTCGCGTATCCATTGACAAAAAGGTGGGCTGCGACCCTGCACAGCAGAATACACAGCCCACCCTCAACGGCGACCCCGGCAAGACCCGAGCCTCACAGCTCGGAGCTCAAAGCTCAAGACTCAATGCCCCGCCGGGTAATCGCCGCACAGCCCCGCACCCCGCACGGGGTGCAAGACCAAAGACTGGAGAAGATTACTCCTCGTCCTTCTTCTTCGGCTTGAAGTCCACGCCAGCTTCCTTACGCTGCTCCGGGGTAATCGGAGCGGGTGCGGCGGTCAGCGGATCGTAGCCGTTACCGGTCTTCGGGAACGCAATAACCTCGCGGATCGAATCAACGCCAGCCAGCAGAGACACAACACGGTCCCAACCGAACGCAATACCACCCATGGGCGGTGCGCCGTACTTGAACGCATCCAGCAGGAAGCCGAACTTCTCCTGAGCCTCTTCCTCACCAATGCCCATCACGCCAAACACGCGCTCCTGCACGTCGCGGCGGTGAATACGGATCGAACCGCCACCGATCTCGTTACCGTTGCAGACAATGTCGTAGGCGTAGGCCAGAGCCGAACCCGGATCGGTGTCGAAGGTGTCCATGAACTCGGGCTTCGGGGAGGTGAACGCGTGGTGCACAGCGGTCCATGCGGAGTGGCCCAGAGCCACGTCACCGGACTCGGTAGCCTCAGCAGCAGACTCGAACATGGGGGCATCAACAACCCACACGAAGGACCACTCGTCGTCCTTAATCAGGCCGGTGCGGTGACCAATCTCAACACGAGCAGCACCCAGCAGTGCACGGGAAGCCTTAGCCTCACCAGCAGCGAAGAAGATGCAGTCGCCGGGCTTCGCGCCGGTAGCCTCAGCCAGACCAGCACGCTCAGCGTCAGTAATGTTCTTAGCCACGGGGCCGGTCAGCTCACCGTCCTCCTGAATGAGAACGTAAGCCAGGCCCTTAGCGCCGCGCTGCTTAGCCCACTCCTGCCAAGCATCCAGGGTGCGGCGGGGCTGGGATGCGCCACCGGGCATCACCACGGCACCCACGTAGGGAGCCTTGAACACGCGGAAAGTGGTGTCCTTGAAGTACTCGGTCAGCTCGGTCAGCTCCAGGCCGAAGCGCAGGTCGGGCTTGTCCGAACCGTACTTCTCCATCGCGTCCTTGTAGGTCATGCGCTGAATCGGGCGGGGAACCTTCACGTCAATCAGGTTCCACACGGCCTCAACGATGCGCTCGCCCAGGTCAATGATGTCTTCCTGGTCAACGAACGAAGCCTCAATGTCCAGCTGGGTGAACTCGGGCTGACGGTCGGCGCGGAAGTCCTCATCACGGTAGCAGCGGGCAATCTGGTAGTACTTCTCAATACCGCCCACCTGCAGCAGCTGCTTGAACAGCTGCGGGGACTGCGGCAGAGCGTACCACGAACCCGGAGCCAGACGAGCCGGCACCAGGAAGTCGCGTGCACCCTCGGGGGTGGAACGGGTCAGGGTCGGGGTCTCAACCTCAATGTAGCCGTCCTCGGCCAGCAGGTTGCGTGCCGCACGGTTCGCTTCCGAACGCAGGCGCATGATGCGGGCCGGCTCCGGGCGGCGAAGGTCCAGGTAGCGGTAGCGCAGGCGCGCCTCCTCACCCACCTCAACGTGCTCGTCAATCTGGAAAGGCAGCGGGGCCGCGGTGTTCAGCACCTCAACGGTGGACACCTCAACCTCAATCTCACCGGTGGCCAGGTTCGGGTTCTCGTTACCCTCCGGGCGCTTGGAAACCTTACCGGTCACGCGCAGAACGTACTCGTTGCGCAGGTGCTCGAAGTCAGCCTCGTTGTGGAAAACGCACTGGGTGACACCCTCGCGGTCACGCAGGTCAACGAAGGCGACGCCACCGTGGTCGCGGCGACGAGCCACCCAACCGGTCAGGGTGACGGTCTCTCCAATGTTTGCGGCGGTCAGCTCGCCGTTGGTGTGAGTGCGAAGCACAGACATTCCTTTCATAGCGAGCACCTCACGACTATAGACAGTAGCCGGGTACTCGCGGTTGATGATATGCGCACACTGCGTGCGCCTTATCCATTGTAGCCCGTCTTGCCGGGGCATGGACTCTCTCGCGGAAGGAGGTTGGTAGGGGCTGCGAGGGGCGGTTTCGGTTTGTGGGTGGTTTAGTCGCGTTTGGGGTGGTTAAGACCCACCGCAGAAGCGACTAAACCATGTTTCAAGTGACTAAACCACCCACCGGACTACTCAGACCCCGATACTAGATCACCCAGAATCCACCCGACGGGACGAACCCCTCCCCTGTGGATGGGCAACCTTCTTCGTCTTCAGCCGAGTTATCCACAGATTTTGATTTTCGCCACGTGCAACGGCCACGATATGACAGCCTGATGGGTATGAACTCCCTAACCGCCCCCACCCCACGAACCGTCGAACTGTACTCCCTTGTGCTGACCACGCGCATCCTTAAACTGCGGGGAATCGGCGCGAGGGACGTCAACAAACTGATAGCCTCCGGGGCCATCCAACGCATCCAGCGAGGAGCCTACATCTACGCCTCCGATGCTACCGGCCTTCGAGACGATGATCGGCTTCGAGTACGATGCATCGCCGCCCACAAGGCCGGCCTTCGAGGAATCTTCTCGCACGAATCAGCCGCGGTGCTCTGGGGGCTCGACCTGATAGCCGTTCCGGCAAGGCTCAACGTGTGCAGCAACGCTAAAAGTCCCTCGGACCGAGGGCGAATCCGTCGGTACAGATATGCTCTTGACTCCGACGAGGTGACCGTAATTCCGGGCACAGCCATTCCCGTGACAACAGTGACTCGCACGCTGCAGGATTGCGTGCGGACCATGCCTTTTCGGAACGCCGTGGTGCTGACCGACTCCGTGATGCGGCGGGGGCTCCTGACGCCCGAGGCTGTGACCGACGCCCTCACGCACCTTACGGGGCGCGGCCGCTCGAATGGGTCGCTCGTTGTCCGGGCGATGGATGCATCCAGCGAGTCGGCCGGCGAAAGCCTCACCCGATGCCTACTCATGGAGCACGAGCTGCCCTCCCCCGTGACCCAGTACCCGATTGTGTGCGAGGGTCGACGCTACCGAACGGATTTCGCCTGGCCCGAGCTACGGGTCATTCTCGAGTTTGACGGTGAACAGAAGTACGTCGATTACCCGGGCCGAGACCGGCAGGAGGCGGCCCGCGACCGGGCGCTCACCCGCGCCGGCTGGACGGTTATACACCTGACCTGGGCCGATATCTTCCAGAAGGAACCGGAAGTCGTGGCCCACCTGCGGAGGTTGCTTCTGCGGTGAGCCCGGTCGCCTCTCAATGGGTCGCGGTTTCGGTTTGTGGGTGGTTTAGTCGCGTATGGGGTGGGTCTTAACCATCCCAAAAGCGACTAGCCCATCCACCGGGTTACTAAACCACCCACCGGGTTACTCAGCCCTGCCACTAGACCACGCAAAACCCGCCCGGCAGAGAGGCTAACATCCTCCCCACCGGGCGGGTAAACGACAGACTTACAGCGGCCAGATAATACAGCAGCCAAATATTACCGCGGCCAAGCACCGCAGGTATTACAGCCCTACTATTTACAGGCCTTCAGCGCGCACAATCTGAACGTGCAGGTCCTCAGCCGGCGGCATCCACGAATTCGGATCGGCGGGCACCTGCTCACCCGAACGGATATCCTTCACCTCGTGAACCGGGGCACCCGACTCATCCGAAGAGATGAACCACACGAACGGAATACCGCGCTTCTCGGCGTACTTAATCTGCTTGCCGAACTTCGCGGCGTTCGCCGAAACCTCGCAGGCGATGCCGCGGGCGCGCAGTGCATCCGCAACATCATTCGCGGCCGACCAGCCCTCATCATTCGTCAGGGCCACGAACACGGCCGAAGGCACCTTACGGCTCGCCTGCGCAAAACCCTGCGACAGGATGCGAGCCACCACGCGGGTCACGCCAATGGACAGGCCCACGCCCGGGTAGGTCTTCTTACCGTTCGAGGCCAGCGACTCGTAGCGACCACCCGAGCAAATCGAACCCAGCGACTCGTGGCCGACCAGCACAGTCTCGTACACGGTGCCGGTGTAGTAGTCCAGACCGCGAGCAATCGACAGGTCAGCCAGCACCTTACCCGGCGCACGGCGGGCCGCCTCCTCAATGACCTCGGCCAGCTCAGCCAGGCCCTGGTCCAGCAGCTCGTGCTCCACCGAATACTTAGCCGCAAGCGCACGCACCTGCTCCACGAAGGATGCATCCTCGGTACGGATCTGAGCCAGCTCCAGGGCGGCCGCGGCAGCCTCCGCGCTCGCACCGGCCTCGGACTGAAGCTCCTCGGCCACGCGCTCCGGACCAATCTTCTCCAGCTTGTCGATGGAGCGCAGCACGGCCGCGGTGTCGGTCAGGCCCAGGCCCAGGTAGAAGCCCTCGGCCAGCTTGCGGTTATTCACGCGCAGCTTGAAATCGGGAATCGGCAGCTTCGACAGCGCATCGACAACGACCAGCGCGAGGGTCACGTCGTAACGGAACGGCAGCTCGCCGTCGCCAACCACGTCAATATCCGCCTGGGTGAACTCGCGGGCGCGGCCCTCCTGCGGGCGCTCGCCACGCCAGACCTTCTGAATCTGGTAACGCGAGAACGGGAAGTTCAGGTAGCCGGCGTTCTCCACCACGTAGCGGGCAAACGGCACGGTCAGGTCAAAGTGCAGCGCCAGCTTCTCCTTGGCCTTCGCGGAGTCGTCCTCCTGCAGGCGCGAGATGGCGTACACTTCCTTGTCGATTTCGCCCTTGCGCAGCAGCTGCTCGATGGTCTCTACCGAACGAGTCTCAATCGGGGAAAAACCGTGCAGCTCAAAAGTCTCACGCAGGGTGTCGAGAACGTGGTTCTCAACCAGTCGTTCAGCCGGAAGATACTCGGGGAAACCAGACAGCGACGCCTTGCGAGCCATGCGCTCTACTCCTTGATAAAGAACTCGACAACAAAACCCCGGCGCTCTACGGTGCCGGGCATATCTATCATCATACCAACACCCGCACGCACGGCGGGGGTTCCCGCATTCGCCGGATGCGGGGCGCGGGTCGGCGGGAACGCCCAAACGCCCGGTGTGAGTGATGCCGGCGGCGGCCCTCCGCAGGGGCACGTTGGTCGATTCAAGCCGAAGCACCCGCGGGCACGCGTAGCGGCGGGCGGTTCGCATGCGCGGTAACGGAGGCAACGCAGGTAGCGGCTCAACGGAATTGCCGGAGCCCACATGCGCGGCGGCGGGCGGTTCGCCACGAACACAACACGACCGGACACTACTCACGCGAGGCCCGTACCGGCTATGCTTAGGAGGTGCACACGCACAACCCAACGGGTGCCCCGCGGCTGGCCGCGGCCCACGCCTCGGCGAGACGGCGCGAAGGCGCTCCCCGCATCCGGCACCCCCGAGTGAAAGAGTTATAGCGGTGACTACCAAATCCGACGACACTGTAAACCTCGAGAAGGCCCGCCAGTTCGGTCGCGTCTCCGAGGACGGCCACGTCTTCGTCATTGTCGATGGCGAAGAGTACGCCGTAGGTCAGCTGCCCGGCGCATCCGAAGATGAAGCGCTCAGCTACTTCGCCCGTAAGTTTGAAAACGTTGAGGCGCAGGTCGCTCTGCTCGAGTCGCGCCTGGCCAATAACGCCCCCGCCGCGGATCTGCAGAAGGGCATCGCCTCCATCGGCTCGCAGATTGGCGTGCGCAACATGGTCGGCGACTACTCCGGCCTGCAGAAGCGCCTCGTCTCCCTCGCTGAGCAGATCGCCGAGCTTGGCGAGAAGCAGCAGCAGGCCCGCACCGAGAACCGCGAACGTGCCCTGGCCGTGCGTGAAGAGATTGTGGCCGAGGCCGAGCAGATTGCCGGCCAGGACCCCGACCAGATTCACTGGAAGAACTCGCATACCCGCATGAACGAGCTGTTCGAGGCGTGGAAGAAGGCTCAGCGTGAGATTCACCTGGCCAAGAGCGTGGAGGACGAGCTGTGGAAGCGTTTCCGCGCCGCCCGCACCACCTTCGACCGCAACCGCCGCGCACACTTCTCCCAGCTGGACGACCGCAACGCACGCATCAAGCGCGCGAAGGAAGAGCTGATTGCTCGCGCCGAGGAGCTGTCCACCTCGACCGATTGGTCTGAGACCTCCCGCGCGTACGGTGAGCTGATGCGCGCCTGGAAGCAGGTTCCGCGCGGCCACCGTCGCGAGGACGACAAGCTGTGGGCTCGTTTCCGTGCCGCTCAGGACGTGTTCTTCAACGCCCGCCACGAGGCTGAGGCCGCGCAGGACGCCGTCTACGCCGAGAACCTGAAGGTCAAGGAGGCACTGCTGGAGGAGGCCCGCGCGCTCCTGCCCGTTGAGGATATTGAGGCAGCGAAGGCCGCCTTCGAGAAGATTCTGGATCGCTGGGATGCGGCTGGCCGCGTGCCCCGCAACGACCTGCGCCGTATCGACGGCGAACTGCGCCGCATTCAGGACGAAATCAACGGCGCCGAAGAGGCAAAGTGGAAGCGCAACGACCCCGCCAAGGCGGCACGCGCGAACTCCCTGCTCGCACAGATCGAGGACTCCCTCGCCGAGCTGGAGGCAGAGCTGGCCGCAGCTGAGAAGGGCGGCGACTCCAAGAAGATCGCCAAGGCTAAGGAAGCTCTGGAGGCGCGCCGCGCCTGGGCAGCAACCCTGCAGGGCTTCGGCAACTAGGGTCTAGCCGACGGTCTAAATAACGGTCTAATTAACGCCGAGAAGCCACATGTGTTTCGAAAAGC